>JBKQVS010000081.1:0-28836 GCA_052139855.1 Desulfobaccales bacterium
TCCACCTGGTAGCTGCCGGAGCGGCCCACCAGGGTGATGCCGCCCTGGCGGCCGTGGCCGCGGATTTCAAAGACGTTCAGGCCGACGATGCCGATCTCCCGGAGGGCCTCCTTAACATCGTTGAGCTTGTCTTCCCGAATAATGGCTTCGATTTTCTTTAGCATGGCAAAAACCTCTTAGCCGCAGATAAACGCCGATGGAGATTATTACTCATCTTTATCGGCGTGTAGCCGCGTTCATCGGCGGTTGAATCAAGAGTACGATCTCTCACCGTGGGCGCTGATGTCCAGACCCACCTCTTCTTCCATGGTGGTGACCCGCAGGCCGATACTCATGTCCAGCACTTTGGCCACCACGTAAGTGACCACGAAGGTGAAGGCCATGGTGACCACCACCGCCAGGAACTGGAGCCCCAGTTGCTTGGGGCTGCCGTAGAACAGGCCGTTGGCCCCGGCGCTATTCAGTTCCACCGTGGCAAACAACCCGGTGGCGAGCATGCCCCAGGTGCTGGCCATGCCGTGGCAGGCCCAGACGTCCATGGACTCATCCAGGTTGCGGTTCTGCCGGAACCGGATAGCATAATAGCAAATGGGCGCGGCCACAGCGCCGATGAAACAGGCCGCCATGGGCGAAACGAAGCCCGCGGCCGGGGTCACCGCCGCCAGGCCCACCACCATGCCGGTGGCGATTCCCAAAGTGCTGGGGCGGCCATCCAGCCAGCTGAGCATCATCCACACCAGGGCCGCGGTCGCGGCGGAGGTGTTGGTGGTGAGGAGGGCGTTGACCGCCACGCCGTTGGCCGCCAGGGCGCTGCCGGCGTTAAACCCGAACCACCCCACCCACAGGAGCCCGGCTCCCAAAACGGTGTAGGCGATATTGTGAGGTTCCATGGGGATTTTGCCGAAACCTTTCCGGGGGCCGATGACCAGGGCAAACGCCAGGGCCGAGTAGCCCGCGGCGATGTGCACCACGGTGCCGCCGGCGAAATCCAGGACGCCCAGGGCGCCCAGCCAGCCGCCCTTGCCCCAGACCCAGTGGGCCAGGGGGTCATACACCAGGGTCATCCAGATCAAGCTGAAGAGCAAAAAGGACTTGAAGCGCACCCGTTCCACAAAGGCGCCGGTGATCAGGGCCGGGGTGATCACCGCGAACATCATCTGGAAGGCGGCGAAGAGTCCCTGGGGGATGGTTTTGGCATAATCCGGGTTGGGCAGGGCCCCAACGCCGTGCAGCCCTAAAAAGTTGAGCCCCCCGATCAAGCCCCCGATATCGGTCCCGAAGGCCAGGGAGTAGCCGTACAGGACCCACTGGACTCCGGCCAGGGCCATAAAGATGTAGCTCAGGGTCAAGGTGGACAGCAGGTTTTTCCGGCGCACCATCCCTCCGTAAAAGAGGGCCAGGGCCGGGGTCATCATCAGGACCAACGCGCAGCACACCAACAGCCAGGCGGTGTCGCCAGAGTTAAGAGCCCCCCCCATGTCATTCCTCCTTCAAACTCCAAATTTGTTATCTGATGTCACAAAATCACAAGTTTGTAATAAAAGCGTCTGAGCGCACCAGTGGGCTGGAAGAAGGAAACCTTCCATCGCCTGGTGGATTAGGTGAACGATCGCTCGGGTTGCCGGCCGGAGAAGGAGGGCCAGGGACGGGGTCATCAGCAGGACCAACGAGCGGCCCACCAACCGCCGGGCGGTGCCGCCAGAGTTAAGAGCCCCCTCATGCCATGCCTCCCGCATACTGCAAATATGTTAATGGATGCCACAAAACTACAAGAATGTAGGAAAATCGTCTGGGCGCACAAGTAGGCCGGAGGAGGAAAACCTCCTCGCAGCCTACTGGATTAATCTAACGATTCGTAGCGTCGCCGGCCAATGAAGCGGCGGTTACATAATCGGCAGATAACGCTCGATCTCGAAGTCGCTCACGTGCATCCGGAAAGCGTCCCACTCGATCTTTTTGTTTTCGATGAACTTGTTGAAGATATGGTCGCCCAGGGCTTCTTTGACCACGGCGCTCTTTTCCACTTCGTCGACGGCCTCGATGAGGCTGCCGGGCAACTCCTGGATCCCCAGCTTGTGACGTTCGGCTTGGGACAGATGGTAAATGTCCACTTCCACCGGCTCGGGCAGCACATAATTATTCTCAATGCCCTTGAGGCCGGCGGCCAGCATCACCGTGAAGGCCAGATAGGGGTTGCAGGCCGGATCGGGGGCGCGGTACTCGCACCGGGTGGCGGCTTCTTTGCCGGGCTTGTACATGGGCACCCGCACCAGCGCCGAACGGTTCCGCCGGGACCAGGCGACATACACCGGGGCTTCGTAGCCGGGCACCAACCGCTTGTAGGAGTTGACCCACTGGCTGCAGATGCCGGTGATCTCCCGGGCATGTTTCAGCAGGCCGGCGATGTAACTCTTGCCGGTGGCCGACAGGTTATATGCGTCGTTGGCATCGTGGAAAGCGTTCTTGTTGCCCAGGAACAGGGACTGGTGGGTGTGCATGCCGCTGCCGTTGATCCCGAAGATGGGCTTGGGCATAAACGTGGCATAGACCCCGTTGATCATGGCGATGGCCTTCACCGTCGCCTTCAAAGTCATGGTCTTGTCGGCCATGCGCATGGCTTCGTCGTAGCGCATGTCGATTTCGTGCTGGGACGCGGCTACTTCATGGTGGCTGTATTCAATGCGCACCCCCATGCTCTCCAGGCCGAAGATGGTGTGCCGTCTCAGGTCGTTGGCCATGTCCAGGGGCGGGGCGTCGAAGTAGCCGCCCTGGTCCAAGACTTCGGTGCTTTCGCTGTTGGCGAAATAAAAGTACTCCAGTTCCGGTCCCAGATAACTGGTGTAACCCTTCTCCGCGGCCTTGGCCAGCATGCGCTTTAGGGCATAACGCGGATCACCCGGATAGGGGGAGCCGTCGGGCTGCAGGATGTCGCAGAACATCCGGGCCACGGGTTTTTCCTCGGGGCGCCAGGGCAGAATCTGAAAGGTGGTGGGGTCGGGCTTGGCGATCATATCGCTTTCTTGAATGCGGGCAAATCCCTCGATGGAGGACCCGTCAAACCCCATCCCTTCAGTCATGGCCTCTTCCAGTTCGGACGGGCGAATGGAAAAGCTTTTTAACACTCCCAGGATGTCGGTGAACCAGATCTGGATAAAGCTTATCTCTTTATCCCGGACAATGCGGAACACATCCTCTGCAGTTTGGCAGGCTTGGCAGTGCACGGTATTCCTCCTGAACAGAATATTTGTACTCCTCACAGCAATTATTATACCAGAGTGATTCTTAAGAAAAATCAAAAACTTAACCAAACCTTGGTTTACATTATTGTAGATTTGGCAAAAAAAATGCTGACAAGATTGTCAATATTTCTCGACGATCCAGGAAGAAAAATCCCCGGCGGAGAGATGCAGAACCTCAACTGATCTTAACTACTTCAACATAATTGTTGTGTCAAGCGCCCTATGGAAAATTATTCCCATCAGTTGTGCATCTCGCCTCGCTCTCCCAAACCCCACCTGGCCTTGCCGGCCGGCAGGCCTCTGCCGGCGCCCTTGCAAACCTTTTTTCTGGCCTATCATCCCTGAAAGCGAACGGTATAGATCGGCCCAACGATTTTATGCTATCATGCTGGCCGGGAGCAGGGAGGCCGCCGCCCTGAATGGCGTCTAGAGGCTGAAGTTCTGGTAATGGTCCGGAGTCGTGACCTGGGGCAGACCGGATTCGGCCGTTCCCTAATCCGGATTTAGTATGCGGCTATTTTAGGAAAAAGGAAACAATCATGGGCCGAGTCAGGAGCCTTTTATCCGGTGCATTGCTGGTTTTATTGCTGGGCGGGTCTCTGGGATGCGGGACCATTTCCGTGCTGATGCTGAAATATGAAGGCTACAAGTTGGCTAACAACGGCCATTACCCTGAAGCCATGGTCAAATTGGAAAAAGGGCTGGAACAGGCGAGGAAGTCGGAAAATCCATTGGACCTCATCCACTTCAATCAAAAGATCAGTGGAGCTTTTTTGAACAATATGGGCTGGGCCTCCCAGGCAATGGGTCAGTATGACCGGGCCCTGGAATATTACCAACAGGCTCTGGCCATTAGCCGGGAGTACAAGAGACGCCGGTTTGAGGCATCTAATTTAAGTTCCCTGGGCGGCCTCTACGAAAACTTGGGTCAGAATGACCGGGCCCTGGACTATTACCAACAAGCTCTGGCCATCGTCAAAGAAGCCAAGGACTGTTTTCTCGAGGGGAATCTTTTGAGTAACCTGGGCTGGTACTACTACAGCATGGGCCAGAATGACCGGGCCCTGGAGTATTACCGGCAAGCGTTGGCCGTGCATCGAGCTTTTTGTATCCAACCAATCAACCGGCCGTTTGAATGGCGGCACCGCGGTGGCGAGGCGCGTGATTTAAATGGTCTGGCATGTATTTACATTGATTTGGGTCAGTTTGACCAGGCCCGGGACTATTGCCTGCAGGCCCTGGCCGTCAACCGCAAGATCCAGAACCGTGACGGCGAGGGAGTGAATCTCAATAATCTGGGTAATATCTACCGTCACCTGGGACAATATGATCAGGCCCGACAGGCCCTGGAGGAGGGCATTAAGGTCGCCCAGGAGATACGGCGTCCGGAAAGTCTCTGGAGGGCGCAGGCTTCTCTGGGAGACCTCGAAGTGAAGCTGGGTGACCCCAGCCAGGCTATCCAGTATTACCGGCAGTCTCTGGATACCATCGAAGGCCTGCGAGCCGGGTTGGTTGATAAAGAAAACCGGACCACCTTTATGCAGAGTAAGTTTCATGTCTATGACGGATTAATCGAGCTGCTCAGGTCGCTGCACGAGAAAGATCCCACCAAGGGTTATGACCGGGATTCCCTGGAGATTTTTGAGCGCAAGCAGGGCCGCCTTTTGCTGGAAGAGATCGGCCAGAGCGGCGCCCGCAACTTTGCCGGCCTGCCGGAGGAGGTGAAAAGCCGGGAGACTGAGTTGGAAAACCGCCGGAATAATGTGCAGGCCGCCCTGGAGAAAGAGGGGTCAAAACCCAGGCCGGACGGCTCGCGTCTCCAAAGCCTGGAATCAGAACTTGAACAGGCCAGAACGGCCTTAAAGGCCTTACAAGCCGAGTTACGCACCAACAACCCCGCCTACTATGCCCTGAAATATCCCCAACCTGCCACGTTGGCGGAACTGCAAACCAGGGTCCTGAAACCCGGGGAGATTCTCCTGGTTTACGGGGTCATGTCCGATAAGACCTGCCTGTGGGTAATCGGTAACGGGGTCTTCATGCTGCAAACGTTGTCCGTCGGGGCGAAGGATCTGGCCCGGAAGGTGGCGGGCTACCGGCGCCTGGTTTTGAAGACCGGGGATGAGGCAGGGGGAGAGGTGAAGCCCCAGGCTGCTGCCAAGGAACCACGGGAGAAGCTCCGGCAGGAACTCCACAATTTACTCGTTCCCGCCCAGATCCGGGCGGCCCTCATTCCCGGCAGCCGCCTCTATATCGTCCCCACCGGTCCCCTTTATTCCCTGCCTTTCGAGACCCTGGAAACCCAGGCCGCCGGTCAGCCGCCGCACTATCTGGTGGAGGATCATGCCGTCGCCTATCTCTCTTCGGCCTCGCTGCTCAATACCCTGCGGGAGGCCCAGGCCCGCAAGCAGGCTCAGCCGTCTTACCCACTCCTGGCCTTTGCCAATCCCAGTTACGATAAAGACGTCAAGGGCCAGGCGGAGGAGGGCTCGGTCCGCGGTCTGCAAACCCGGGCCTATAAGGCGATCCTGAGGGGCGGTTTTATTGCCCTGCCGGAGACTGAGGACGAAGTCCGGGCCATCCAGGCGGTGCTCAAAGCCCCGGAGACCAGTAACCCCTTGCAGCTTAAAGAAGCGGCCTCCCGGAGCACGGTCTTTAGTCTGAACCAGGCCGGCAAGCTGGCGGCCTACCGCTATCTGGTCTTTGCCTGCCACGGCGTTCTGCCCGGAGAAGTGGATCGGGTGGCACAACCCGCATTGGTCCTCTCTCATCCCGAAAAGAACGGCTACCTGACCATGGGGGATGTCTTTGGCTTGCAGCTCAATGCCGACCTGGTATCCTTGTCCGCCTGCAATACCGGCCGCGGTTCCGAAGTCCAGGGAGAGGGGGTAATCGGCCTGACCCGGGCCTTCATGTATACCGGCAGCCCCGCGGTCTCGGTGACCCTGTGGTCCATAGAATCTCAATCGGCCATGGAATTGGATGTGGGGATGTTTCGTTATCTCGCCCAGAAGCAGGGCCGGGCCGAGGCCCTGCGCCAGATCAAGCTGACCCTGCTGCGCGGCGAGAACGGCGATAAATACCGCGATCCCTTCTTCTGGGCCCCCTTAGTGATTTTTGGCGATGGCCAATAAGGGGGGGACTTCCGGTAGGACCTCCTGGTTTGCCCAAACCTCTCAATAACGGCTATGATTGCGCTCATCCAGAGGGTCTCGTAGTGTTTCTCTATCCGGACCATACCAGCACCGTGCCCTGGTTTGGGGATAATTGCCGGGTTTGGCCAGTTATCCAGCATTCAGTCAATGCTAAAAAAGGTCCGCATCTTGGAGCCTACCGCAACGTAACCGAGAAGGGCAAGGGTATCAAAGCGGCATTCTTGCGGCCCTAGGAGCAACCTGCGCAACGGCATGATCATTATGGCGAATTGAAACTCTGCCCCCAATACCCACAGAAATTCCGATATTTAGATCCCCAATCTCAGGTTTTCCCCGATTGCTTTTCTTTGAAAGTTTACTAAATCTTAAAATAGGCTGCTGTAATGCCGATCTTATCAACGTGCAGATGAACGAGATGGCTGATAGAGGACAAAGATGCTGAAAGCCGCGCCCTGAGGATTCAGGTGCCCGGGAGGATCTCCAGTGTTAGTGTTTTTCGGTATTATGTTAGCTTATTTGATTTATTTTCTTATCCACGTCTTTCACACGCCAAGAGGAAGGGTTTTTTATACGCCAAAATATCATCGCCGCAAGTGGCAAATATTAATGGTTGGAGCTGGGATCAGTTTGGGAATTATTGCTCGGCTCACTTTTTCCCCCGGTGAGCCGGAAAAGCTTCAGATTGGCAGATTTCTCGGTACGGTTTGGGCCGAGCCGGGCAAGGTCACGCCACCTCTTGACAACCTCCGGATAAAAGGCCCGGAATCAGGAGACCAGCCGGTCTATGCCTTCTTGCACCCCGATTCCCTCTTAAATAATGAAAGAGGAGGAAAATCTCCCAAGAAAAGGCCGTCTTGCAAACCCAGGCCGCTCAAAAAAACCAAGGGGCAAGAAAAAGCTCGTTGAGCAACCAGGAGATTTTCATTTGTACCGCTATTTATGTGGGTCACGCCACCGGTGAGGCACGCCATGGATATGGTAATCTTAACGGCAGTTCAGGCCCAGGCGGGTTTATATATAGGTATTTCGGATTTGCTATAACCTTGATTTAAGCCTTAGCAGATAAAATCCTGGTCGTTACAGATAAAAAAGGGTGGGGCATGCCCACCCTTTTCCATATTCGCTGACGCCGGTTTAATCCAGGAAGCTCAATCCACTTGGCTCTTATCAGACCCGAATCACGCCGCCCGGAAGCGCCGGGCTTCGATGCCGTACTGCTTAATCTTGTAGCCCAAAATCCTCAGGCTGGTGTCCAAAATTTGCGCCGCCTGGCTCTGGTTGCCCCGGGTCTGGCGCAGGGCCTCGGTGATGAGTTCCCGCTCCAGGTGCTCCACCTGGGCCGACAGGCCCCGGCGGTCCCCCCCCGGCTCTTGCCGCTGCAAGGTGGGAGGCAGATGGACGCTCAAGATGGTGTCTTCGTCGCACACCAGCACCGCCCGCTCGATGATGTTCTCCAGTTCCCGCACGTTGCCCGGCCAGGGATACTGCATGAGCAGGTCCAGGGCCGGGGCCGACAGGCGCAGCACCGGCTTGGCGTGCTCCTCGGCGTACTTTTTTAAGAAGTGTTCCGACAGGGCCGGGATATCGGCCATGCGCTCCCGTAAGGGCGGCAGGTAGATGGGAAAGACGTTGAGGCGGTAGTAGAGGTCTTCCCGGAAGATGCCGGTGGACAGCGCCTGCTCCAGATCCCGATGGGTGGCGGCCAAAAGGCGGATATCGGCCTTCAGGGTGGTCGTCCCGCCCAACCGGGTAAACTCGCGCTCCTGGATGACCCGCAGGAGTTTGAGCTGCACATTGAGGCTGAGGTCGCCGATCTCATCCAGAAAGATCGTGCCCCCCTGGGCCAGCTCGAAGCGGCCCTGTTTGCGCTGCATGGCTCCGGTAAACGCCCCCCGTTCGTGCCCGAAGAGTTCGCTCTCCACCAAAGTCTCCGGCAAGGCCGCCAGGTTTACCTTGATGAAGGGCTTGTCGGCCCTGAGGGAGTTGTAATGCAGCGCCGAGGCTACCATCTCCTTGCCGGTGCCGGATTCGCCCCGGATAAGGATGGTGGCGTTGCTCTTGGCCACCCGTTCGATCATCTCGAACACTTCCCGCATCCTACCCGAGGTGCCGATAATATTGCCCACCTGGTAGCGCTCCTGCAACTGGCCCTTGAGAGTCAGGTTCTCGTTCTGCAGGCGCTCCTTCTCCCGGTCGATGAGCAGCAGGTTGTTCACCGTCTGGGCGATGATGGAGGCGATGATGGTGAGCTGCCGGAGGTCCCGGTCCAGGTCCAGGTCCCGGTGGAGTTTGTCCACCGACAGGGCCCCGATGGTTTTGTAATTAATTTTGATGGGCACACACAAAAAGGAGAGTTCCTCTTTCTCCCGGGAGCCCCGGGACCGGGTCCGGTTGAGAAAGAGCGGCTCCTGGCTCACCCGGGGGACCACCGCCGGCTCCCCGGTCTCCACCACCCGGCCGGTGATGCCTTCCCCCAGCTTGTAGCGTCCCCGGCGCCGGGCTTCGGCGGTCAGGCCGTGGGCCACCTCGATTTGCAATTCCGAGGTCTCCGGGTTGAGGATGGTAACCGTGCCCCGGCGCATGTTCATGCTCTGGGCCATGATCTGGAGCACCCGTTGCAGGGTGCGGGGCAGGGGGCCCAGGCTGCCCAGGGTTTCGGTAATTTCGTACAGCAGGTTAAGGTCATTCATAACGATACTCACTGGCAGTCCATAAAAAGTTGGGATTATGTCCCGAGGCTGATCCCCGGAGCGCTCAGGGCGCCCCCGGCTTCAATGGCGGCAACCCGGTGAAAAATCAAGACTCATTAACCGGTTCACCCAAGAACCTCAGATACCCGGCACGGTGCTGCCGGCCGCCAGAGGCCCTCAAGAATTTATAATCTATATGCCAATTTCGTATATTAAGCAACAAAATGATAACAATTATATACGAAATTGTGATTCATCCTATCTCCCGGGGGGAGCGGCCGGATATGGGGCCGGCCCCCGGGCTTTCTCCTTGACACAACCCTGATTTTTAGGTAGTTTTAACACGTTGTAACCCATGGCAAAGCGCCGGAGGCCCGGCTGCCTGGCACACATCTTTCCCGTCCGTGAGGGTTGCATGGGGCGAAGCTGATGAAAGAGGGCTTGTTTTATCGGGCCGGCCATAAAACGATGGCTTTCGTCGATTACATGGGGGACCTGTGCCTCTTTTGGATCGATTCGTGCCGCAGCCTGGCCCACCCGCCCTGGTTCATTCGGGAGACTATCAGCCAGATGTACCAGCTGGGGGTGAAATCCTTCACCCTGGTGGTGGTGGCATCTTTTGCGGTGGGGCTGGTCTTGGCCATGCAGGGCCTCAAGGTGCTGAGTTGGTTCGGGGCCTCCAACTACATCGCCACCAGCGTGGCTATGTCTTTTTTCCGGGAACTGGGCCCGTTGATGGCCGGCATCATGGTGGCGGCCCGGGGGGGCGCCGGCATGGGCGCCGAGCTCGGTTCCATGCGGGTTACCCACCAACTCGACGCCCTCACCGTTTCCGCTGTTAACCCCATGAAATACCTGGTGGTCACCCGGATCCTGGCCTGTATGCTGGTCATGCCCCTGTTGACCGTGGCCGCCAACCTCGTGGGCATCCTGGGAGGCATGCTTATCGGCGTGACCCAGGTGGGTATGACCCCCACCTATTATTACACCTTGACCGTCAAGTATCTGACCCTGAAAGATGTCCTGCCGGGCATCGGCAAGACTTCCATCTTTGGGCTGATCGTGGGCACCGTGGGCTGCTACCACGGCTTTAACACCGAACATGGCACGTTCGGGGTGGGCCAGGCCACCAAGACTTCGGTGGTGAGGTCCATACTGTTGATCCTGGTTGCCGATGTCTTTCTCACCAAACTCACCATCTTCCTCTGGCCTTAGGGTGGAAGCGGAGTCTGTCCGATCCAACCCGGGGCCCGGTTCCCCCCTGATTTCCTTTCAGGGGATCCATAAAGCTTTTGGGGACAATGCCGAAAATCAGGTGCTTATCGGCATAGACCTGGATGTCTATCCGGGGGAGACCATGGTGGTCCTGGGCCGCAGCGGTTCCGGCAAGACCGTCTTGACCAGCATGCTGGTGGGGCTGAACACCCCGGATGCGGGCCTCATTACCGTGGAAGACGTTAAGATTACCGACTTTGAGACCGATACCGACTGGAGGAGCCTGAGACTGAAGACCGGCTACCTCTTCCAGGGTTCCGCCCTGTATGATTCTATGTCAGTGGGCCAAAACGTGGCCTTCCCCATGGTGCAACATACCGATTGGAGTGACGAAGAAATCGAAAGCCGAGTGGCGGAGAAACTGGGGCAGGTGGGGCTGGCGGGGGTCGAGCCGCTGGAACCCTCGGAGCTGTCCGGCGGGATGCAGCGCCGGGCCGCCTTGGCCCGCAGCCTGGCCCTGGACCCCCAGATAATCATCTATGACGAGCCCACTTCTGGCCTGGACCCCATCACCGGCGATGAGATCGGCTCCCTTATCCACCGTCTCCAGGACGTCCTCAAGGTCACCTCCATCGTGGTCACCCATGACCTGCGTCTGACCCAATTGGTGGCGGATCGGTTGGCCCTCCTCCACGAGGGCCAGTGGGCCTTTCAGGGGACCTACGAGGAATTTCTGCACTCCTCCCATCCCGAGGTCCTGCGCTTCCTCCACCGGGATCTTCACGGGGAAACGACCACATGATCGCGCGCAAATATGAAACCATCGTCGGCCTCTTTGTCGTGGCATCGCTGGCGGCCCTCCTCGCCATGGTCGTGATCGTGGCCCAGCAGGAAGGACTCTTTCAGGAGTACGTCACCTACCGGACCATTTTCAAGAATGTCAGCGGCCTCAAGGCCGGCTCCGAGGTCCACCTGGCCGGGGTCACGGTGGGCAATGTCCTGACCACCGCCATCAATCCCGAAGGCAACATCGTGGTCACCTTCCAGGTGTTGAAAAAGAACAGCGACCGCATTCGGGAGGATTCCCGGTCCACCATCGGTTTCATGGGGTTGCTGGGCGACAAGAGCCTGGACCTGACCTCCGGTTCCCTTAGTAAAGCGCCGATTCCCCCGGACGGCCTGGTAACTGCGGTGGAGCCCCTGGATATCACCCAGCTTCTGGCCCGGGCGGCCCCCAGCCTGGAGGATCTGCAAAAAGTCATCAGTAACCTGGTATCCCTCACCGATGAACTGGCGGAGCCGGGAAGTGATACAAAAAGAATCCTCTCCCAGGTCAGGGACATCGCCTCCAAGATCAACGCCGGCAAGGGCAGCCTGGGTAAGCTGGTGAACGACCCCGGCCTCTATAATGATACCGCCGACACCATGGCCCAGGTGCGGCAATTCGTCGGCGAACTGGAAAAAGGCCAGGGCCTCTTAGGCACCCTGCTGAAAGACCCGGCCTTCAAAGAACAGGCCGTTAAAGCCATGGCCGAGCTGCAAGCCACCTTCGCCAATCTCAGCAAAACCACCGCAGATTTGAAAGAAGCCGCGGCCCGGCTGCCGGACATGGCCAAGAAATTGGAGAGTTTCATCGCCAACCTGGACCGCGCCGGCAAGGGCCTCCCGGGGCTGGTCACCACGGGGGAGACTGCCTTCGGCGACTTTGACACCACCAACAAGGCGATCCAGCGGAACTGGCTGCTGCGCCGCAACGTGCCCCAACCCCAGGAGCACACCATCCGGATGGATGCGGAACCGGGAAAGGATTAGACGTGGCTTACAGGTGGTGTTGGTTGTGGGTGCTGGTTGTTCTGTTGGGCTGCGGCGGGCCCCCCAAGACCGGCGTGGACCTCAAACATGATGCCATCGAGTTCAATGACGCCGGATATCAGTATTACCGGCAGAGCCGCTTCAACCTGGCCCAGGAAAAATTTGAAAAGGCCCTGGAATACAACCGGCTCATCGACCGCCGGTCCGGCATCGCCGCCAACCTCAACAACCTGGGGGCCATAGACCAGGCCCAGGGAAACCTGGACGCGGCCGTGCGCCGCTTTAAGGAAGCCCTGGCCGTGAACCGGGAACTGCACGACTCCGCCGCCATCTGCGAGACCCTGAACAACCTGGGCCTGGCCTATCAAAGCCAGGGCCGCCTCCCGGAGGCCAACACCGCCTATCTGGAGGCCCTGGATTTTGCCCGGCCGCTGCCTCCCGGGCCGCTCTTATCTCTGACCCTGACCCACCTGGGGGATGTGGCCCGCGCCCATAAGGACTATGAGTCGGCTCTGAGCTACTACCATCAAGCCCTCATGGGCGATACCGGCGCCAAAGACCCCCGGGGCCGGGCCTTGCGCCAGGAGCGCCTGGGGCGCACCTTCCTGGACCTGAAGGACTACGATCGGGCTGCCATGTATCTCAAGGAGGCCTTGGCCGAATTTCGCCGCCTTCAGGATACCGACGGCATTGCCGCGGTCCTCAAGGACCTGACCCTGGTGGCCCTGGCCCGGGGCGACAAAGAGGAGGCGGCCCTCAACGCGCAGCTCCTCCTGGGCATCTACCAGGCCCGGGGCCAGGAACAGGAAGCCAGGGAACTGGAGGCGCTGTTGAAAAAGGGCGGCGGGAGCTGACCCGCTTGGCCTTACGCCATTTTCCCCACCCTGCCGCCGCCGCTCCCTCGCCGTGAGGCCGGCATTCCCCTGAAAAATATCCGGAAGGATGAGGCATACCAGGAAGTATAGCTATGAAAGTTGATGACCGGATGTGGAAAATAGTCCAGAGGCATTTAGGGTACAGTGATGCAGAAATGACCCGGTTCAAGGACAATCCGAGAAATGTAGATGTGCTCTCCAAAGGCTCCGTTTTGCGGGATAAAATCATCATTCTCGAAGTGGTGGAATCCCATGGGTGTAACAGCCGGCACCACGTAGGGGACAAGTTCTATTTTGACGGGGCGGGCAATCTCCTGACTGAGCTCTGTCCCAAGAAAGTCTGCGGTTATTCGTTGAATGCCGCTCTGATGATGGTGTTTACCGCCAACGAAATGCTC
Organism: Desulfobaccales bacterium; assembly: GCA_052139855.1. Classification (GTDB taxonomy): domain Bacteria; phylum Desulfobacterota; class Desulfobaccia; order Desulfobaccales; family 0-14-0-80-60-11; genus 0-14-0-80-60-11. The sequence continues at coordinate 13,385 of JBKQVS010000081.1, forward strand.
TATGCCGGGCTTGATCCCAATGAGATCCGGTTTAAGCGGGCCGGCTGTTTTGATGTGGGGCTGGAGTGCGGCGGCTGGGGGCGCATCGTTCTCGAATTGCGCGTCGAGGATCGGCCGCCGCCGCCGTGAAGTGATAGCCGCGCCAACCGGCTCAGGCGCGACAAGATCTTATAGCCGCTGATTCACGCAACCTAACGCTGGTGGGGAGATCGTCTATGTTTGGCAAGCGCATGAAACTCTTCAAACTCCTCGGGTTCGAGGTGCGCATCGATCTGAGCTGGCTCGTCATCGCGGTGCTGGTCACCTGGTCTCTGGCCAAAGGCGCCTTTCCCTACTGGTATCCGGCCCTTGCCCCGGCGACCTACTGGATCATGGGGGTGGTGGGGGCCTTGGGGCTTTTTATTTCCATCGTGGCCCACGAGTTCTGCCACTCCCTGGTGGCCCGGAAGTTCGGTATGTCCATGAAGGGCATCACCCTGTTCATCTTCGGCGGGGTGGCCGAGATGGGCGATGAGCCCCCCACCGCCAGGGCCGAATTCATGATGGCCATTGTCGGCCCCCTCTCCAGCCTCGCCATCGGAGCCGTATTTTACCTGATCCATCGCGGTGGCATGACCGCGGGTTGGCCCACCCCGGTCAACGCCGTCACCTACTACCTCTTCTACATCAACCTCATCCTGGCCGCCTTTAACCTGCTGCCGGCCTTCCCCCTGGACGGCGGCCGGGTATTGCGCTCCATCCTGTGGGGCGCCAAGGATAACCTGCGGTGGGCCACCCGGGTCTCCTCCGCCATCGGCACCGCCTTCGGCATCGGCCTCATCCTCGTGGGCGTTCTGCAGTTCATCGCCGGCAACGTCGTCGGCGGGGTCTGGATGTTCTTGATCGGCATGTTCTTACGGAGCGCCGCCCAGATGTCGTACCAGCAGCTTTTGGTGCGTAAAGCTCTCGAGGGCGAACCGGTGCGCCGCTTCATGAACGCCGACCCGGTGACGGTGCAGGATTCCATCACCGTCGCCAAACTGGTGGAAGATTATATCTATAAGTATCATTACAAGATGTTTCCGGTCATGGCCGGGGAGAAGCTGGTGGGCTGCATCACCACCCGGCAGGTCAAGGAGATCCCCCGGGAGGCCTGGGACCGGGAATCCATCCGGGACGCGGCCAGCCCCTGCTCCGAGGAGAACGCCATCGCGCCTTCAACCGACGCCATCAAGGCCCTGGCCATGATGACCCAGAGCGGGGTCAGCCGGCTCATGGTGGTGGAAAAAGGGCGCCTGGTGGGACTGGTAACCTTAAAAGACTTGCTGGATTTCTTCTCCCTCAAGGTGGAATTGGAAGAGCAGAACTGAGGCGGTCTTCCGCCCCCTCAATGAGGTAGCTATGATCTGCCATTGCATGGGTATATTAGGGGTAGTAATTGGCTTAACTCTCTATATGGTGACGTACCGCTTGATAAAGTAGATCTGCCGGGAGCTGAACCGGGCCGGGGCCAGGCATAACCTCTTGTGGCCCGCAGTCGGGGAGGGGTGTGAGAGAGGCTCTGTCACTTCCCCGTCCTGATAGATTCCAGGTGCTGGCCGCCGCCCGTTGCCCATGAACCCGAGCCCCCAAACCAAAGAATTCCTCTTCCTGCTCCTGGCCATCGTCATCGGCGCCCTGGCCGGAGTGGGGACCCTCGGATTTCTGGCCCTCATCCAGGTGGGGCAGTGGGGCGCCTGGCCGGGAAGCGGGCAATTTATGGACCGCGTCCTGGCAACCCCCTGGTGGCTCCGCATCCTGATCCCTACCCTGGGAGGCCTGGCGGTGGGGCCGGTCATCGCCTTCTGGGCCCCGGAGGCCCGGGGTCCCGGCGTCCCCGAAGTCATCGAAGCCGCGGCCCTGCGGGAGGGCCACATCTCGCCCCGCATGGCCCTGCTCAAGGTCTGGTGCACCGTCCTGACCATCGCCACCGGCGGCTCGGTGGGACGTGAAGGTCCGGCGGTGGGAATCGGCGCCGCCATCGGGTCGTTCATGACCCGGCTATTCAGCTTCAGCGCCGGCAAGGGCCGGATCTGCCTGGCCTGCGGCGTCGCCGCCGGCTTCGCTGCCACCTTCAACACCCCCATCTCCGGTGCCCTGTTCACCATCGAAGTCATCCTGGCGGACCTGGAGATCGTCTATCTAGGCCATATCGTCATTGCCGCCATCGTCGCGGTCCTGATCTCCCGGCAGTTTATGGGTGACTTCCCCACCTTCACCGTGGCCCCCTTTACCCTGCACCACAATAGCGAGTTGCTGGTCTATCTGGCCCTGGGGGTGCTGGCGGGCCTGGTGGCCATCGCCTTTACCCGGGGCATCTATGCCACCGACGGCGCCTTTCGCCGGCTGCCTCTGCCGGCCTGGCTCAAACCAGCTTTGGGCGGCCTGGGCCTGGGCCTCCTGGCGGTGGCCTGCCCCTATGTCCTGGGAGTGGGTTACGACAGCATCAATCTCAGTCTGGCCGGAAAATTCGCCCTGGGCGCCGCGGTCTTTCTCCTGGCCGGCAAATACCTGGCCACGGTCCTCTGCCTGGGTTCCGGCATGAGCGGCGGCATCATGGGCCCCTCCCTCTTCATGGGGGCGACTCTGGGGACTACCCTGGCCCTGGCGGCCAATCATCTCTTCCCCGGACTCCACCTCCAACCCGCGGATTATGCCCTGGTGGGCATGGGCGCCCTGGTCAGCGGCACCACCCTGGGGCCCATCACCGCCACCGTGATCATCTTTGAATTGAGCAACAGCCATGAAATCATCGTTCCCGCCATGGTAAGCTGCATTGCCAGTTTTCAGGTGGTCAAATCCCTCTACGGCTATTCCACTTACGAAACCAAGCTCCTGCGCCGGGGGATCAAGATTTTCCGGGGCAAGGAGGTCCACGTGCTCCAATCCATGCAGGTAAAGGACTACCTCACTAAGAAGATGGAGGTGATCCGGGATGACACGCCGCTGCCGGAAATCCTGCAACGGGTCGAGGCCAGCGCTTATCCGTTTTTCGTGGTCCTGGATGACCGGGATGAATTGAGCGGCGTCTTGACTCTCTGGGATTTGCGCCGGGTGATGGCCGAACCGGGAAAGGCAGCGCCGAACCTCACCGCCGGGGACCTCAAAACCTCACCGGTGGTCAGCGTCCACCCGGAAGACGATTTTGAGCAGGCCTTTAAACTCCTGGAGCATAAAAAATTTTCGTCACTGCCGGTGGTCTTGCCCCCCGAGGATAAAGTGGTGCTGGGCATCCTCAAAATTGAAGATGTGCTCACCGCTTATAACCAGCGGCTGCTCAAAGACCAGACCTTGGGGTCCCCTGGACCGGGTCCGGCCGGCCGGGATAAATCGGCTGGATAACCCGGCCTGGCCGTGACCGGCCCTATGATTTGAGCCAGACCCAGGCCTCCGGGAGCTGCTCCAGAGGAAAGGTCTTGGTTTCGCCGGAAATGAGCTTGGCGCACAACTTGGTGAGCCACTCCATCCACGTGGCCCCGCCCACCAGGGCCAGCTTGTCGAAGTCGTTGCGGTGCTTGAAGCCCAACTTGGTGTCGTCCCACATGGCCCCGGCTTCGGCGCCCTGGAACCCTTCCTCCACCACATACATCAACCGGGCCTTGCCGTGCTCCTTAAAAATGGCCTCCAGTCGGGGGATGAGGGTTTCTTCATATTCCTGGGTGGTGATTTTGCCGCCAAATTTCATTCCGATAACGTTTCCCTGACTTTCAGGCATCACTTCAATCATCGTCGCTACCTCCGGAATAAGATATCGTGCTCTTGGTCGAAAAATCTAAAAATCAGGTGGCCCGAGACCGCGCCGGGGGCGCCATGAATTCCGGCCCCACCGGCTCTTTGATGGCCTTCTGGAGGACGTCATCAATGTCCGCCATAGCCGCCGAATCCAGGTGCCAGCCCATGATTTCGGGCAGTGGGTCCATCTGGTCCGGCCGTCGCCCGCCCCATAGGGCAATGTGGGCCCCATGGTCCAAAACCCAGCGCACTGCCAAATGCAGGACTTGGCGGTCAAACCGCTTCCGGGCCAGGGTGTCAAGTTGTTGCACCGCAGCCAGGTAGTGGTCCAGACGCGGCTGCTTAAACTTGGGGTCGTAGTTGCGCAGGTCGTCCCCCTGAAAGGTGCGCGCCGCGGTCACCTTGCCCGACAGCAACCCTCGGCACAGGGCCCCGTAGGTCATCAGGTGCAGGTTGTGCTGGCTGCAAAAAGGCATAAGGTCCGTTTCAATATCTCGCTCGAACAGGTTGTAGGGCGGCTGGACGATATGGACCGGACCCCCCTGTTGAAAGGCCTGGATTTGCTCCACAGAATAGTTGCTCACCCCCACGGCCTTGACCTTGCCCTCCTTGAGGAACTGGTCCATGACCCGGGCGGTCTCCTCAAAGGGCTCCAGAGGGTCGGGCCAGTGGATGAACAGGACGTCCACATAGTCAGTCTGGAGATTCTTCAGGGAATCGGCAAAATTTCGCCTCAAATAATCCGGCGAGCAGTTCCGAAAGACCTTGCCGTCTTTCCAGTCCAGACCGGTTTTGGTAGAAATAAACACCCGGTCACGGCACTTTTTCTGGGCGATGGCCCGGCCGACGATCTCCTCGGAGCGCCCGAAGCCATAGACCGGGGCGGTGTCGATGAGGTTGACGCCCTTTTCCATGGCCGCGTGGATGGTGCGGATGGCCTCAGCCTCGTCGGTACCCCCCCACATCCAGCCACCGATAGCCCAGGTGCCCAGGGCGATGCGTGAGACCTTCAGGCTGGTTCCGGTTATTTGCGTGTATTCCATTGAATCTCCTGCGTAACGATGGTTTGAGATATAAGGTTTGCGAGCTGCCCTGTGCCCTTTGCAGAAATAATCTAGCGGGAACAATCAACGCAGCAGCCTGCCATCAAGGCTCGAAGGATCGGATGGCCATGGTGGCGGCGCCCACCACCCCGGCATCATGGTGAAGTTTCGCCGGCCGGCCCCGGCGCTGCCTCTGGGGGGCATTTCCCGGCACCTGCCCGTGGCGCGGCTGGCGGGCGTCGGGACCGCCCCAATGCCAAAGAAATAGTCATTGCTCTGAGAAAAGCAATCTTAGAGCCTGGTTTAGAGGATACTTTTCAACATGTCTTTAAACCCCTGCACCTCATCTCGCACGCCGGCCAGGATTTCTTTATAGCGGTAAAAGTCCAGCACCCGGATATTGGTCAGGGCCGGTTTGACATAGATATCCGGCGGCGACAGCCGCTTCTTGGCCTCCACAATGGAGGCCTGCATGATCTGGAAGGTGGACAGGATGCTTTCCACCATATTGGGGACCGGGTTGCCCGGGGCATAGGTTTTCTCGCCCGAGACATCAATGGCAATGGTGAGATCACACTCGGCCCGGATGAGGTCGTAAGGCAACGGGTTCACCCCGCCCCCGTCCACCAGGACCATGCCGTTGAGGACCACCGGTTCGAAAATCGCCGGCATGGCCATGGAAGCCCGGATCGCGGTGATGAGGCTGCCGCGGTCGAACACCACCTGGCGGCGGTCCCAAAAATTTGTGGCCACTACTTTAAAGGGAATCTGCAATTCTTCAAAGGCGGCGGCCGGGATCTCCCGGGCCAGAAAATCTTCCACGCCTTTGCCCTTATATATTCCGGACTCGCTCAGCAGGGAGAAGTCCAGAAAAATCTTGTAGAGGTCCCGGAACCCTATTTCTTTGACCAGTTGCTCCAGCCGCGCCCCCGAGACCCCGGCGGCATAAAAGGCGCCGATGACGGCCCCGATACTGCTGCCGGCCATGACCGCCGGCCTTACGCCCAAGTCATCCAGGGCCTGGAGAAAGGCTATGTGGCTGAGTCCTTTGGCCCCACCCGCGCCCAGCGCCACCCCGATTCTTTTCATGGGTTTTTCAAAAACCTCCGATCAAGTTGCTCGTTGAGAGAAGTCATTGATTCCGGGCCCCGGCCGTACCGGCTCCCCATGGTTGGATGATCGGCAAGCGCGCCCCCAGGCTTGACCGGAAAAGTTTCCCCATAGAGATTGCCCAGGGGGTGTAACCGCAGAAAATACGTCCCCTGGGGGAAGAAGATGACTTCCAGGAGGGCCCCGGACACCTCCGGGCGGCGCTGGTCAAAGATAAAGTTGCCCAGGGAGAAAGCCATACACTGCCTCCGGTCGCCGGTGAGCGCCCCGGCCCGGTGGGGATGGCTGCCAATGATGAGTTCGACGCCCCTTGCCTTAAGCCTGGCGGCCAGGGCCTCTTCCCGGGGGCCGGGGGCCGCCCTGAACTCCTCGCCCCAGTGCACCAAAGCGAAGCGGGGCTTGTCCGGTTTGAGCGGCGCGAACAGATTCAGATCGGCATCCCGCAGCAAGGCACGGGCAGGGTCCGGCCGGTTATCCAGGTCGGTGAGGGCGGCCAGGCGAAAAGGCCCCAGATCCGCCACGCTGCGGTTGGTCAGCACGGTTATGCCGGCCTCGTTCAGGAGCCGCTGCATGGTGCGAAAGGCGGGATCGCCGCAGTCATGGGTGTGATTGTTGGCCAGGCTCACCGCCACCACGTTGAGTTCCTTGAGCATATCCAGGGCTGGCCGGGCTGCCATGCACAACGTGAAAGGGCCGGGGTTTTCCGGGCACGCCGTCATCATGACGCCCTCCAGGTTGACGATCAGGGGCGCGCCTCCCGTGACCTGCCTCACCCGGTTGACCAGCCCTTCGCGCCAAGAGGGCCGCGCCAGCTTTGCGGCCAGGAAGCGCCCGAAGAACGTGTCCCCCGCAAAACAGAACCGCCGGACCCCCCTTATGAAAAAGTTTTCAGGGCTATAGACCTGGACCAGGTAGCTGGTGGTGGAATTAAGCGGCTGGGACGTATATTCCTGGGAGTTGTGGGAAGCCACCACCGTCGGCCCGGCTTGATACACTTCTTTTTGGAGCCGGAGTTGGAGGTATTGGGCCCCCCGGGAATCCAGATGCTGCGGTTGCCTGAGACCCGCCACCCCGTCAGGATCGCCGGCGCTCAGGACCCGCAGGGTTTCCTGGTCATACCCCCTGGCCTGGGCCCAGGGGAGGTAGTGGGAAAAGTCCGTGCTCTGGACCAGGAGGGTGCCGGGGGTCAGGAGCGGGGCCAGGGTGTGGGCCAGAGAATCCCACTGGGCCGGCTGGCTGTCCCGGTGAATGGCCACGGCCACCACCCGGGCGTGCGGAAAGTAATGCGCCACAAAAGGCAGGAGCGCCCTGACCCCGTGTTCATGGGAAAAAAGATTGGACGCCGACACCAGGGGGTTTTCCCGGAGGCGGTCCACCGCCGCGGTATCGACGCTCACCTCGCCCATCACCGTCTGAAAGTTCCGGATGGATACCGCGAACGGCGTCGGGCTCCGGCTAAAATGGTCGGGGCTCAGAATAATGATCCGCGCGTAATCCTGCCCGGCGGCCATCGCAAACGCCTGGGCGATGAGGTCCGCGGCCAGCAGGTGGTGCGGCACGGTCAGACCGGTGATACGGTAGGGCAGGGGGGTGGTCTTGGTCAGGCGTACGGCCCTTTGAAAAACCTGGGCCTCGGGATAAAAGGGCGGAAAGGGAGCCAATGGCGCGGCCGCATCTCCGCCGCAGCCGGCCAGGCTAAGCAGCATAACCGCCAGCAGGGCTCCTCCGGCCACCCTCACTGAGGAAAAGGCGTGCAAAAAATTCCCCTGGCGCCCTAACAAGTGAGGTGCAACGCCGCGGCCAGGCGGCGCCTGCCGCTCAGCTCGTTGATCAACCGGCAGGCCTCCCGGGTGGGGTGGGCCAGCAGCTCTACACCCCGTTCCAGGAGAAAAGCCGCCAGGGCCGGGTCCACCTGCATTTTCCCGGGATCGCCCCGGCCCACCACCAGGACCTGGGGGTTCGCCGCCAGGGCCTCCACCACGTCGTCCAGTTGCAGCAGGTGGGCCTCCCGGCGCCACCAGTCGCTCTTGACCCGCCCCGGCCAGATCAGGACGTCGGCGCTGAAGGCCTGCCCGTCAATGACGATGCGCCCGAATTCGTAACCGTCAATGTGCATGTGCGACTCTCTAATGGCGGCCGCCGCCGCGGTAGGGGTCAAAGTAGGGCGGCGTGTACCAGTACTCCAGTTCGGGCGCATACCACTCCCGGGGCACGGGATAATAATATTTTTCCCAGGTGGGGGGCGCCAGAAAGGTGACCTCTTTGGCCTTTAAGAGCAGCCGGTTGTCCTTCTGCCCCATCACCACCCCGGCCGTCACCACCTTGCTCTTGGGGACGTACTGGTTGGGGTTAAGCCACACGTCGCTTTCCACCAGGAAGGTTCCCCCGGAAGCGTTGCCCACCGGGTAGAGCCGATTATCCAGAGAACGCTGGTCTATGGTCAGCAAACTGCCGGTACCCCAGGGCGTTACGCTCATGACTTCTCCCCCCAGGATCTCTATCCGGCCCTTGAACTTGTCCGGGGCGGCCGCTAATTCGGCGAAACCCACCTGGGAGCCGGCCTCCTGCTGCAGGCTGGTGGAGATGGCCGGGCCGCACCCCATTGCCAGGCTGAGCCCCAGGATCAGCCAGAAGCTCCTTCTCCTGTGCATCTTCTTCTCCTTGAAGCATTGGCCGGTGCATCTCTCCAGCCTGACCGCCATCAACATAATGTTAACCCGGACAGCCGCCGATGGCCAGTAGGTGCCGGATATCTGTTGCCCGCGGTATGGTTCAAGGCAAATTCCTTTTTCTGACCCCTGACCCCTAACCCCTGGCAACTGAGAACTGACTCCTGTTTGCCGGAATCGCCGGATATGCTAAAGTGGTGCCATGCAGGAGCAACCCCGCAACGTAGAGCCGTCCGTCCGGGTCAACCTGGACCGGGTGGCCGTGGTCCTCTTTCGGCCCCAGTTGGCCGAGAACATCGGCGCCGTGGCCCGGGCCGCCTGCAACATGGGCATAAACCGCCTGGTGGCGGTGCAGGCCCAGGACATGGATCGGGACCGCATGGCCAGGGTGGCCACCGGCCCGGCGGCGCAACTCCTTACCCGCATGGAGGTCCACGACGACCTGGCCCTGGCCCTCAGTCCGTTTCAGTATATCATCGGCACCACCGCCCGGCTGGGGGGCGTCCGCAACGACTACTTCTCTCCCCGGGAGATGGCCGCCCGCCTGGTTGACATTTCCGCCGCCAACGACGTCGCCCTGCTCTTCGGCCCCGAGAATTGGGGCCTGACCAACGACGAGTTGCCCTTCTGCCACGCCCTGGTCACCATCCCCACCGCCGACTGCTCCTCCCTCAACCTGGCCCAGGCCGTCATGGTCATGGCCTATGAGCTCTTCACCGCCGGAAGCCCCAAACCCCACCCCGGCCCCCGCCTGGCCAACTCCCGGGAGTTGGAATCCATGTACGCCATGCTAAAGGAAACCTTGGTCAAGATCAACTTCATCAGCCACCAGAACCCCGAACACTGGATGTTCAACGTCCGCCGCCTCTTCGCCCGCCACGGCCTCCGGGCCCGGGAGGCCCAGGTGATCAAAGGCATCTGCCGCCAGATCGACTGGTACGTGGGCAAGCGCTTGGAAGGGTTGAAGAAATAATGAATAACCGGGGACGGGTGCCATAAATTATCTGACCAAGAACCTGCGGTGAAAATTAAGAACCTTTATGAAGTTTTCTTTTTCATATGGGTGATTTGCAGGAAATATTAATGGGTTATAGTTAATCTTCCCTGGCCCCCCGTTTATAAAGGGGCAAATTGGCGCCTCAAATCCTGCCCAAAGTTTCACCTTACCGTCTTTTCCATGCGGGAACTTCCCTTTACGGCTTATAGTACATCAACTGCCGGGCGTGGGGCGCCACGGCCTCTTCCAGGCGGCGCTGCTCCTCCGGGGTCATGGGCACAAAATCCCGCACCGCCGCGGCCAGTTCTTCCACCTGCTTGGCCGAGTCAGCCCCCACCACCGCCAGGGTGACCGACTGGCTCAGGGCATAGGCCAGCAGCTCCTTGACCATCAGGGCGGGCTCTTCCGACATCTGAGGCAGCTGCCCCCGGCAGAGGGTCTTCATGGCGATGACCCCCATGCCTTTGGCCATGGCCTCCCGGGCCAGGGGCAGAAAACTGGCCTGCTGCGGCTCCGCCGGGTTCACCGGCAGGAGCACCGTGTCAAATTCATAGAGTGTCAGGGCCCGGCGCAGGACCTCAGGATCGTGGTGGCCGGTGACGCCGATGAACCGCACCCAGCCCCGCTCCCGGGCATGGTGAAACGCCTCCAGCGCCCCGCCGGGAGAGCCCAACGCCTCAACCTCCTCCATGGTCCGCACGTCATGCACCTGCCACAGGTCCAGGTAATCCGTCCCGAGATTTTTGAGCGTAATGCTGAGATGGGCCATGGCCTCATTAAAGGTGCGCCCGTGGGATTTGCTGGTGAGGAAGATCTTGTCCCGGTGGCCTGCAAGCCCGCGGCCCAGATAGGCCTCGCTGCCGGAATAGGCCCGGGCGGTCTCGAAGTAATTGATCCCGGCCGCCAGGGCCGCATCGATCATGGCCTGGGCCTGGCGGTCCTGACCGAAGGTCCGCAACACGCCTTCGCCTCCCAGCCCTAAACGGGTGGCGGAGTGCCCGGTGCGTCCCAGGGGTTTTTGGGGCAACGTCATAGAACTTCTCCTGTCTAAATTATGCTTAGGAATTCAGTCTGAACCCCTGACGAAAATCAATCATCCGGTTTTACATCGCCTTGACAGGGTAGGGCGGCCTGCTATGCTAAAGATAAGATGTCTGAGTCCGATGTAAAGCCCGCTGCGACCTATCCGGCCCTGGCCGCGGCCCTGCCCCGCATCCCCCGAGGCAGCGGCGTCTACTTGTTCAAGGAGGCCGGCGGCCGGGTGCTTTATGTCGGCAAAGCGGTGAACCTTAAGAACCGCCTGACTTCCTACCTCAAGACCCCGGAGCAGCACGACCCCAAAACCGCTCTGATGCTCAAGAAAATGGCCCGGGTGGACGTCATCCTCACCGCCACAGGCCGGGAAGCCCTCATCCTGGAGAGCAACCTCATCAAGGAACACCGGCCCCGCTACAACGTCATGCTCCGGGATGACAAGAATTACCTCTGCCTCCGGCTTGACCTTAAGGAAGACTTTCCGACCCTCCGGTTCGTTCGGCGTTTCCACCCGGACGGGGCCCTCTATTTCGGCCCCTACGCCTCCGCCGGCATGGCCCGGGAAACCCTCAAGGTTATGAAACAGGCCTTTGGGGTGCGCACCTGCAAGGAACGGCGTCTGGCGCCCCGCACCCGGCCCTGCCTGGAGTATCAACTGGCTCACTGCCTGGGGCCCTGCGCCGGGCTGGTGAACGAGCCCGCCTATCGCCAGGCGGTGGCCGAAGCGGTGCTGTTTCTCAAAGGCAAAGGCGGCAATCTTTTAAAAAGGCTCAAGACCCGGATGGCCCAGGCTGCCGTGGATTTGGATTTTGAGCGCGCCGCCATCCTCCGGGACCGCATCAAGGCCATTACCCACACCCTGGAACGCCAGGACATGGCCCGGCCCAATTTCCGCGACCAGGACGTCCTGGGCCTGGCGATAGAGGCGGGGCAGGCCCTCATCGCGGTTCTTTTGGTGCGGTCCGGGCTGGTCACCGGCAGCCGGGAATATTTCTTCCCGGAACTGCCGTTGGACGGCGATCTGCTGGGGGCCTTCCTCAGGCAATACTACACCGAGGGCCGGCCGCTGCCCGATGAATTGTTGCTGCCGGTCGGGGTTCCGGACCGCCGGCTTCTGGAGGTCCTGTTCAGTGACGAGAAGGGCGCCAAAGTTGCCCTGCTGGTGGCCCCGGGGGGCAATCGGGCCCGGCTGCTGGCCCTGGCCGCGGACAATGCCCGGGACGCCCTCAGGCGCCGCCGGAATCCCCCGGACCCCGGCGCGGCCCTCTTGGACCTGCAAACCCGCTTGAAACTACCGAACCTCCCGTCCCGGCTGGAGTGCCTGGACATCTCCACTCTTCAGGGGGGGCAATCGGTGGGAGCGCTCACCGCCTTCACCGGCGGGGTCCCGGATAAATCACGCTACCGCCGCTTCAAGATCAGGGAGGTGGTGGGCCAGGACGATTACGCCATGCTCCGGGAGGTGGTCAGGCGTCACTACGGCAAGGCGGGCCAGGAGCTGCCGGACCTCCTGGTGGTGGACGGCGGCCGGGGCCAATTAAACGTGGTGTTGCAAACGCTCCAGGAACTGCCCCTTACGAAAATCCCGGTGGTGGGCCTGGCCAAGGCGACGGAGGCGGGCGGCCGCCCCATTCGGGACCGCCTCTTTCTGCCCGGGCGCAAGAATCCCCTCCTGCCCCCGGCCAACGCCCCGGGCTGGCTCTTGCTCCTGCGCCTGCGGGACGAAACCCACCGCTTTGCCATCACCTACCACCGCAAACGCGCCCGTAAAGAACTGCTGGCCTCGGCCTTACAAAAAGCCCCGGGCATCGGCCCGGTTAGGCGGCAGCGGTTGCTGTCGCACTTCCCCAACCTGGAGGCCATCAAAGCCGCCAACGCCGCGGAACTCGCGGCCCTGCCGGGTTTTAATCAAAAAGTCGCCGAGAGCTTCAAAGCCTGGCTGGCGGGAGGGGAGGGCACGTAAGGGCGGACCAGTGTGTCCGCCTTTATACAACATCGTTCCCGAGTTCAACTTGGGAACGAGGGAATATTAAGAGTTTACCTAATAGGATAAATCATATTATGAAATTAACTGAAAATAGCACTATTGATGCGTTTGCTATGATAGTAGATATCAATTGCTTTACACCCATGGTCTCAAGGTCTTCCAAAAGTGATTGTGTTGCACAATTTATAAGAGATATTCTCTCCGGTGGTATTGATATTGTGCAAGAGCAAGGTGGCTCTGTTGTCAATTTTATGGGTGATGCGTTTTTGGCAGTATTAGATAATGTTGATTCAGTCTATATGACATGTGTGGGTATAGCAAAAAATCTTGATCGCCAATGTGAATACATATCTAACCATCAGAGAGATTATCCAGAAGATTGGCATTACGCCAAAGGTGGGCCAAGCCTTAAAATTGGTATTGAATTTGGATGGATAGACATATCTACTATATATAGTAACTTGCTCGGGGAACAAAAATTGCTAATTGGGCCACCTATTAATTATGCAAAACGAATATCGGAAGCAGGAAAGGGCAACCGGTGCAACGTTGGTCCAAAGGCCATGAAAACTGGTTTAAATCAATGGATTAATCATGGCCCCTATAAAAAGAAAGGTAAACCGGGGGAAGATCAATATATTTATTGGCAGTTAAATTTAGGAGACATTTGGATAGAAAGGGAGATAGCGCCAGATGAGGATACGTATTGGGGGTGACCCATACTTCTAATCTATTATTTCTGAAAATGACGTTTGCCCTGTTTTCTGCCTCACGGCTTCATGATAAAGTGAAAAAGCTCGTCCGCTTTCTGCGGATCATAGCGCCGCAACTCCTTGACCGCTCCCAGGGCGGCGCTGCGGTTGCCTGATCGGGCATATGAACCGCCGAGGCCGTACCAGGCCTGGGGAAAATCAGGTTTGAGGCGCAGGGCCTCCCCGTAAGCTACAATGGCCCATCGGTAAAATCCCAGGCTTACGTATGAATTGCCGAGGTTGTTCCAGGCCTGGGGATAATTCGGCTTAAGGCGTATGGCCTTTTTGGAAGCTTCTATGGCATCTCCGTAACGGCTTATTTCCCAGTATGCAACCCCGAGGCTGTACCAGGCCTCTGCGTCGCCCGGCTCGGCCTGGGTCCATCGGCGGCAATGGGCCAGGAGGCCCTGCCAATCCTCAGCTTCTACCAGCGCATCTGCCCGCTTTGCCCAGCCCGCTTGAGGTCTCGCGCCTGGTATAGTAGCCCCAGGCGTTTCACCTCTGGGACGTTCCTGAATTTTTTTCCCGGCCATCTGGCCGATCCACTCCACCGGCAGGGCGAAGTTAAGGCTTTGGCTGTCCTTCAGGTAGAAGGTGGTAATGCCCACCAGCTCTCCTTCGGCGTTGAACAGACCGCCGCCGCTGGAACCCTTGGAGATGGCCACCGTGGTCTGAATAAGGGGCGGCGGGTCGCCCCGCAGTTGGGAAACGATACCTTCGGATAGGGACAGTTCCAACCCCTGGGGCGCGCCCACGGCATAAACTTTATCGCCCACCTTGAGCTTCACCGCCTGGCCTAGGCGGGCCGGTTTGGCCGCCAGTCCGGGGGCGGTGAGCAGACAGAGGTCCTTCTTGGGATCGCTCGCTTCTATGGTTGCAGGGACCCAATAATTGGGGATGTCAAATACTTCGCCCTCTTTAGAGGTGGCGGGCGTACCTTTCGTGCCCCGGCCTACGGTATACCGCACCCCCGCCTTAACCACATGGTAGTTGGTAATAATGTCGCCGGATGGCAGCATAACCCCGCTGCCCATACTCACCAGTTTGCCCGTCTGGTCGTGGGCCTTGACTACCACCACCGAGTCTTTGACCTGCTCGTAAACTTGGCTTGCGGTGAGCGCCAGCGCCGATTGCGGCAACGAGGCAATCAAGGCCAGGAGAGGGAACAGCAATCTAAAGAAAACCGCCAACCGTGACCGCATGGCTCTTCTCCCTGGTCGCCGTTGCAAACGGGTTTGCCGCGCATAATATCCTTGGCAGTATATGCACAAAAAAATAAGGTGGGCAATGCCCACCCTACATTTTCTTAAGGGATTGGGGGATGGGGTTTGGGGGAGGGGGTAAGGGCCGTCGGCCCTTAGCCTCCTCCCTAAGGCATTTCTTCAATCTTCAGCCCCGCGGCTCCGAGGGGTTCATGGCCTCGATCTGTTCCTGGGTCAGGCCGAAGCGCCGTTGACGCTGCTGGTAGGTTTCCAGGGCCTTGAGGAATTCTTCTTCCCGGAAGTCGGGCCACAGGGTCTCGGTGACGTACAGTTCGGTATAGGCCGATTGCCAGAGGAGGAAGTTGCTCAGGCGGTATTCGCCGCTGGTGCGGATAAGGAGGTCCGGGTCGGGCATCCCGGTAGTGTAGAGGTAGCGGGTGAACAAGGCGGCGTCGATGTCTTCGGGTTTAAGCCGCCCCGACGCGATATCCTGGGCCAGGGTTTGAACCGCGTGGACGATCTCGCTGCGCCCGCCATAGCTCAAGGCCAGGGTCAGGTCCATCCGGGTGCCTGCGGCAGTGGCCGCGATGGTATATTCCAGTTCCTGCAGCACCCTCTCGGGCAACAGTTTCAGGTTGCCGATGGCCTTGAGGGCAATCTGGTTGGCCTTCATCTCCGCCAAATCCCGGCGCAAATAACTCCGCATCAGGGCCATCAAGACCCGGATCTCCATGCGGGGGCGCCGCCAGTTCTCTTCGGAAAAGGCAAACAGGGTGAGGTAAGAGATGCCTAAGTCGTGGGCCAGGCGGGTCACCACCCGGACCGACTCAATCCCGGCCACGTGGCCCCGGACCCGCATCAGTCCTCGGCGCTGGGCCCAGCGGCCGTTGCCGTCCATGATGATGGC
>JBKQVS010000082.1:0-3884 GCA_052139855.1 Desulfobaccales bacterium
TGATGGCCGGCACGGAGGCCAGGGACTCGACGTTGTTGACGATGGTGGGCTTGTTCCAGACGCCGACGACGCCTGGAAAGGGCGGTTGGACGTGGCTCAGCCTGGTAGAGCACAGCGTTCGGGACGCTGGGGTCGGAGGTTCAAATCCTCTCGTCCCGACCATCTTCCCGGGGCGGTAAGCAAAAAATTGCCATCCATCCTCCATTAAACCAGCTTTTTCCCCCAGCCGGACCCTTCATCTCAGAATATCCTGTTTCATCGGCTCGAACTCGTCCTGGCTGATCTCCCCTTTGGCGTAGCGTTTTTTCAGGATATCCAGGGCGGTATCCGGCCCCTGGCCCGGCTCCCAGGGCCGTTTGGCGCCCCGCCGCCCGAAGATGAAGTAGAGGCACAGGGCGATCATGACGATCCAGAAGATGGGCATGACGATGGGGAAGACCCACAGGTGCCACTGCCAGTAATGTTCGGGATACACGCAAGCCTCCCGTGCACCGGCTGAAAACCTGTACCTTCGGCAACCTCAGGAGCGGCCCAACGGGTCGCCCTTACTTACGGGATTGGGGAGGGGGTGTGGGGGAGGGGTAAGGGCAACTTACGAAAAAGCCCTTAGCCCCCTTCCCCACCAATCCTCTCCCTACCTCCGCCGCCAGCGGGGGCCGTTTGGGGTATCGGTGATCTCGATCTCCCGGGCGGCCAGTTCGTCTCTGATTTTATCTGCCGCGGCCCAATCCCCCCGCCGCCGCGCCTCTTCCCGGGCCGCCAGTTTTGCCTCGATCTCGTTATCCCCGGCCTCCGCCGCCGGCGCCAGGTTCATGATGCCCAGGACTTCATCCAGTTCCTGGAAGCGGGACAGGATAGCGGTGGCCGCGGCCTGTCCCAGGCGCCCCCGGTCGATGTCGGTGTGGAATTCCCCCACTGCTGCGAACAGCGCCGACAGCACCCGGGAGATGTTCAGGTCGTCGTCCAGGGCGGTGATGCACTCCTTTTTCAGCAAAAAGAGGCGCTCTTCGATGGCCGGGGTGACCGGGGCCTCTCCGGTTATCAGGCTCAGGCGTTCCAGGAAGTGGTCCAGGCGGGCCCGGGCCACGGCCGCGGCCTTGAGGTTGGTTTCGCTCACGGCCAGGGGCTTGCGGTAATGGGCCGCCAGGAGGAAGGCGCGCACCTCTTCGCCCCGGTAGCCCTGGGCCATCAGGTCCCGCACCGTGATCTGGCCCGCTTCTTTCAGGGGCCGCCCGTCCTTCAGGACCTGCTCGCAATGGAGCCAGGCCCGGGCCATGGGTTTGCCCGTGGCCGCCTGGAACAGGGCGTTTTCGTTTTCATCGTGGGGAAAAAGCGATTCCACGCTGCCCACGTGAAAATCCACGGTCTCCCCCAGGTGTTTCAGGGCCATGGCCGCGGACTCCAGGTGCCAGCTGGGGCGCACCTGGCCCCAGGGCGTGCTGTAGGACAGGCCCTTCTTCAATTCCGCCAGCTTGGCCCGTTTCAGCAAGGTGAAATCCCGGGGGTTTTCCTTGGCGTATTCGTCCAGGTCAACGGTCTTGCCCACCCGGATCTTCCTCAGGTCCACCCCGGAGAGGCGCCCGTAGTCCTTGAAACGCGAGATGTCGAAATAGACCGAGCGCATTTTCTCATAGGCGTAGCCCCGCTCCAGGAGCTTACGGGTCAGGCTGACCATGTCGTCGATGTGGTCCGACGCCAGGGGGTAGGCGACCCCGCCCCGGATGCGCAGGGCTTGCATATCCTGGAAAAATTCCTCCCGAAAGTGCCCGGTGAATTCCTGCAGGTCCTGGCCGCAGGCCGCGGCCCCGGCCATGGCCCGGTCGTCCAGGTCGATGAGGCTCACCACCTGGCGGACCTTGAAGCCCCGGAAGCTGAGGTAGCGGTTAAGCAGGTCGGCCACCGCCAGGCGCCGGGCCACTCCCAGGGAGAGGTGGCCGTGCAGGGCCGGCCCGTCGGCAAAGATCAGAGCCTCCCCCGGGCGCCGGGGTTCGAAGGCCTCCTTGGCCCGGGCCAGGGTGTTGTAAAAACAGAGGGTGGGGGCCTCTTTTTCGGTGAACAGCGCCGTGGACAGATAGCGTTCGCCGCTGTCCGGGGCGATGGCCACGATGAGGCCGCCCTCCAGCTCCCGGGCCTTGCGGATGGCCACGCCCACCGCCGCCCCGGAGCTCATGCCCAGAAACAGGCCCTCCTGCCGGGCCAGGCGCCGGGCGGTCTCGTAGGCCTCATCGTCCTCGATATTGGCGATCTCGTCGGCCCTGGTCTTATCGAAGATCCCCGGTTTATAAGACTCCTTCATGTTCTTCAGGCCCTGGATGGCATGGCCCAGAAACGGCTCCACCCCCACCACCCGGATGTCGGGATTGAACTGCTTCATGCCTTTGTAAAGGCCCATGAGGGTGCCGGTGGTGCCCATGGTCGCCACCACCATGGTGACCTTGCCTTCCGTCTGCTCCCAAATCTCCCGGCAGGTGGACTCATGCGACCGGGGATTCACCGGATTGTTGAACTGGTCCGCCAGAAAATACTTGTCCGGATGTTCCCGGGCCATGCGGTAGACCTCTTCGATGGCCCCGTCGGTCCCCAGGTGCGCCGGGGTCAGCAGGAGTTCCGCCCCCATGCCCTTGAGGATGCGCTTCCGCTCCAGGCTGGCGGACTCGGGCATGGTCAGGAGCAGGCGGTAGCCCTTGACCGCGCACACCATGGCCAACCCGATGCCGGTGTTGCCGCTGGTGGCTTCGATGATGGTCTTCTCCGGGGTCAGCTCCCCGGCCGCTTCCGCCGCCTCGATCATGGCCAGGGCCGGGCGGTCCTTCACGGAACCCCCGGGGTTGAAATACTCCAGCTTGACGTAAACCTCCACCTGGGAGTTGGGGTTGAGGCGGTTCAGGCGGACGATGGGGGTCTGCCCCACGAGTTCCAGTATGTTATTGGCCTTACGCAGCATAACGGCATCCAAACTCCTGGCGTTGGCGCCGGGGCGCCGGATTAAATCCCTGCCTCCTGACCCCCGGAGGCACACCCCCCGGAGTTCTCCATGGTTTCGGCCAGGTAATTGTTGATCAGGTTAATCAGGGCCAGCACGAAGAACCGCCGGGCCTCCGGCGCCTCGCGCATCACTTCCATCAGCCGGTAAATCAGGCCCAGGATCACCATCCCGGCCTGGGAAGGCGAAAAATCCTCCTGGTTGAAGCGCTCCAGAATCTCATTCACCAGGGGCAGGACGTCCGCCTCCAACGCTTCATCGCTGGCGCATGCCGCGGGATCGATTTCGGTCATGGCTCGGTCCTCGGAGTCTCCTAAAACTCTTTAATAATAGGAGAAAACCTACCATATTCCCCGGCGCTTTGCAAACTCGGGCCGCCGGGGCTGCCGCAACGATAACCAGCTTGACCCGGGGCGCCGGCGGTCATGTTTAATTTTCCCATCAGGATGTTCACCATTCCTAACCCCTTCTGGAGCGCAACTAATGAGTATCTAATGGATAACAGCGCTAAATCGTTTGATAAATGGTGAAAATCCCCTCAGTGGTACGGTATTTGCTCCCCTCAGTCCCCATCGACTCGCAATCGTTGCGGCTTCGCCGGCGGTCGCGCCCGCGGCGCCCCCGGCATTCCCCCTGATTGGCTGAGCCCCCCGCCTTGCGCGGCCCAAGAGGTTGTTGATGAAAGATAAACCGGACCACCCGCCGAGCTTCGTCAAAATGGAGGCGGCCCGGAGGCTGATGGACCAGGGTCGTTGCCAGGAGTCCCTGGTTCTGGCCTTGGATGCCCTGTTACAGGAATTGGACCACCTGCGCAGCTCTCTGTCGGCCTTGCGGACGCTGACCCGGCCGCCAACCCCCGCCGCCGCCGCCCCCGCCCGGGAAGAGCCGCCCCCCACCGAAC
>JBKQVS010000083.1:0-41349 GCA_052139855.1 Desulfobaccales bacterium
GGCCCCTACCCCCTCCCTGAAACCCTCCCCCAACCCCCATAAGAGGGGTTTGAGAGTTAGTGTCTATATAATGGCGACTCTTTGTCAGCCTATCTCGAATTATGGATGATTGATATGGATACAATAATAACAAGGTATATGTCCTTCCCAAAATTTGTATCCTTCCTTAAAGATGGGCTGTTTATGCCTAGCGCGATGCTTTTTGAAGATAGTTGGGAAGGATTGTTGCCGATAAAACTCATGAGAAAAGATGCTGTCCATTCTTATGTTGAAACATTTCAATCAATGGCTCAATGGATTTATTTGAGTTGTTGGCATAAAGAAGAATGTGAGAATTATTCAATGTGGAAAATATATGGACAGGTCTCTGAAGCAGTTGCCATTGAAACAACTAAAGAAAAATTAAAATCTGCATATTTAAACGACTTCAATGATAGTCTTGCATACCTGGATGAAATTAATTATATTCTTATTGAAAATTCTAACAATTTTACCGTACCTTCAATAAGGCCATTAAGCAAAAGACCATCACAGATTCGGGGAGGAGAACTATATCCCCACTTATTATTTTTCTTTTTGAAAGATCGAGGATTTGAATTCGAGCATGAGGTTAGACTAGTTGCTCTAGATAAGTCATTTAGGTCAGGAATGTCAAATTCAAAAAATGGTATATATGTCAATTTTAGAGCTGTCGACTCATTTATCCAAAAAATTAGGCTTTCTCCGACAGCACCTGACTGGTTTGATGGGGTTGTTTCCGATTTACTAAAAAAGTACGGTGTAGAAACGGAGATTGAACATTCTCGATTTTTTGAGCAACCGCCTACTATTACGCATTTAAGCTGACCGCTATTTCCAACCAAGAAGGCGCAGAAACGGAGAATAATATGACCCCACCGGTTCTCATCGAAGTCACCCGCGGCCCCCGGGTCGAAAGCTCCCACCGCGGCCACATCGCGGTAATGGACCCCGCCGGCAACCTGGTTCACAGCCTGGGCGACCCCGAGGCCTGGGTCTGCATGCGCTCCCTGGCAAAACCCTTTCAGGCCCTGGCCGTGATCACCACCGGCGCCGCCGCCGCCTTCGGCTTTGGCGCCCCGGAGTTGGCCCTGTTTTCCGGGTCCCTCTCCGGCCAGGACTTCCAGGTGGAGCTGGCCACCCAAATTCTAACTAAACTGGGCCTCACCCCGGACGCCCTCCAATGCGGCACCCATCCGCCCCTGCACCGCCCCACCGCCCAGGCCCTGGCCCAGGCCGGCTTGAAACCCACGCCCCTGCATAACACCTGCACCGGCAAACACGCCGCCATGCTGGCCCTCTGCGTCCACCACGGCTGGCCCCTTGCGAACTACCTCAATCCGGCCCACCCGGCCCAGGAGCTGATTCTGGGCACCGTGGCCCGCATGGTGGGCTGCCCCAAACAAAAAATCCAGGTGGCCATCGACGGCTGCGGCGCCCCGGTCTTCTATGTGCCCCTAAAGAATATCGCCCTGGGATATGCCCGCCTGGCCGGGGCCCAGCCCGATTCCCCCGCCGGCCTCCTCATGGCCGCCATCCTGGCCCACCCCAAGCACATCGCCGGCGACGGCCGCCTCGAGACCTCGGTCATGGAGGCCTTGCCGGGCCAGATCTTCGCCAAGTCCGGCGCCGAAGGCGGTTACGGCCTGAGCCTGGTGGCAGGCGGCCTGGGCGTGGCCTTCAAGATCGAAGACGGCAGCCAGCGGGCCCTTAACCCCACCGTTATGGCCATCCTGGAGCAACTGGACGCCCTCACCCCCGCGGCCCACACCGCCCTGGCCGCCTTCAAACAGCCGCCCATCCTTAACCACCGCAAAGAGGAGGTGGGCCGCATCCGGCCGGTATTTGCGCTCCGGCCCTGATGCCAGGTCGCCCCCAAAAAAGTAATTTTCCGCCCTGGGGTAGGTCTTACATACCAACAATGGCGCGTCAGACGCCCCCTGCGGAATGCAGCGCCGGAGGCATCCAGCCGCTCCTCCCCATAAAACTCCTTGAATCTCTCCCAAATCATGCTATATTTCAACGATATGGGCGGCGGGGAATCATCTATCATCGGGGTTGGCCCGGCATGAAAGTCTTGTGGGCCCCGTGGCGCATGGAATATATTCTGGGCGAGGATAAGACCCCGGGCTGTATCTTCTGCCCCGCACCCGGGGAGAGCCTGCCGGAGCGCCTGGTATTGTTCAGCGGCCGCATGACCCGCATCATGATGAACAAGTACCCTTATATCAACGGGCATCTGCTGGTTTCCCCCCTCCGCCACCTGCCCGGGCTGGACGATCTGACCCCGGCCGAGACCCTGGACCTCATGGACAAGGTCCGGGGGTCCCTCGCCATCTTGAAGCGGGTCATGCGCCCGGACGGCTTCAATGTGGGCCTCAATCTGGGCATAGTCGCCGGGGCCGGGGTGGAAAGCCACCTCCATTTTCATATCGTCCCCCGGTGGAACGGCGACACCAATTTCATCCCGGTTTTTGCCGAGGTCCGGGTAATTCCGGAACATTTCCGTCAGACTTATGAACGCCTGGCGCCCCACTTCCAGGCCCTGCCAGATGAGGATCAGACATGCGTTTCGTTAAAGTAATCTTCTCCACCGTTATCGTCCTCCTGGGTATCGTCTTTATCATCGAAAATCTGGAGGCCCTGAAGCATCCGGTGCGCCTGCAACTGGACCTCTACTTCACCACCCTCCAGAGCCCCGACGTCCATCTCTGGATTCTCGTCTTGTTCTGCTTCTTTCTCGGGGTCTTCACCACCGCCTTATACGGCATGTACGAGCACTATCAGCAGCGCCAGACCATCCGCCAGCTCCGGCATAATCTGGATATTCTGGCCAAGGAACTGAAACAGGCCAGCGCCGCCGCTCAAGCCTCGGCCGCGGTCCACGAACCCCAGATTGCCCCCCAGTCCGAGTAATCCGGGGGCTCCCCGGTTTCCCGGCAGGGCGGTGGACCCCTTCGGTCTCTCCGGCCCTCCGCTTGAATTGCCGTATGCGCCATGACCGGCTCCCCGTCTGACAAAATCACCCCCATGTTGCGGCAGTACCTGGACCTGAAGGAGCGCTACGCCGACGCCCTGGTGCTCTTTCAGATGGGCGATTTTTACGAAACCTTCTTCGGCGACGCCGAGGTCGCCGCCAACGCCCTCAACATCACCCTCACCTCCCGCTCCCGCCAGGGGGACGAGCGCATCCCCATGGCCGGCTTTCCCATCCATGCCGCCGCCAGCTACATCCCCCGCCTCCTGGACCAGGGCTTCAAGGTGGTGGTCTGCGACCAGACCGAGGACCCGGCCCAGGCCAAGGGCCTGGTGCGCCGGGAAGTGACCCGTATCCTCACCCGGGGCACTGTGGTGGACCCCGCCGCCCTGGACGCCCGCACCCACAACTACCTGGCTGCGGTGACCTTTAAGGGGCCCAGATGGGGTCTGGCTTTCCTGGAGTTGTCCACCGGGGAATTCCGCCTCACCGAAGGCGAGGGCGCCGATGCCCTGGCCGATGAACTCTGGCGGCTCAAACCCGCCGAGTTGGTGATCCCGGATAACCTTGACCCGGCCCTCCTGGCCCCGGCCCTGGTCCCCTTTGACACCCCTCCCACCCCGCGGCCGGTATCGCCCTATGCCTTCGATCCCCAGGCGGCCCGGCAGGAAGTGGGCCGCGCCCTGGGCACCCTTTTCCTGGACGGCTTCGACTTGGACGCCTACCTCCTGGGGGTGGCCGCCGCCGGGGCCATCCTCCGGTATCTCAAGGATTCCCACACCCCCGACCTCCCCCACCTGGACCGCCTGCTCCCCTTTCGCCGGGACGACTTCCTGGGTCTGGATGAGGCCACCCTGCGCCACCTGGAGATCTTCGAAACCTGGCGCAGCCGCTCCCGCCAGGGCTCCTTGCTGGAAACCCTGGACCACACCGTCACCCCCATGGGCGCCCGGCGTCTGAGCCAGTGGCTGCGCTATCCCCTCAAGGATCTGGCCCGGATCGACGCCCGTCTGGATGCGGTGGAGTTTTTCAAGGACAACGGCCTTCTGCGCCAACGCTGGCGCCAGACCCTGAAAGGCCTGGGGGACCTGGAACGCCTCACCGCCCGGGTGGCCCTCGAGCAGGCCACCCCCCGGGAAGTGGGGGCCGTGCGCCAGGCCCTGGCCCGGGTCCCCCTGCTCCAGGCCTTGTTGCCCCAGGACCTACCGGCCTTGGTGGGCCAGGTGGCCGCCGATCTGGACGGGCTCCCCGAACTTCAGGATTTGATCGGCCGGGCCCTGGTGGAGGACCCCCCGGCCACCCTGGCAGCCGGCGGCATTATCCAAGAGGGCTACGACCCCGAGCTCGACGAACTCATCGCCCTCAACCGGGAGGGGAAAGACTGGATCGCCCGCCTGGAGGCCACGGAAAGGGCCCGCACCGGCATCAACTCCTTGAAAGTGCGCTACAACAAGGTCTTCGGCTACTACCTGGAGGTCTCCCGGGCCAACCTGCACCTGGTGCCCCCGGACTACACCCGCAAGCAGACCCTGGTGAATGCCGAACGCTTTATCACGATGGATTTGAAGGAGTACGAGTCCCGGGTCCTGGGCGCTGAAGAAGCGCGCCTCAAGCGGGAGGCGGCGCTCTTTCAGGATGTGCGCCGGCGGGTGCGGCAGGAGACTGCCCGGCTCAAGCAGACGGCCCGGGCCCTGGGAATTCTGGACGTTTGCGCCGCCCTGGCCGAGCTGGCGGCCCTCAACCAATATCACCGCCCCCGGGTCGTGGCCGGGCCCGCCCTCCTGATCCGGCAGGGCCGCCACCCGGTCATCGAGAGGTTGTTAGCCTCCGGCAGCTTTGTGCCCAACGATATCACCCTGGACGCCGACTCCCAGGTGCTCATTGTCACCGGCCCCAACATGAGCGGCAAGTCCACCATCCTGCGCCAGGTGGCCCTGATCACCCTCCTGGCCCACCTGGGCAGCTTCGTCCCCGCCGCTGAGGCGGTCATCGGCCTCACCGACCGCATCTTTACCCGGGTGGGGGCGGTGGATGACATCGGCCGGGGCCAGAGCACTTTCCTCGTCGAGATGCACGAAACCGCCCGCATCCTCCACCAGGCCACCCCCCGCAGCCTGGTGATCCTGGACGAAATCGGCCGGGGTACCTCCACCTTCGACGGCCTGGCCCTGGCCTGGGCCGTGGCGGAACACCTCCACGACCTGAACGGCGTCGGGGCCAAGACCCTCTTTGCCACCCACTACCAGGAACTCACGGAATTGAGCCGCCTCAAACCCCGGGTGCGCAACTTCCAGGTGCTGGTGACCGAATCCGCCGGCGAAATCGTCTTCCTCCACCGGCTGGCCCCCGGCGCCGCCCCCCAGAGTTACGGCATCCAGGTGGCCAAACTGGCCGGCGTCCCCAAAGAAGTCATCGCCCGGGCCCAGGAAGTCCTGGAAAACCTGGAATCCGGCAGCCTGGACCCCACCGGCCTGCCCCGCCTGGCCCGCTCCCGCCGCCGCCAGTCCAAGGAAACCCCCCAACCCACCCTCTTCGCCCCGCCTCCGGAAGAGCCGCAATAATATCGCCTTGCGCCCCCCCGGCATGTCTATCGCCTGCCGGGACTCTTTTCCTTCTGAACCATCCTCCTGCGGCTGCAACTTGGCTGCGAGGCTCAGGTAAGGTGGAGCAGGGTCACTTCCGGCCGGGCATTCAGGCGGATCGGGGTGAACGTGGTCCCGATCCCGCGACTGACATAGAGACGGGACTCTTTAATCCGGTACAGCCCCTCAGGATAGGGGGTCAGCAGGTGGGCCAGGCTGAGATTCAGACCCGGCAGGCCAAACTTGATCTGGCCCCCGTGATAATGGCCCGAGAGGGTAAGCGGGACACCGTAAGAAGCGGCCAGGGGGAAAATCTCCGGCCGATGCGACAGCAGGATCGTCGGGGTGCTGGCATCCAGCCCCCGCAAGGCGCCTGCCAAATCGGGATACCCGGACCGCAGGTCATCAATACCGGCCACCGCCACTGCACCCTGTTCGGTCTGAATCACCCGGTGCGCGTTGAGCAGAAAGGTGATCCGGTGCTGCCGGAACCTGGCCAGGATATCCCTCTCCTGCCCGTACCAGCGCTCATGATTGCCCATGGTGGCGAAGGTGCCGTACCGGGCCCGGACCCGGGCCATCTCCTCCACGCACTCGGGAAGAAATTTCATCGAGTTCGAAATGTAATCTCCGGTGAGGACAAACAAATCGGGCTGAAGGGCGGTGACTTCATCGGCATAGCGCCGTATCTCCGCACGGGTCATGTAAACCCCGGCATGGATGTCGGTGAGTTGGACCACCCGCAAAGCCCGGCCGAAGGGTAAGGTGAGCTCCCGGACCTCATAAGCCTTGCCGCCATAAGCAGCCCCGTATCCGGAGAGAATCAAGGGCGCCGCGGCAATCCCGCTTATCCCGGCTTGAAGAAAACGGCGGCGTTCGAGGTTCACCGGCATGGCCGCTTTCTGTCTGTCCAGGCCGCCGCGGCATCGAGCCACGACCCTCCCCACCCCCCCCAGGAACTGGGCCAAGCCCAGGAGCAGGGCCGAGAAGATCGACCCGAAGATCCACACCGCCGGGAAATAGAACAGCATGACATCTAACATCGCCGGCGGGTCCACCCAGGGGATCGGCCTGGATAGAATGAACGCCTGCATGGCAAAGAGCGCCGCGATGGTAAGCCCCACCGCGCCGATAAGGATGGCTTTGCGCCGCTTGGAACGTTGCGAGCCCCAGATGAACTGCCCGATTCGGACCAGGAGGTAAAATTGGGCCAAAACCACAACCACCGAGATAATCAGGCGCAACTGACCAAAATGCAGTCCGGGACTCATGGTTTTATCATCTCAGAGTAATGGCCTTCTCGGGACAGATTTCCTGGCAGCAAAAGCAGGTGATGCAGATATCCGGGTCCACCTGGGGCAGGTTGTCACCCATGGACAAAGCCGCTACCGGGCATTGCTCGATGCACGTGCCACAGCCGGTGCACCAATCCGGATTAACGTGGGGACGCACCAGCGTCCGGTCGTGGATGAGGGCCTGGATGGTCTCGTTGCGAAACAATGCTTCACCGCTTAAGGGCGGCAGCTTGAAATCGGGCAGCGGTTTCAACTCCCCCACGATCTCAATCTGACTCAGGTCATAGTCCCCCAAGCCCGCTTCCCTGGCCTTCCGCAGGAAAGGCAACTGCCCCGGCTCGCAACCCATCATCGTCGCCATGACCGCATCCAGGGCCACCGCGTTGTCAGAGGCCAGGATCAGGCCGATCTCCCTCAAGTCGGGGGAAGCCGGACCGTTGCCCTCCATACCGACTACCGCGTCCACCAGGAAAAAGTCGGGGACCCGCAGCCGGAACACCTCGACGATCACCTCATGGAAGCGTTCGGGGCTGCCCGCCGCCTTGTGAAGCTTGGCCTTTTGGGCCCCCGGCAAAAAACCGTAGCTGTTCTTGATGGCCCCGGTCATAACCGTCAAGCCGTGGGTTTTGAATTTCGGCAGGCTGATGATGATATCGGCCTCCCGGACCATCCGGGACAGGCTCACCGTGGCCATGAAATCGGGATTGAAGTCAACCTGGAGGGAATCATTGCCGATGTTCTGGTAATAACCCTTCGCGGCTTCCATCAGGCCGGTCCTGCGAAAACTCTCCTCATTGGCGCCATAATCAAACAGACCGGGGTTGTCGCCGACGACCATGGCGGCGGGTCCCATGCTTTCCACTTTTTCCACCACCGCCCGCAGCACCGCCGGATGGGTGACGATCCCCTCACCGGCTTCCGAAATCCGCAGCACATTGGGTTTGATCAATACGCTTTTCCCGCGGATTTCCAGGGGGAAAAGTTCAAAAGCCCGGTCTACTGCCTGACGGACATTCTCATAGGTAGCCGGATGGATCATGACCTTTGACATGGTCTGAACCCCATAGTGCCTGTTTTGGCCTCCTTTATATTATAACATGCCTGTCCTGACAAAGCAGGACTCGGAAGCTCTTGGTCGTGCCCTGCTTTGCCCATTCCAGAAGACTACCGCTTTCCCACTGACGGTCAGCACCCCTGCTCATCCGCCTTCCCTTGACCAGCCTGAAGCATCTTTGCGGCGCCGGGGTAATGGCATAATCTCCTTAAACGGTAAAAACCAACCCTGCCCGGCGTCATTCCCGGCACGGTTTGACACCTTGCCAACTATCCACGCGTTCCCAAGACGCACTGAGGAATGAAAAAAAATATATGGCTTTCTGAGGGAGGGACCGCAGGCCCGGGCGCTTCACCGCCGCCAGGCCAGGAACCGGGCAAACAGCTTCTTCACGAAGGGCGTCAGCCGGGTCCGGTTATAGAGATCCCCGGTCTGCCGGATGGCCTCGGCCTGGGTGGGATACGGGTGAATCACCGACGCCAGGGCGCCCAGGCCGATCTTCTCCACCATGGCCAGGGTGATCTCGCTGATCATCTCCCCGGCGTGCCGCGCCACGATGGTGGCCCCCACGATGCGGTCGGTGCCCTGCTTGACGTGAATCTTCACCATCCCCTCAGCCTCGCCGTCCACCACGGCCCGGTCCACTTCGCTCAGGGGTTTTATGAAGGTCTGTATGGCAATGCCTTGTTTTTCCGCCTCCGCTTCATTTATTCCCACGTGGGCCACCTCGGGGTCGGTGTAGGTGCACCACGGGATGGTCAGGGCGCTCACCTTTTTGCGCCCCAAAAACAAGGCGTTCTGGATGACAATCCGTGCCGTGGCGTCGGCCAGGTGGGTAAATTTATATTTCAGGCAGACGTCCCCCGCCGCGTAAATCCGGCGGTTGGTGGTTTGCAGCCGATCATTGACCACCACTCCCTCCCGCTTATCGTACCTGACGCCCGCCTCCTCCAGCCCCAAATTCTCCACATTAGGGGCCCGGCCGGCCCCCGCCAGGATGTCATCCACCTCGATCTCACCCGGCTGTCCCCCGCTCTCGTACCGGACCAGCTTGCCGCCCTCGGTCTTAAGGACCTGCAGAGGTTTCGCCGCCATAATCAGGTGAATGCCCTCCCGGACAAAAACCTGTTGCACCAGTTGCGCCGCGTCGGCATCCTCCCGGTTCATGAGGCGGTCGTATTTATGGAGCAGGGTCACCCGGCACCCCAGGCGTTGCAAGGCCTGGGCGAACTCGCAGCCCAAAGGCCCGCCTCCCATGATCAGCAGCCGCCGGGGCCGCTCGGTCAGAGAAAAAACCGTTTCGTTGGTGAGATAACCGGCCTCGGCCATCCCTGGCACCGGCGGGTCCACCGCCCGGGCGCCCGTGGCGATGACCGCCTTACGGAAATTGAGCGTTTTGCCGGCCACCTCCACGCTTCGGGGGCCGGAAAACCGCGCCTCGCCCAAAAAGACGTCCACCCCCAGGTCCCGAAAACGCCCGGCCGAATCGTGCTGGCTGATGGCGGCCCTGAGCAGCCGCATGCGCCCCATGACCGCGGCAAAATCCACCTCGGTCCCCGGCGGCGCCTTAAAACCGAACCGGGCCGCATCCCGGAAATCCGCCACTACCCTGGACGAGCGAATGATGGCCTTGGAGGGCACACAGCCGTAGTTCAGGCAGTCTCCCCCCAGCAGGTGGCGCTCCACCAGGGCCACCTTCCCTCCCAGCCCCGCGGCCCCCGCCGCGCTCACCAGCCCCGCGGTGCCGCCGCCGATCACCACCAGGTTGTAACAGGGCGCGGGGGTAGGATTCGCCCAGTCCGCCGGGTGCACGTTGGCCAGCAGGGTTTCATTGTATTGATCCCGGGGGGTAACCTCCGGCCCGCCACTCATGACTGGGGGCCTCCCGGGTCGGCCGGCGCCCCGGTCTCGCTGTTCTTCTCTCCGTCCTGGAGGCGGCGCTTGGCAAACCGCGCCAGGATAGTCAAGAAGATCAACGCCGCCCCAAAGACCAGGACCAGGAGCCAGGGAACTTTTCCCTGGGCCGCCCCTTGCAACACCGCATCGGCTCCCACCACATAGAGGATCGTGCCCGGGATGATGCAGAGCCAGGTCCAAAAGACATAGGTCCAGAAAGGCACCCGGGTCAGCCCGAAACCGTAGTTGAGGAGGTTAAAGGGAAAGATCGGCACCAGGCGGGTCAGGGCGACGATAATCGCGCCGTGCGCTTCGGTGAGTTGATCGAGACGGCGAA
This sequence comes from Desulfobaccales bacterium, assembly GCA_052139855.1. GTDB lineage: Bacteria > Desulfobacterota > Desulfobaccia > Desulfobaccales > 0-14-0-80-60-11 > 0-14-0-80-60-11. The sequence continues at coordinate 10,160 of JBKQVS010000083.1, forward strand.
ATCTCTCGTTCCGGCCCAGCCAGTTGACCACCGCCCCCCGGGCGAAATAGCGGCCCACCAGAAACGCCAGGCTGGCCCCCAGGGTGGCCCCGATATTAATCAGGATGATCCCCCACACCGAGCCGAACAGGGCGGCCGCGGCCACCGAAATGGGCGCCGCCGGGAGGGCCGCCACCACCGCCGCCACGTAAATCACGATGAATACCAGGGCGCCCAGAGTCCCCAGGCCCTTGATCCAGTCCCGCAACTCCCCCAGCTTGTCTGTCAGGCCCAAAAACCTTGCCAAAACCAGGATGCCGATGACCAGGCCCAGCAGGACCACCGGCCGCCACCACTGGCGGCCCGGCGCCCCCTGCGCCCCGGGCTGATCCCGGGACCCAGGCCCTGGGGCCGGCTCGGTCTTTCCGCTCAAAACTTCCATGGCTGGCAGTTCCTTTCGGGCTGAAACTGTGCACCCGACTGATTTGATCAGAGCGGCACTCGAGCCCTGATCCAGCCCGGACTCGGGGAATCGTCTCAATAGTAATCATCGGATGGGAGATAGCAACGACTTGCAAAAGGTTGGTGAGATAAATATTTTCCTGCGCCGCGGGGGCTTAAACCGGCCATGCCTTGCAGAAAAAAGATCATAAGGAGTTTACAGACAGCCTGGATAGTGGCATTGTCTGGGCAAATGATTAATTTTCAAAATAGCGTGAATTAAGGTGGGAACCCGAACTAAACTCTGAGACCCGACCCGGAGAGAGAGGAGCAAGACCATGCCTGACATCCGTTACGTCTGCTTATCCGACACTCACTTTGGCGCGGCCACCAGCCTGCTCACCAACCTGAAAGCCGCCAGCGATGAGATCGATGGCCTCATTCCCAGTCCGGTCCTGGTCAACCTGGTGGAAGGCCTGCGTTTTCTTATTGAGCAAAATAAAGATCAGAGCCAAAAGCCGACCCTGGTGCTCAACGGCGACATTCTTGAACTGGCCCTGGCGGATGATCACGATGCCGCCATGACCTTCGAGCGCTTCATCGACCTGATCATGGACGATCACCGGGGCAAAATGTTCGACCAAATCTACTATCTCCCCGGTAACCACGATCACCACCTCTGGGAAACGGCCCGGGAAAGCCAGTACGTGGACTATATCTCCTCCCAGAAGCCCTGGGGGTCAGTCCTTGAATCCCCCTGGCATACCACCCGCATGTTTTCCGATCCGACCAGGGCCTATTTCTTAACCGCCCTGGTCCGAAGGCGTCCCAACCTGCACGGCATGACTATCCAGACAGCCTATCCCAACTACGGTCTGCTCAGCGCTGACCGGAAGCGGTGCGTGGTCTTCCATCACGGCCATTTCGTCGAATCCATCTATCACTTGATGAGCACCTTGAAAACCATGTTCTTCCCCGATAGTCGCATCCCTTCCGAGATTTGGAATCTGGAAGCCGAGAACTTTGCCTGGATTGACTTTTTCTGGTCCACCCTGGGGCGGTCCAGCGCCGTGGGCCAGGGAGTCAGCCGCATCTATGAGAAACTGCAAAATGAGGCACAGTTCAAGCAGCTCTTGGACAATCTGGCCGACGGCCTGGTCAAGCAGTACGGCTCCAATTGGGCCGGCGGTTTGGAAGCCAAACTGCTCAGTTGGGCCTTTAATGCTATTTATAGCCGCCTGGGCGCTCTGGAGAGAAACCAGCCGGGACAGGTATTGAGCCAGGACGCCGAACAAGGTTTATATGGTTATATGGATGGCCTCCCCAATCAAACCGACTCCCAGGGGAACCACATCGGCCCCCTGACCCACCAGATGGCTGATGAAAATCTCGAGGCCCGGGGGTTGGATCAGTTCACTTTCGTCTTCGGACATACCCACAAACCTTTTCAGGACCTGCGAAACTTTCGGAGCTTTCCCGGTTGGGTGAAAGTGTATAACAGCGGCGGCTGGGTGGTGGATACCGTGGAGCGCCAACCCTACCACGGCGGCGCAGTGATCTTGATTGACGAGAATTTGGAGAGCACCTCACTCAGGATGTACAACGAGTCGGACGACCCGGGCCATTATGAGGTAACCGTGGAGGAAGCCTGTCATCCGGGTGATACGCCGGGCGTTTTCCATCACAGGATTTGGGGGCTGGTAAATAGCTCCACCAGCCCTTGGCAGGCGTTTTCCAATGAGGTGGCTCGGGATATCAGCATCAGGGCTCAAAACCTGAAAACCCGGATCTACAGCCCGATTTAGTCCTCCGCGACGGGGCAAAGCAACCGGGAGGCTGCGCCTGGGCAAAGAAAACTCCTATTGCCAGCCGATAACCTCGTAGCCTTTCTCTTGGAGGCATTTATTCACAAACCCCTGCTGCACCGGGTCCAGATCCCGGGAACGGAAGAGCCCCCGGATCAGGCCGCCCGTGCCTCCCCCGGCCGCACCCATGCCCGCGCCTGCCCCGGCCCGGCCGACCACCGCGCCCACCGCCGCGCCCACCGCGGCCCCGGCTGCTGATCCCACCGCAGTGGAGCCCGCCACCTCACCCCCTTGATTGGAGGTATATCCCCCCGCCGCCGCCTTCTGGAGGCAGTTATCGATATCCTGCTGGGCCGCTGCGGGACCTGCCGCCTCCAGCCGCGCATTGGGATAGAGCACCGGGCGTTTAGCCGCACACGCCAGGCTTGACACCGCCACGCCGCCCACCAGCAAGACCCGCAACAGGTCTTTGATCATCTGAAATCCCTCATTGGTCTGCTCCGAAAGATTCCCGTAGGGGCGGTTCGCGAACCGCCCCTACAACAGCTTTTCATGCTTTATGGGTGCACCAAAGGCTCAGGCGCGAAGTGATTGCGGCCAGAACGCGCCCGGGGGGCAACTTACCCCCCCGGTCCGCCTTTCTCCAAAATTAACGCCAGCCCCCTCTCCAGTTGCCTGGCCTGCAGTTGGCTGGCCTGTTGCTCGCCTGTCTGAAGTTATTATGCTTATACCGGTATATGTTCCGGCTGGCCCGCTCCTGCATCTGGGCGAGCTGGGTCTTCTCCCCCCGAGTCAGGCGGCCGTCGGCCCGCATCTGGGCCTCGGTGGCGCGAATCCGGGCTTGCTGGTTTTCCAGGCGGCGAAATTCTCCGGGACTCAGTTGGCCCGAGTTCAGGCCCTGGTGTATCCGGCGTTCCTGAGCCCATTCCTGCTGGTTAATGTTTGAATCGTAGGGTCCCGCCACGGCCGGGAGGCTCCCCAGGCTGACGGCGCCGGCCAGCAGGCCGGCAACGATGCCTTTGGTCCAGGTTTTCATTACTTAACCCTCCGGAATTTGTCAGGCAATCCAGCGCTGAATTGTCCTGAGGTTTGACCACCCCAGGGGTGATTCGGTCTTCACTGGATTTGACCAACGGCCCGGGCAAAAGTTAAGGAGCGTGATGACATCGACCCAATTCTTGCCAAAAGAAAACCGCGGCCTGGCGGGGGAGGAACAGGGAGTTTGGCATCGTTGGCGGTTTTAAGGCAGATGGCGGCTCGAACCGGAACCCCCTCAGACCATGCGGATTGCCAGCCTCTGACAGTGGGGCGCGCAGTAGCCGCACAGGATGCAGCGCTCGTGATCAACGATCGCCTTCCCCTCAAGCACCGATAACGCCTCGTTTTCACAGTGCTCCACGCATTCCCCGCAGCCTTCGCAGGCCAGCGCCACGATACTCAGACGCTTGCTGGATAGCGCCGTGTCCCGGGCCAGGTCTTCGGGAATCGGCCGGCCCGCCGCGAACCGCAGATTCCACTCAACTTCCAGGGGCGTTACCATGCCCACCACCACGGCATCGAGTTCGTCGATCCCGAAAATGAAGTTCAGGGCCTCCTCCCGGTTGGGCACAAAGTTGCCCCCGGCCAGGGATTTCATGGCGTACACGAACATGCCGGCCCCATGCGCATGCCGGATGGCCGCCAGCATCTCCTCCACCCCGCCGTCGATAATCCCCATGCCCTTCAGGTTGATCAGGGGATGGATCACGTCCATCTCCGGATGGTGCACCGCATCCAGTACCCCTGCCACCGTATGCGTGCTCATGCCCACCATGCGGATCAGACCCTTATCCCGGGCGGCCACCAGCGCCTCCAGCGTGGGCCCCCACTCCGCCTCGATAAAGCGTTGCCGGGCGCAGTGGCACAGCATGATGTCAAGGTAGTCCCGGCCCAGCTCTTTCAGGGCGGTCTCGATATGTTTTTCGGCCAGGGCTCGATCCGTCTTGGCATGGGTTTTGGTCGCCAGGGTAACGGGGCCCTTCCAGCCCCTGAGCCCCCGGGCGATGTGCTCGTAGGTGCCATAGAGGGTGGCGGTGTCGATAAACGTGATGCCGCCTTCCACCGCGGCGCGCACCACCCTGGCGCCTTCCTCCACGGACAGAGTCCGCTGCAGGGGTCCCATGGGCAGGGCGCCCAGACCCAGCCGGGTCACCGTGCGGCCTAATCGGGGTACAAAGCGCGTCTCCAGCATCGACTCGATTCTCCTGTGCGATATCCATCAGCGTACCACAAGACGAGGAGGAAAAAAATAGCCTGGCCCCCGGCAGTTCCCCGGCTAACGATCATCAGCTAAGACTTGATGTTTCATTTTCTGGCGCCAGGATGAGGGTCCCCGGGAAACTTTGCCGCCCTGTCAAAATATTGAACCAAATATTCACATTTTTAAACATGAAAATAATAAACTACATTTACTGATCTCTTGCAAATTCAATGGGATATAGATGATGGTATTAAACTTGCAATATTTTATCTTCGGAGTATTCTCGGAACTGGGAGGCCCTATGCCAAGTAAACCCATGGAAACCCTGCATACCCTCATGACGAACCAGATGTTCATTTTTGCCGTGGCCATCGTCTTGTTTCTGCTGGTGATTACCCTGGCGGATCCAAACAAGAGCCAGGCAGTGATTGGGGAGTGGTGGATTTAGCCCATTCTGGCCGTTTCCCGGGCAGTGCCAATCGCCGCCGGGCCTGAAGACCTGATCCGGGTTGCTGCGTCGGTTTCCAGCGCCTCTCTCCTAGATTTTCAGCAACCCGTTCCGCGTGCTAAAACGCCCCCCGGCAAAATTTTCTTTCATCCCCTGCCACTGCACCTCCATCTCCCGCGGGGACCTTATCTCCCGCCATTATCTTCCGCGCTATAAAGAAACTCTCCCAAAATAGTCCCAGGTGCGCGCCTATCTCCGGGGTCCCGTTTCCAGCCTCCCTCCATATTTTCCCCCTGATCTGATTTTTCTTCACTTATTGACTTAGGTCATAGTGCTGACAATCTTAATGAGTAAAATAGAATCAACAGCATGAAACAACGGTGGTTAACCCGGAACCTCCCGGTTACCGGCGACCCCGAAGGCAACCAAGGAAGCTGACTTATGGAAAAAATGGGAAAAATGGGAAAGAGACAAATTGTCCGGATCGATCCGGACAAGTGTGACGGCTGCGGTATGTGCGTGCCGTCGTGCGCCGAAGGGGCCATTCAAATCGTCGACGGTAAGGCGCAGTTGCTCGCGGACCGTTATTGCGACGGACTGGGAGCCTGCCTGGGGGAGTGTCCCCAGGGAGCTCTGACCATTGAAGACCGGGACGCGGAAGAGTTCGTGGGTCCGGCCCCCGGGGCCCCGCATCCCGAGGCGCCGGCCCCGGCGCCGTCGGCAGAAGCCTTCGTGTGCCCCGGCAGCCGCATGCAGCAATTTCAGCCCGGCACTTCAGAAAAAGCCCCGGCTCTCGGCGCCTCGGCCTTGGCCCACTGGCCCATAAAGCTGCGGCTGGTGACGCCCAAGGCCCCCTTCCTCAAAGGGGCCAGTCTCCTGGTGGCGGCCGACTGCGCTCCCTTTGCCGCCGGGGATTTCCACTCCCGCTTTCTCAAAGGCAAGGCCCTGCTGTGCGGCTGCCCCAAATTCGACGATGTCCCGGAACACGTGGCCAAACTCACCGCCATCCTGCAGGAGAACGACATCCAGGAGATTGGCATCGTCAATATGGAAGTGCCGTGCTGTTTCGGGCTGGTGCAGATCGTCCGCCAGGCCCTGGAGGCCTCGGGCAAGAGCCTGCCGGTGACCATCTCCACCCTGGGGACCGCCGGACAGGTCCTCCAACAGCAGAAGATCAAGGGAAAATGAGGTTGCCATGGAACAGATGAAATGCCCCGGCCAGGATACCCGCTTTTGGAAGCCCGATGATATCTTTGTGGCGGAATGCCCCAAATGCGGGGCGGAAATCGAGTTCTTCAAGGACGACGCCCGGCGCCGCTGCGCCTGGTGCGGGCACATGTTCTACAACCCCAAGATCGAGCTGGGGTGCGCCGAATGGTGCCAATACGCCGAAAAATGCGTGCCGGACCTGGTCCGGGCCAAAAAAGCCGCCCAGAACTTTAAAGAGCTCCTCTCCGAGATGGTCAAGTCCCACCTGCAGGAAGACCCCCCGGCCTGGGACCGGACCGCCAAAGGCTTGGCCTACGCCCAAGACCTGCTCAAGGCCGAAGGGGGCGACCCCAAGGTGGTGATGGCCGCGGTGCTGCTCCATCGGGTCTCGCCGGAAAAAGCCCGGAAGTTTCTGGTCGAACTGGAAACCGAGCCCGAGATCGTCGATGCCGTGCTGGAGCTGCTGGCCGGCCAGGCCGCCGAACGGGACCTGAACCGGCAGCTCTTCCAGGATATTCTGGCCCTGCTGGAGGAGAAAGCCGCGGCCCACCGGCAGTTCGCCACCCGCACCGCCCAGCGCCTGGCCCAAGCATCGGGGCGCTGATCCGGCCGCCGGGCCTGGGCCGGCGTCAACCCGGGGCGCCGGGCCGGGGTCCTCCGGCCCCTTTAAAGGAAAAAATCCCCGTGCTCGGCGGGTCCGGCTTAGGCCGTATCGCCCGGGTATGGGGCTTCTTTTAGGTGACGCGCCAGACTCCCCAAAATAAAACTGAACAAGAGCAAGGCGGTGAAGTAGGGGCCGGCCCAGAAAAACCAAAGGTGAGGGCTATTCATATCCGGCGCCCGAATCAGGCTATGGGGGATGGTGCTTAAGAGCCAGGCCAGGAGGATGACAGCCTGGTACCGGATACGAGCCTCAAGTCTCCGAACCAGGCGCCAGGACACCACGACGGGAATGAGTAGGACAGTGAAATAATACATCCAGCCCAAGGGGGAGATGAGCAACATGCCGGTGATGGTCAAGGAAAAACCCAGATCAAATCGGTCCCGGGACGACTCCTGAGCCCGGGGCCAGGCCAGCCAGGCTAACCAGAGCATAAAGAGCCCGGAACCTAGCCTCGTTAAGGCATGGGCGACTGCCGGGAGATTAAACCAAGGGACATTTTCCGAACCGCCGAAGATTCGGGTAAAAAAACCCAGAAAAGAAGCATTCCAACTTGCCGCATACCAGGTGATGCTGGACAGGATCGTGATATAATTTTTATAGGTCTCAATCCCGAAAAACCACAACGGCAGCAGACTCAAAAGCGTGAACGTACCGGTAAACCAACCGAGTAACCGCCAGCGGCGGCGCACCAGGAAAAATAAGAGAAACAACCCGACAAATATTTTAAGGCTCATCGCCAGGCCTAAATAAATTCCACCCAAGGCATCTTTGCCATTTCTGGCGGCTATCCAGGCTAAAGTAATGAATAACAGCAAAACTAACGATAATTGTCCATAGATAATATTTATCAACGTAGGAAAGTAAACCATAATAATAATCATAAAGCTAAATAAACAAGATAATTCAATTTTCTCATTTGCCGTCTCATGCGCAATCAATAATACCGCAACTAATCCGGAGATTATTGATATAATTGAATAAATAAAAAAAGCTTGTTCGTATCTGATTAAAACGACCGGTGCCAAAAGCAAGGTTTGAAAAGGAGGATTTAAATTGGCATGTTCGATATTACGACTCGATTGAATAGCCTGTGATTGATCATTTTTCAACCAATCGCGTGCTTCGTCTTTGGCGTTTTCAAAACCAATTTTAGGTACTGGCGAATAAATACTTTTCCCTTCCCAATAAAACTTGGATGACATGTAAAATTTATAAAAATCCCCAGTTTTTTGTGGATCAGCAAATGTGACGATAGTCTCATAATAAAAAGCTAACGAAAAAGTAAAGATTAATCCCAAAACCAAATTAATAAAGATTTGTCTATTATTTAACATATTAGTATTATAAATTTTATAAAATACCCTTTGTTATCTAACTATCGTTATTAATATATCTATACTTTAAAAAAGGCTTAATTTAAATTTCGGCCCCCACCATGTATTTTTTCTCGTTAATCGTTTACCATGAGAGACTGAGCAGTCTCTTATGAATATCCGCCGCGCTCAAGTGGGGGCATTTTAGCAGACGCCTTTTCTCAGGGCAATGGCATTATGACGAGATCGTCGTTATCGTGAAACGAAACAATATCCTCATCTGGCACCAGGGGGCGCTGGGGGACCTACTCCTGGCGGGGCCGGTCCTGGCGGCCCTCAGGCGGCATTTTCCCGAAGCCCGGTTCACCGCCCTGGGGCACCCGGAGCGCTGGGGCCTCTATTCCCTGAGTCTGCCCCTGGACGAGGTCTGGGACAGCGGCGAGGCCCGCTGGCTCCATCTGTTCACCGACGGGGACCTGCCCCCTGAGATTCGCCGGCGCCTGGCACGGTTCCAAATGGCCCTGGTCTTCAGCCCTCGCCCCCAACCCATCCTGCAGGCCCGTCCCACCGCACTTTTCAAAATTTACGGGTGGGCCAAAGGCCAGTGAGGAACTGCCCAAATAAGTGGAGTCGGAATAGTGGCTAAAGCCCAAGAAAATACGATAATTATCTTAAAATATTATCCAGGGTGTGAGGATTGTCGGCTTAAATTTCCGGTTAGACGTGTACTCTTCTCTTACGAGCATTGCTTGGGTGTGTCTGGGGAGGCAAGCACTGCCCGGCGCTTCCAGACCGCCAAAGACCAGATGACGATCAGGGCCACCAGCGCCCCCGCGGGGACATCCAGTAGATAGTGAAATCCCAGAAATACCGTGCTCACCATCACCAAGATGTTAATGGGGAGAAACATCCAGAAGTGGAATTTGGAGCAGGATAGGAAATATTGGAGCAACACTGCCAACGCTACATGCAGGCTTGGAAAGGAGACAAAGTACCCGATGTCTGCTGAGGGGGTAGCAGACAGCTTGATGGCATCGTAGCCTGAGACAATGCCGCGCATAACATGGTAAGTTAGCGTACCGTGAAAGTCTGCGACGAAACTTTCCGGAAAACAAACATAGGGGCCAACCGCCGGGTAAGCAAGAAAAATAATGATGCCCAGCAAATAACAGCCAAACAAGCCGGAGAAAAATAGCCTCATGGCTTCCCGTTTGCCTAAGATGAGAAAGATTATTACGTATATTTCGAAAAATAACATGAAATAGGCATTTTGTAGGAAATTGAAAAGAAACCGGGATTTGGCAAGCGGAAAAATTCCCTGGTAGTTGGCAGAACCCCAGAAAAATCCATAAATTGCCATGTCAACCTTACATAACGTTGCATCTTGTAACCGGTTAAACACAAGACTCAGAGCAATATAATTAAGGTTGCGAACCAGCGAGAAGCCCACAATAAGGAGACAGAAACATATCAATAAGGGTTTTACTGGGGTAAATTTTAATTTCACAAAGTGCCAGATCATAAATAATACCGATACTACCCAGATAACAAAGAAAAGATCTATTTCGAATCGGTACACGGTTACCAAGAGCAGGCCCAATACCATGCTGGAAACCGGCAGAAGCCAAAGCCGGTAACCCAGATATTTTTCCAGTTGTCCCCCGCCGCAGACGACATAATACGCCAGGGGAATGGGTAGCAAGCCGATGGAGAGAATATAGGCCCAGGGGAAACTGGGGTGGAGACCCATCAGCATCACCGTTGCCGCGGAGATCGCATACAGACTAATGAGAATGACTGACAGGATAAGCATATTCCAATATCACGCGGTGACCTTGGCCACCGCAGTCAAAAAATAGATTTGGGGACCCACTCTTCAAGTCTAACCCAGAGAAGGTTCCTATTGCAGCCGAATTATCTTGTGGGAAGCATGATACCATAAGCCTGGAGATATTTTCCATTAATTATATAGTAATTTCAATATATTTTGGAATAATCAGGTGGCTGCTTCAACGAGCCATGGGGGAACCTCTCCCAGATAACAACTTTAGGGGGAATTTCCCCGGTCGTTTCCCAAAGGGGTCCGGAAATTGTTAAACATGGACTCAATGAGCCCGCGAGACCTAAAATACCCTAAATTTCTGCCAGGCTTTGAGGCAGTACAAAAAATCCTCATCTGGCACCAGGGGGCGCTGGGGGACCTGCTCCTGGCGGGGCCGGCCCTGGCGGCCCTCAGCCGGCAGTACCCCAAAGCCAGGATCACCGCCCTGGGACACCCGGAGCGCTGGGGCCTCTATTCCCGCAGTCTGCCCCTGGACGCGGTCTGGGACAGCGGCGAGGCCCGGTGGCTCCACCTGTTCACTGACGGGGACCTGCCCCCTGAGATTCGCCCGCGCCTGGCCCGGTTCCAACTGGCCCTGGTCTTCAGCCCTTACCCCCAAACCATCCTGCCGGCCCGCCTGCGCCGGGCCGGCATCCCCGCGGTCCACTGGCTTCCCTCTTTCCCGGAGACGGGCGCCGAGGCGGTGGCGGCCCTCCAGGCCCGGCATCTCGCCGGCCTGGGGCTCAACTATGTCCCCGGCCCCTTCAAACTCGAGGTGGGGCTGGAACAGGATGAGGCACTGCCGGAACTGCCCGGCCCCGGCCCCTGGCTGGCAGTAGCCCCGGGCAGCGGCCACCCTTTAAAAAACTGGCCCCTGGCCTGCTATTACGAAGTCAGCCGGGCCCTGGGCTGGGAGTATGGCCTTAAGGTGGTCTGGCTGGCCGGCCCCGCGGAAAGCGAAATGCTGCCGTACCTGGAGGCCTTGGCCCAGGCCCAGGGCCAGACTCTCCTGGCGAACCGCCCCCTGGCCCGGGTGGCGCAAATCTTGTCCAGCTGCCGGTTGTATATCGGTAACGACAGCGGTCTGACCCACCTGGCCGCCACAGTGGGGGAGCCTGAGGTTATCGCCCTGTTCGGCCCCACCGACCCCCGGGTGTGGGCGCCCCTGGGACCGCACCTGCGCACCCTGACGGCGCCCTGTCCCCAGGCCCCCTGCGCCGTGGGCCGGACCATTACCTGTCCGGAGAGTCTCTGCCTGGAAGCGCTTACCCCGGAGACGGTCCTGGCGGCGGCGGCGCAGGTGCTCTCGGCCCCAGGCGAAAATTTGGGAGGAGGGGCTTAAGATGGTTACCCCGCCGGCGGTTTTTTTACCCCAACGTCGGGCGGTTAAAATTTTTGGTCAGGGAGTTTTTGCAGGCTGGCACTGAGGTTGCCGCCAGGAACATGGGGTGACTCCCGGGCTTTGCCCATTGGATTCGTACAATAATTTGAACTGAAATTATTGACGCCATTTGCCCCGATCTCCGCAAAGACTGACTATGACTGACTTAGAAGCCATCGAGGATAATTGGCATCATTAATGCATATGATTAAAAGCAGGTTACCCCCGAAAATACCCTAAACCAATTTCTCCTTTCTCCAAAATGGCCGGGTCCCCCTCCCGGCCATTATATTTTTTGGCGGTTGTTCGTATCCGCACCCGCCCTAATCTGCGCCTTCACCCAACACTCCAGCCCGGTTCCTGCCCCAATCCGGCTTCTCTTGCCTTTACCTTTTCACCCTTGGCCTCTAGGGTTCAGTTTCTCCCGGCCAGGTATTCCTGCACCGCCCGTAACTCCCCGGGCCCGGCCCTCAGGGACTGCCGCAGCCTATCCAGGCGGGCCGCGGACTCGCGGCCCCGGCGGGCCAGGGACCCGTCTGCCGCCAGAAGCCGGGCCGTTTCCCAGGCCGCCTGCCAGTCATTGCAGATAAGCAGGAGGTCGGCCCCCGCCGCCAGGGCCTCCTTACCTCCCTTGGGCGCCGGCAGCTTGGTGCTGATGCCCCCCATCTCCAGGTCATCGGTGATGATTACCCCACCAAACCCCAGGCGCCGCCGCAGCCATTCCTCCAAGGCCACCGGCGACAGAGTGGCCGGCCGGTCATCCCATTCCGGCACCGCCAGGTGGGCGGTCATGACCATGGGTACCCCCGCGGCTACCGCCTCCCGGAAGGGCAGCAAGTCCGCCTCCCGCTTGGCATCGCTGGATAATGCCTGGGGCAGAACCTCGTGGGAGTCGGCCAGAGTATCACCCAGCCCCGGAAAATGTTTGGCTACCGGGATGATGCCGCCCGCCATATAGCCCCGGATGGCGGCTAGCCCGAACCGGGCCCCCCGTTCCGGGTCCGAACTGTAAGCCCGGTCCCACAGGGGGCAGGCCGGCGACCGGGGCACATCCAGGACCGGGGCCAGGTTGACGTTGAGGCCCACCAGGGCCAGTTCCCGGGCCACCTGCCGGGCCAGATACTCCACCTCCTCCGGGGTCCTCGTTGTCCCCAGTTCCCGGGCCGCCGGGATGATGGTGAAAGGCGCCTTCAGGCGCTGCACCCGGCCCCCTTCCTGGTCCACCGCCAGGAGCAGGGGCCGCCCGGTGGCCGCCAGAGCCTCCCGCTGCAAGTCCCGGGTCAACTCCCAGACTTGCTCCGGGCTCTCGATATTGCGGGCAAAGAGGATGACGCCCCCCACCCTCAGGTCCCGCACCAGCTCCCGGGCCACCGTCTCCATCCGGGGGCCGGGAATCCCCACCATGAGGAGTTGCCCCCAAAAAGAAGGGTGATCAATCAGCGCCTGATTATCCATGCCCAAGGTTAACCTCCGGTGGCTCGTCGCGGTGGATAAGTGAAGTCTGTGCTGCCTGGTCCGGCTTGGGTCTGGTTATCCGCTCATGGCCAGGATTTCCGCCAGGTGATAAAATAACAAGCCTTGGGCCGGCGCCACGCCGAGGCTCTGCAAGTGCATGAGGCAGCTGTAATCCAGGGACACCAACCCCCCGGCCCCGGTGGCAGTTACTGCGGCCAGGTAGGCCTCCCCCATATCCCGGGAGAGACCCGGGTGCTGCCGGCTGAAGGTCCCCCCAAAGCCGCAGCAGGTATAATAGGGTGAAACCGTGACCAACTTAAGGCCCTGCACCCGGGACAACACCTCCCGGGCGCTCTCTAAGACCCCCAGTTGCCTGGCCTTGCACGACTGGTGGAGGACCAGGGATCCCTCCAATCTGGGGGTCCAGGGGAGCGGCCCCCACCCCGTCAGCCACTCGCCCAATTCCATGACCCGGGAGGCCAGGTCCGCTATGGTCCGCTGCTCCTTAAGGCCTTCGGCCAGCTGCGGGTAGCAATGCCTCGCCAGGTACGTGCAGGAGGCGCTGGGGCAGAGGATAGTCTCGGCTCCGGCAAAGACCCGGAGAAAGTGGCGCATGAGACGCCGGGCCGTGGCCGAATCTCCTGCCGTCCAGGCGAACTGGCCGCAGCAGGTCTGGTTTTCGGGGTATTCCCAGGGAACTTCAAGGCGCGTCAGCAGCCCCGCCACGGCACTGGCCACCTGCGGGGCGCTCTGGTCCAGAAAGCAGGGAATGAAGAGTTTGATGCCGGTTTTCCTTTTAAATGCCGCGAGTCAATTATATAATTTATTGATATTTCACTCTTATCTGACAAAAAACCAAAAACTAAAAACCAAAAACTGCTTTAAAACCGCGCCATCTCCTCCTGCCCCTCTTTTATCACAAATACCGGTCCTGGGGGAAGGGACCGCACCTCGGCCGGGTGGATTGGGCCCCTTATGAGTGATCGTTTCGCTTGACAGGGATGGGGTGGTCTTTATAGAATAAATTCAAAAATTTACCAATTAATAATTGATTGACTCGTAAAAGGAAATTCTCTTCCCATGCCCGAGGCTCCGGCCCACATTCTGGTCATCGATGATGACAAAGCCATGCGGGACGCCTGTTTCCAGATCCTCTCCCGGCAGGGATACCGGGTGGAACTGGCCGCCAGCGCCAAACAGGGCCTCACCCTGCTGGAGCGTCTCTCCTTTGATACCATTCTCCTGGACCTGGTCATGCCTGACATGGACGGCTTGGAAGCCCTGAAGAAAATCAGGACCCTGGACCCGGACGTCGAAGTCATCATCATCACCGGCTATGGCACCATCCAGTCCGCGGTGGAATCCATCAAGGCCGGGGCTTTCCATTTCCTCTCCAAACCCTTTGTCCCCGACGACCTGAGAAACCTGGTGAGCCGGGCCCTGGGCAAGCGGCGCCTCGACCTGGAAAACCTCTATCTGCGCCAGGAGCTGAAGACCAAAGACGAGCGCAATGTGCTGGTCTATGAGAGCGAGTCTATGATCCGGATCATGGACATGATTGCCCGGGTGGCCCCCACGGACTCCACCGTGCTCATCACCGGCGAATCCGGCACCGGCAAAGGCTTGGTGGCCAGCAAGATTCACCAGTTGAGTCAGCGGTCTCGCCGGCCTTTCATTACCGTGGATTGCGGTACCCTGGTGGAGACCCTGTTTGAAAGCGAGCTCTTCGGGCACGTTAAGGGCTCGTTCACCGGGGCCGACGCCAACAAAATCGGCAAATTCGAGCTGGCCCAAAACGGCACCCTCTTCTTTGACGAAATCAGCAACATCGGCCTCGAGGTTCAGGCCAAACTCCTCCGGGCCGTGGAAGAGAGAAAGATCTCCAAGGTGGGCAGCCACCGGGTGATCACCGTGGACGTGCGCATCATCGCCGCCACTAATAAAGACCTCACCAAAGCCATTAAGGACGGCACCTTTCGGGAAGACCTGTTTTACCGCCTCAATGTCGTGCTGATCCAAATGCCGCCGTTAAGGGAACGGAAAAGCGACATTCCCCTGCTGGTCCAGCACTTTCTGGAGAAGTACAACGGCCGCCTGCGGAAAGACATCCACGGCATCTCCCCGGATGCCCTGGAGCTGATGGTGCGCCATGACTGGCCCGGCAATGTCCGGGAGTTGGAAAATACCATGGAGCGCCTCTTGGTCTTAAGCCCCGGCCCGTATCTGGAGCCCGCCGACCTGGTCTTTGCCGGCACCATCCTGACTCCGGCCGCCGAAGCCGCGGTGGGTTCATCGCTGAAAGACCGGGAGCGGGATCACATCATCCAGACCTTGCAGCGCTACGACGGCCACAAAAGCGAAACCGCCCGGGCCCTGGGCATCGACCGCAAAACCCTCCGGGAAAAGTTGAAGCGCTATAACATCGAATAAAGTGGAACATAATTGCTCAATAGCGCGTCATTCATGTATCGCCTGGCACCGTAACTTCTTCGAAATTGCCTCTCTTGTCGCACTATTCCCCATTTTCACGAGTAAATCGGCAATAAAAAAGGCAGGGCCATGGTTGGCCCTGCCGGTAAAAAGCCGCTGCTGGAGGTTGCCTAACTTTTCCTGAACCGCCGCCATCCCGCCAGACCCACCAAACCGGAGCCTAACAGGAGGAGGGTGGGTGGTATGGGGGCGCTGCTGGTGCTGCCGGAAAGTTGCACCGCATCGATTTCTGGCCACTCAGAGAGAGCGTCACTGGTATTGATGAATATCTCCACACCCGTTACCAGATAAGCGGTTTCCGCAAAAGACACCAGAAAATCCACCGGACTGCCTTGCTGACTGGGGTCAGTGCCGGTCCAAACCACATGGAGCACCTGGCTCTGGTCCAATACGTCAACCTGGTACACGCAGCCGTTGCCAAAAGTCTCCCGTATGGTGATGCCTGAAGCGTATACCGGGGTTGAATAGCCGAGCTCGATAAATTCCAGTGGCCCATTGGCTCCTAGGGGGGCCCAGGCGGTTACCATATCCCCATATGCCGGCGTATTCGGTGCCCCCAAGGCTTGCGCTGCTGACCAATCACTGCTAGTCCACTGAGAGCTGAAACCAATGACCGAATTAGCCCATTGATCAATGGTTGCGGCCTCTGCAGAGAGAACCAGGAAGAATACGCAAGCGACCGCAGCCAGAATGCGCCATATCACCTTTGTGCCTCTCATGGTCAACTCCTTTGAAAAAAATAACCCACCCGCCTCTTCCTTTAGGCCTGTCAGCAATATCAACTAGATCGGTTATAAGAACAATCAGGGGAACCCTGGTTTTACGTGGAGCAATTGCTATATTCAAAAGGAGAAAAACCTATGGTATGAAGGATGTAACCATCCTGGTTCAAAGAGAAGCGGAGAGTGAACCCCATGGGCGGACTTCTCTGGGAGAATCCCCGGCCCGCCACCCCATATCGTGCGTGATCACCTTGAAATTATGCTTTGGTGCGATTTGCCCATATCCCAGATAGCGCAGATAAATAAACTATCATCCGAGAAATCCAGGGTGCACACCGCGCCCCCTGCACGGCTGTCCACAGGGCGCAGGAGATGATGACGCCACCCCCCGGAAGACTGACCCTGCGGAGCCTGGTCCTGCTCTACGGCGCCGGGGTCATGGTGGCCCAGGTCCTGATCCTCCGGGAACTGCTGGTCCTGGCCCAGGGACAGGAACTCAAGCTTACCCTCGGGTTGTGGTGCTGGCTCCTGTGGGTGGGCTTGGGCAGCCTGGTGGGCAGCCGCCTTCAGGCGCCCGGTGGCCCCGGGGTGGGGCCGGGCCGCCTGGGCGGGCTGCTGGCGCTCCTGGGGCTGCTCCTGCCCGCCACCATCCTGGCCGGCCGCTCCCTCCCCACCCTGGCCCACCTGCCCCTGGGCCAATCCCTGCCCCTCACCACCACCTTTCTGCTCTTTGTGCTCCTGCTGGCCCCCTTTGGGCTGGTCTCCGGCTACTTTTTCCCCGGCGCGGTCCAGGCCATGGCCCGCGAGGCTTCCCCAGGGGCCGCCGGCCGGGTCTATTACCTGGAGACCCTGGGCGCGGCCCTGGGGGTCCTGCTGCTGCAGCTCTTTTTGCTGGGCCGCTCTGCCGACCTGAGCCTGGCCCTGGCCGCAGGCCTGTTTATGGCCCTGGCGCCCTGGCTCCTGGCCCGGCCCCGATCCCTGGCGGCCCAGGCCGCGCTCACCCTCAATCTCCTGGTGCTGGCCGCGGCCGTCCTTATCACCCCCAGGTTGGAGTTGGCCAGCCGCGCCTGGGAGTGGCCCGGCCGCCAGGTGATCGCCACCGTGGACAGTCCTTACGCCCTCTTATCTGCCAGCCGGGAGGCGGAGCAAATCAGTTTTTTTGCCAATAATCTCTGGCAGTTCACCTATCCCGATCCCCTGACTGCCGAGCACCAGGTCCAGTTGGGCCTGCTGGAACATCCCCGCCCCCAACGGGTCCTGCTCTTGGGGGGCGGCGTGGCCGGCCTGGGCCCCGAGATTCTCAAGACCCGCACCGTCACGCAGCTCACCTACGTGGAACTTGACCCCTATCTGGTGCGGCTGGCCCAGGGGCTCCTGCCGGCCATGGCCGATCTCTCCCGGGATCACCGGGTCCGCCTCATCTATCAGGATGCTCGCCGCTTTCTCGAAACCACGCCCCACCGTTACGACGTCATTCTCATGGCCCTGCCGGAACCCAAAAGCGCCCAGTTGAACCGTTTCTATACCCGGGAATTTTACCGCCTCGTGGCCGGCAAGCTCACGCCCGGAGGGGTCTTCAGCTTCGCCCTCCCCGGGGCCGAGACCAGTCTCTCGCCGCTCCGGGCCGCCTATCTGGCCATGGCCTACCACACCCTGGGCCAGGTCTTCCCCGAGGTGGTGGCCTTCCCGGGGGGCCAGGTGCGGTTCTTTGCCTCCGCCGGCCCCGGGGTTTTGGTCTCGGACCCCGAGGTGCTGGTGCAGCGACTAACGATTCGGCAATTATCCTTGCAGTATGTCCGGGAATACTATCTCCTCCAGGACCTCTCCCCTTGGCGCCAGCAGTACCTCAACCAGATCCTGGCCCAACCGCCGCCTGAGGTCAACACCGACCTGAACCCCAGGTGCTACTTCTTTGACTTGGTGCTGAGCACCGTCCAGGAAGGGCTGGGCGTCAAGGAAGCGCTCCTGGCTCTGCAGAAACTGCCGCCGCTCATCCCCTGGGCGGCTCTGGCTCTGGCCGCCCTGCTGGCCGGCGTGAGTCTCCGCCGCCGCCCCGGAGCCCGCTCCCTCTACCAGGTGGTGGTAATGGGGCTGGGCACCATGGCCCTGGAAATCCTGGTGCTGGTCCTGTACCAGATCAGGCTGGGGTCCCTCTACCGGGAGTTGGGGCTGCTCTTCGCGGCCTTCATGGCCGGAATGGCCGCCGGCAGCGCCGCGGGCTCCCGTTGGACCGGCCGTCGGCGCGGGCCGCTCCTGCTGGCGGCATTGCAGGGGGGCCTGGCGGTCCTGGCGGTATCCCTGGCCCTCTGGCTCCCAGGAGGTGACTCAGTCTCGGCGTCCTGGTCCGAGTCCTGGACCCGGGCGGGATACCTCCTGGTCTTGGCCGCGGCAGGCGCATGCGGCGGCAGCATCTTCGCCCTCTGCGCCGCCTTCTGGCATGAGGCCCGGCCCGAGGTCCGGGGCCAGGGCGGCATGCTT
Source organism: Desulfobaccales bacterium (assembly GCA_052139855.1). Lineage (GTDB taxonomy): Bacteria > Desulfobacterota > Desulfobaccia > Desulfobaccales > 0-14-0-80-60-11 > 0-14-0-80-60-11. The sequence continues at coordinate 28,606 of JBKQVS010000083.1, forward strand.
TATGCCGCTGACCTCTTAGGCGCCACCCTGGGGACCCTGGGAATCAGCCTGCTGGTGCTGCCGGTGTGGGGCATCGTCGCTGCCCTCTGGCTGGTGGCGTTGCTTCATGCCGGGGCCGCGTTGATGGCGTTCCTGACCCCGCCGTCCTAGATGGCTGCCGGCCGCCCATGCCCCGTCGGTCCATAAGTCCAGCCCCATCAAGACCGCTGCAATCGCGTTTCCCCGGGAGGGCCGGGGGTTTTGTGGTTATTTTTGCGAGGCCATGCCCCCCTTTGCCCCCAAAGACCGGTGATTTCACCGGCATCCGCCTCCTGTCCCGGTTCACTCTGCACAGTTGGGGGCACATGCCAAATAAATTTACAGCCAAATATTCTTTTTATCTCCTTTTTTCCATTGTCTTTGCAGGCAGAAATGGTATAATGGGAACCGGATAAATTTATCGGGTTCTTTTCTTGCAACTCGTGCGGCCTTTTCCCGGAGAAGCACCCCAAGGCGCCGGGACGGTTATTTTTCATGCACTGACGGCCATCTGCAGGCTCCCCAGCCGGTTTCGGAGGTGGGCAAGATGGGCATGGTCGCCTTTTATGCCGGGTTATTCATTGGCATTCTCCTGGGATTCCTGGTGTCATCTCTCTGGGCCTTTTCCCTGGCGAAGCATAAGGGCGGGGTGCTGACCGACCCGGCCGAGAGTTATCCCCAGGCGGATTCCCGGGAGCCTTGAACCCGGGTTGCCGCCCTCGCCACTTCTTAACTCCGTTCAGATTGGGACGCAGGGATGGCGGCCCGGGCCCTCGCATCATGTATTCTCCGCCCCGCCCCGCCCCTCACCTTCCCGGCTCTCCCCGCTATGCGCCCGCGGTTTAAGGGCTTCTGAGCTATTTCAAAACCCATGCTGCTGTTGTCCGGCACGACGTGAAGAATCTCAGCTCAGGAAAATGCGAGATTCTTAGCCTCGCTCCGCATGACGTTTAAGAACAATTGAGGTTTCGAAATGGCCTGTAGGCCATAACCGGCCTTCCCTCCCGGCCAAACCGAGTCCTTAAGGATAATTTTTCTCTCTGGCGCCAGGGCGGCAACGCCTTCCGGGAGGTATGCCCTGTCGGGCTCTGCCCCGGAAACCGAGGCGAACGCGCCGGGCCGCTAATGTTTTTGGTGATAAAGGCCGATTGGGGGGCATACCAGGTGATTGAGGAGGCAATGGAGATGGGCATGATCGCCTTTTATGCCGGGTTATGCGTGGGTATGCTCTTGGGATTCTTATTGTTATCGCTGTGGGCCTTTTACCTGGCTAAGCCTAAGGCCGAGGCCCGACCCCGGGAAGACCTCGTGGATCGCGGCCCCAGGGTGGTAAATGAATAACACCGGAATTTCCTTACGGTGGGCTTTCCCGAGACTGGCCCTTCAGGAGACGACCTGAGGCAGATAGTCCTGCCCCGCTTGTCTCCCGGCCTGATAGACCGCGGCAAAGATATCTTCCAACCTGGCCTGTTGGCAATCGACCCGGACCGTAAAAAGGTCCTCCTGGGCGTCATAGTCGACGGCCACGACCCCCGGAAGGGCGCTGATGGCGGCGCGCACGGCGTCAGGGCAGCCGCTTCACACAAACCCGCCCCGCTGCACCATGCCCGCCACCCTAATATTTATGCCCTTGATGTCCATGGGGAGTCCTCCATCCGGGCTATCCACCCCGCCCGGCCGGCCTTTTTCATAAAACAATTTTTTTCATCTTACTAAATTATTTTCCCCAGCGCACACCACTGCCTTGCGTCTCCCCCGGCTGAAATTCGCCGCCGTTTCCTTCGGGCGCCGGTCCACCCTTGCCAACCGGCAGAAAATGACTAACCTATAAGTTATCGGTAGGGGGCAGGGCAACCTGCCCTGCGCCTGCCGCCAGGCCGCCAGGGGGCCGGACGCCTGTAGCTCTGCCTGATTTATTTACCATATACGGCCCCGGGCTCTTCCCGGCAAGGCCGCGGGATTGGCTGCCGCATGGTGCCCGGGCGGGCCACCGGCAAGGGTTTCCCGCCAAATCTTGCCGGGGGCGGCATGGCTTCTGAAGGGCTGCCTGAGGCGCCTGTGATTTCGGCCTGCATTTTTTTCTTTACCTCAGGCGGGATTTTCTTTATTATTTCAGGTAAATTAGCTTATAGGCGATCGAGCTGCCAGCCCCGCTAAGGGCTTCGGCGCACGCCACCAAGGAGTAGAGCGGGATGAACAAGTCGCAACTCATCGAAGCTCTGGCCAAAGCTGAGAATATCACCTTGAAGAAGGCGGAAATGGTGGTCAACGCCGTTTTTGAGAACATGGCCGATGCCCTGGTCCAAAAGGAACGCATCGAAATTCGCGGCTTTGGCAGTTTCAAGGTGAAATTTTACAATGGCTATAAAGGCCGCAACCCCAAGACCGGCGATCTCATCAAAGTGGACGGCAAGAAATTGCCCTTCTTCAAGGTCGGCAAAGAACTGCGGGAACGCGTCGATCGCTGAGCCGTTTTCACAACCTGGTCGTGCTAGATGGGGAGCTAGCGGTGCCCTGTAACCCGAAATCCGCTTACGCGGGATTGAACTCCCTCTGTGAGGATTGCAGCGCTGCCGTTGACTGTTGACCAGGGCGGCGGATTGGACCCTGCGCAACAGACGCTTGTGAACCCCGTCAGGTCCGGGAGGAAGCAGCGGTAAACAAGGCGGTCTGTGTCGCGGTGGCTTCTAATCCATCAACCCTCTGGACACTGTCCTCGGTTGCGGCGGATTCGACGGAGGGTGCACGGCCAGGCTGTTTTTCCGCGGTATTCTCGCGCCTCCTTCTCAACCACTCCTCAAGTTTCTGATTTATGGTGGCCCGCCCGGCGCCTGCCTTCCGGAGTTTACATGGCCCTCCTCTCCCTCATCCTGGCTCATCCCCGGCACGGCAGCTTCAACCACGCCATCGCCGCCACCGCGGTCCAGACCTTGGAGGCCCAGGGCCACGAGGTCTCGTTCCACGACCTCTATCAGGAAAACTTCGACCCTGTGCTGCTCCCGCCTGAACTTGAGCGGGAGGCATACCTTAACCCGGACCTGGCGCGGCACTGCGAAGAGATTGCCCAGGCCCAGGGCATTGTCATCGTCCATCCCAACTGGTGGGGCCAGCCCCCCGCCATCCTGAAGGGCTGGGTGGACCGGGTCCTCCGTCCCCAGGTGGCCTACCGGTTCCGGGAGGGCGACGCCGGTGACGGGGTCCCGGTGGGGCTGCTCAAGGCCAAGGCCGCGGTGGTCTTCACCACCTCCAACACCCCGGTTGAGCGGGAACTGGCCGTCTTCGGCGACCCCCTGGAAACCCTCTGGAAAAACTGCATCTTCGGGTTGTGCGGCGTCCCGCTCTTTTTCCGCAAAAATTTCGCCGTGGTAGTGACCAGCACCCCGGACCAGCGCCAGGCCTGGCTCGATGAAGTTCGGGAGATGCTATGCATCTTCACCCCGGCCTGATCCTAGTCTGCCTCTGCGGGTCGGAGGCTGGGACGCCGAAGCTGAATCATCATGGCAGTTTTAGGCCATCCCCTGTCACGAAATTCCTTGTAGGGGCAGTTCGTGAACTGCCCTTACGGGGGCATCTTCACGGCAAAAAGTGCCCTGGGCCGCAGCCGTTGCCGCCAACCTCGCCGCCTTTAGGGCTCTTATCCGCAAGGCTTGCCTTCAGGGGGCCTCGGCATCTACCCTCTTGCCCCCCATCCGGGCAAGCCGGATAAGGAGGCGACGTGCACCAGGACGACCGCTATGTGCGCTGGTTTGAGACCTTGAACAACACCGATGTGCCCCTGGTGGGCGGCAAGAACGCCTCCCTCGGGGAAATGGTCCGCACCCTCAAAGATCAGGGCATTCCGGTGCCCCACGGTTTTGCCACCACCGCCGGCGCCTACGGGGAATTCCTCAAAGCCAATGACCTGAGCGGCAAGATCGAGGCCCTGCTTAACGACTGGCGTCAGGGGACCAAGCCCCTGGAAGAGACCGGCAAGGCCATTCGCCGCCTCTTCCTCCGGGCCCAGTTTCCCCAGGAAATCGCCGCAGCCATCAGCATCGCCTACCATGAGCTCAGCCGGCGTTACCACGTCAATGACGTGGACGTGGCGGTCAGGAGCAGCGCCACCGCCGAGGATTTGCCCGATGCCAGCTTTGCCGGACAACAGGAGTCCTTTCTGAACGTTACCGGGGACCACGAACTCCTGGAGGCCTGCCGCCGTTGCTATGCCTCCCTGTTCACCGACCGGGCCATGATCTACCGGCGCGAGAAGGGCTTCGACCACCAGCGGGTGGCGCTCTCCGTCGGGGTGCAGAAGATGGTCCGCGCAGACACAGCCGGCTCCGGCGTCATGTTCACCATCGACACCGAGACCGGCTTTAGGGACGCCGCGGTCATCACCGCGGCCTGGGGTCTGGGTGAGAACGTGGTTCAGGGCACGGTGAACCCCGATGAATACATGGTCTTCAAACCCCTGCTGACTAACCCGGGCCTCACCCCCATCATCGAAAAAAACCTGGGGGCCAAGGAAAAGAAGCTGGTCTACGCCGTGGGCGGCACCAAAACCACCAGGAACCTGGATACCACCAGGGAAGAGCGTAATACCTTTGTCCTCAACGACGGCGAAATCTTGACCCTGGCCCGCTGGGCGGTCACCATCGAACAGCATTATGCTAAGCCCATGGACATCGAATGGGCCAAGGATGGCGACACCGGCCGGTTGTTCATCGTCCAGGCCCGCCCGGAAACCGTCCAATCCCGCCGGGAAGCCGGCTACCTCAAAACCTATGAGATGACCCAAAAGGGCACCAGGCTGCTCACCGGCCTGGCCATCGGGGAGGCCATTGCCGCCGGGCCGGTCTGCCTCATCAAGAGCACCGCGGATATCGCCCGGTTCCGGGATAACGCCATCCTGGTCACCGAAATGACCGACCCCGACTGGGTGCCCATCATGAAACGGGCCCTCGGCATCGTCACGGACCACGGGGGGCGAACCTGCCACGCCGCCATCGTCAGCCGCGAGCTGGGCATTCCCGCCATCGTCGGGACCGGCAAGGCCACCGAAGTCCTCAAGAATGGCCAGAAGATCACCATTTCCGGCGCTGAAGGCGACCAGGGGTACGTCTATGAGGGCCTCCTGCCCTTCCGGGAAACCGAGGTCAACCTCGAGAACCTTCCCGAGACCCGGACCCGGATCATGATGAACATCGCCTCCCCCGCCGCGGCCTTCCGCTGGTGGCGCCTGCCGGTGCAGGGCATCGGCCTGGCCCGCATGGAATTCATCATCAACAACATTATCAAGATTCACCCCCTGGCCCTGGTCCACTTCGACCGGGTAGAGGACCCGGGAACCCGCCGGGAGATCCTGGCCCTGACCCAGGGGTACGCCGACAAGGTGGAATATTTTGTGGACAACCTGGCCCGGGGCATCGCCAAGATCGCCGCCTCCCAATATCCCGAGCCGGTGATCGTCCGCATGAGCGATTTCAAAACCAACGAATACGCCAACCTCATCGGCGGCGAGCAGTTCGAGTTCCAGGAAAACAACCCCATGCTGGGTTTTAGGGGCGCCTCCCGGTATTACCGCGACCGCTACCGCGAGGGCTTCGCTTTGGAGTGCCGGGCCATGAAACGGGTCCGGGAAGAGATGGGCCTGGCCAACGTCATTGTCATGATTCCCTTCTGCCGCACCCTGAAGGAGGCGGACCGGGTGCTCCAGGTCTTGGGCGACAATGGCCTGAAACGGGGGGAGGCCGGGCTGGAAGTTTACGTCATGGCCGAGATTCCGTCTAACGTCATTCTGGCGGCAGAGTTTGCCCAGCGCTTCGACGGCTTTTCCATCGGCAGCAACGACCTCACCCAACTGGTGCTCGGGGTGGACCGGGACTCCTCGGAACTCGCCGAGCTCTTCGATGAGCGGGACGAGGCGGTGACCCGGATGATCCGCAGCCTGATTACCAGCGCCCATCAGGCCGGCCGCAAGGTGGGCATCTGCGGCCAGGCCCCCAGCGATTACCCCGACTTCGCCGAGTTCCTGGTTTCCTGCGGCATCGATTCCATTTCCCTCAACCCGGATAGCGTCATCCGGGTGATCCGGCACGTGGCCCAGGCCGAAAGCCGGCAGGGGGCCGGATCGTCACCGCCTTGACCGGTCAAATTTTTCCCCTTTTCCCCATAAGAAAAGCCCCGGCGAAATCACTCGCCAGGGCTCATCCTTGCCACCGCTCAGCCGGCGGCATCCGGTTTTTCTCTATCCGGCCGCTTAGCCGGGAGGCTGCCCATAATAGGGCTGCTGATAAGAACCCTGCTGTTGCTGATAAGGAGCCTGTTGGGGCTGTTGATAATACCCCTGCTGTTGCTGCTGTTGCGGCTGTTGCGGCTGATAGGGGGTTTGCGACTGCCCGTAGAGTGCTCCGGCCACGCCGCCCCCGCCAGCTCCGAGCAACCCGCCGATAGCTGCACCCCTCCAGGGATTGTTGTGATTGATCGCGGCCCCCAGGCCGGCCCCCAAGAGCCCACCCAGACCCGCTCCGGTGTAAAGGCTGGGGTTTTGACTGGGTGAGGCGCATCCCGTCAGAAAACTCAAACCCAGCACACCTATCAATATCCACTGCTTTCCCAGGCGCAGGCCCCAAAAGCTCTGTTTTGTCTTCACGACTCTTTCCTCCCCAAAGGACTTGATTGGTCCGTTTGAGTATTTAGAATCGGCCCGGAAGAAAATGTTAAGGCGTTTGAGGTTGCGGCAGCAAAAAAATCGCGGCCGGCAAAATTATGGGATGGCAAAAAGGGAGGGAGGAAAACCGCTAAAGCTTGAGGACCGCCAGCAGGTCCAGATGGGACTGCAAGTGGTAACGGGCGGTCAGCCCGGGGTTTTTGTACGCCGCAAAAGGCACCCCCGCGGCCTCGGCCACTTCCTGGTCCAGCGCCGCGTCCCCGACGTACAGCGCCGCCTCCGGCTCCAGCCCAAAATAAGTGAGAATTTTCTCCAGGCACTCCGGGTGCGGTTTGGGCCGGCTGACATCATAGGCCGAAACAGTCAGATCGAAGAGCTCCTCCAGGCCCAGATTTTGGAGCACTAGGGCCAGGCTCTTGCCCCGGTTGGTGGCGATGGCGGTCCGGTAGCGGGACCGCAGCCGCATGAGCACCTCCCGGATGTTCGGCTCCGGGCGGATAAGCGGCAGAAACGGGGCGTTGTTGATGGTCTTCTGATAAGCCTGGGCCTCTTCCCGGCGGGGGTGCCCCTGGAACAGATAATCGATGGCCCCCTGCGCGGTGCTGACGTGTACCACCGCAAGCTGCGCCTCGGTCACGGGGGCCAGCCCGAACCGGGCCAGGATGTGGTTGTAGAAGGCCCGGTTCGATTCCCGGGAATCGATCAGCACCCCGTCGCAGTCGTAAATGATCACCTGGAACACAATGAAATTCCTGACTTATTTCCGTATTACCGCGTCCTGGTGTGGGACCAGGCCCTAAACAATGTGGAACAGCCGCCCCCGGCTGTTCCTGGGTAGGCCAGGACGCCTGCCCTATATTTTTTTCTAAATATACCCCATAACATCCAACTGGTGGGCGATATAGATCAATTCCGCCGCTTCGATCTGGCGGTGGCGCTCGGCGATCCAGGCCCGAAAGCGCCCGCCGTCCAACTCCGGATGCCCGCCCAGGGCCCCGCCGATAGTGTCGATGATGAAGTGGAGCAAGAAGGCCTCATCGCCCGGATAGCCCTCCGGGCCGGGAAACACCACCCAGTCGGAGCTGCCCGCCGCCACCACCCGGGCCCCCGCCTCTTTCAGGTGCCCCAGGAGTCGGCGTCCGGTGCGACTGCTGCCCGCGGGCCGGCCCTGGCAACGGCGTCTGTCCATGGTCTGGTGATACAGGCTTTCGATCTGACGGTCCAGGTCCGGGTCGATGACCGGCTCCAAAGTGGTGGCCCCGTCAAAATTGAGGCTGAAATAGAAGAACCCGCCGGGAGCCAGGTGCGACAAGAGCCGCGGCAAAGTCGCGGCAAGGTCGATCAAGTCCAGGAAGGCATGGGCCACCAGCAGGTCCCAGGCCGGTTTTCCCGGCTCCCGGTCCAGGAAATCGAACAGGTCGGCAGCTTCCAACCTTATCTGGACCTCCTGGAAGGGGCTTGACAAGACCATGGCCCCGTCGGACTCCACGGAAAGATTGGCCTGGCGCGCCGCCGCATAACCGCGCAGGCGCTCGGCCGCCGCCCGGATGAGCCCGGCCTCCACATCGATGCCGGTGTACGCCGCCCGGGTCAGCAAACCCCAATCCAGCAGCCGCTCGAGCATGGTGCCGATGCCGCAGCCCACTTCCAGGACCCGGAGGGGGGAGGAGTCCGTCCGGCCCCGCACCGCCCGCTCCAACGCCTCCCACACCTGCCGGTTCAGGCAGCGGTCATCCAGGCCCTTTTTGGCGGCCAGATAGCGGATAAAGTCGTCCGCCGCCGCGCCGGACATGGTCACCACAGGAAACTCTGGAGAAAGGCCCGCACCGCCGCGGCGCTCTCGTTCCAGGTGGGATGCGCCGCCGCGCTCCGATGCGCCGTCAGGCTCATCCGCTTTAGCAGCTCTCGGTCTTCCATCAGCAGATTGATAGCGTGGGCCAGGGCCGCGGCATCCCCCGGCGGCGCCAGAAAGCCGTTATGCCCGTGGCGGATGAGTTCTTTGGCCGCACCGGCCGTCCCGGCGATGGCGGGCAGTCCGAAATGCATGCCCTCCAGGTAGACGATGCCGAACCCTTCGTAGGATGAGGGCACCGCCATGAGGTGGCTGGCGGCGCACCGGGCCGCCAGTTCCCGGGCCGGCAGGGCCCCCAGCAGCGACACCCTTGATTCCAGGCCCGCGTCCTTTATCTGGCGGCGGATGGCCCCAACATAAGCCGCATTCGACTCCAGGCTGCCGGCCACCGTCAGCCGCCAATCGTCCCGGGGAAGACTCGCCAGGGCCGCCAGCAGCGTGTGCAGTTCCTTGCGGGGAATCAGGTTGCCCACAAAGATAAGCTGAAAAGGCCCCGGTGCGGTGGCCCGGGCCATGATCTCCTGACGGCTGACCGCGCCGGGCAGGCCGTCCCGGCCGGGATATGCCACCAGCAGGGGCCGCGCCCGCCCCACCACCTCCTCCACGTCCGCTTGGGTGGTGCCGCTGACGCAGACGAAGCCGTCCACCGAGGCCAGGTAACTCTTTTCCACCCGCCGGTACAACCGGGTCATAAAGGCTGGATGCTGCTCCCGGCAACGCAGATGATGCACGATGGCGACCGTGGGGTAGGTCAACCGGTAGCGCAGGCGCTGGTTGAGCCAGAAACAGGAGGGGTGCACCAGCTCATCTTCCAGGAGGACGTCAAAGGCGGCCTGCCTCAGCCGTCGCCGGAGCCCGGAATTGAGGTTGTCCAGCAGACTTACACCATAGTGGCGCCAGGGCAGATTGATGACGTCCACCCGGTCGCCCGCCTCCCTGAGATACCCGACCAGCTTGCGGTCATAGAGGAAACCGCCGGAAATGGTGTCCAGGCTGCCGTAAACGAGCAGGCCTACATGCACTACCGTTCCTCGCGGTAAGCCGCCCAGGCGATCTCATTTTCCCAGATTTTGACCATGACCGCGCTGAGGGGTTCTTTAACCCGGCTCAAAATTTCCTGGCCGAGAATGCGGGCGAAGTGCTCGATGCTAGGGTTGAGCCCGGCGAATTCCGGCAGATCGTTCAGGCTCTGGTCCCGGTAATACGCCACCAGTTCCTCCAGATGGGCTTCCACGGCCACAATGTCCACCAGATAGCCGTGTTTATCCAGGGTTCTGCCTTCCAGCTGCACTTCCACCTGGTAATGGTGGGAATGAAGTTCATTTTCCGCGCCCCAATCGCCGCCGAAAAGATAGTGCCGGGCCACGAAGTCTCGTTTCACCGCCAACGTATATCGGTGCATGTTTCGCCTCTCAGGTGCAAATTTCCGTGAAAAACGTAGGGGCGTGATTTATCACGCCCGCAGGGGCGCCATTCATGGCGCCCAAAGACACCTGCCTCCCATAAAGGGACGGCCGGTGAACCCCCTACAGCCCCGCCATTCCTCAGCCCGCCCTTCAATACGCCAAAATTACCTGAATGGCCTCTTCCGGGTGGCGGTCGATCAACTCATACGCCTGGGCTGCCTGCTCCAGGGGAAATCGCTGGGTGATGAAGCGGGCCGGCTGCACCTGCGCCAGCATCTGCCAGGTGGTGTGATATCGCCGGGCATTGTTCCAGCGGCCGGTGAGCTCCGGGGCGATGCTGCTGACCTGGCTGCCGATAAGCCTTACCCGGCTGCGGTGGAAGCGGCCCCCCAGGTTCAGGTCGGACCGCTTTTTCCCGTACCAGGAGCCGATCACCACCCGCCCGCTGAACCCGGTGGCCGCGATGGCCTGGTCCAGGGCCGCGGGGTTGCCGGAGATCTCATAGCTGAGGTCCGCCCCGGGATAGGGGCCGCTGCCCTGGAGGCCGGCGGCCAGCCGCGCCATCGCCTCCGGGGCCGAAGGGTCCAGGCTCAGGTGCGCCCCTAACTCTTCGGAGAGCAGGCGGCGCCGGGAATAAAGATCCAGGGTCACCAGGGACGACAAGGGCCAGCGGCTCAAGAGCGCAGTGAGAAGCAGACCCACGATGCCCTGGCCGAAGATGGCCACCTGCTCCCCCATCAGGGGTTGGCCGTCCAACAGGAAGGTCACCGCCGTCTCCATGTTGGGGAAGAACACCGCCGCCTCGGGGGTCAGGTCCCCGGGCAACCCCAGCAGTTCGTCGGGGGTGGCCAGGAAATGGCTTTCGTGGGGATGAAAGGCGAAGACCAGCCGGCCTTCCCAATCGGGCGCCACGCCCCGGCCCAGTTTCAGGACCTGGCCCACCGCGGCGTAGCCATATTTCAGGGGAAAAGAAAAATCTCCGGCCAAGGCGGTGATGGTCTCATCCTTGGCCAGGTCCTTGGGCGCCAGCCCCCGGTAAATCAACAACTCGGTGCCCGGGCTGATGGCGGAAATGATGGTCTTCACCAGCACTTGCCCAAAAGCCGGGCTGGGCAGGGTCTCGCTTTTCAGCGCCACCTGCCGGGGGCCGGTAAAATAAAGGGCCTGTCGTTCCATTTAGCTGTCCCACTCCGGTTCCCCGCGCAGCACCAGGTCATCGCCCAGTTGCTGGTAGCTCAGGTTCTTGAGGCGCGGAAAGCGCTGCTGGGATGAGCGCCCCAGGGGGTTCACCACCCGGAGGCCGCCCACGAGCATTGGCGCCATGGTCAGGACCACCTGGTCCACCAGCCGGGAGACCAGAAAACTCGTAATAATCTGGGCCCCCCCTTCCACCATCAGGCTGTTGATGCCCATGGACCCCAGGTGTTTAAGGAGTTCGGCCAGATCGACCCAGCCGTTACGCCCCGGCAACACCAGGACCCGGGCCCCCGCCGCTTCCAGGACGTGCCGCCGTTCAGCGTCGGCGCCTTCGTTGGTGGCAATCCAGGGGGAACCGCTATTCTTCAAGAGCTCGGCATACGGGGGAAAACGGAGGCGGCTGTCCACCACGACCGGCTGGGGGTTGGGGCCTTCCACCAGCCTGACGTTCAGCCGGGGATTGTCGGCCAGCACCGTGCCGATGCCCACCAGGATGGCTTCGTGCGCCGCCCTCAGGCCGTGGGTCAGGGCCATGGCCTGGGGGCCGCTGAGCGCCAGAGGCCGCCCGGGGCGGTCGGCAATGCTGCCGTCCAGGCTCTGGGCGTAACTCAGGGTGACGAAGGGGCGGCCGGTGCGCCGGCGGTGCGCCGCGGCGAACCGCAGGCACTCACCTACCTGATCCAGGATCGAGACCTCTTTTTCCACCGGCATGCCAACTTCTCCCTGCCCCACGCCCGGCGCCGCCTTGGGGGTGGCCGAAGTTCAAGCTGAACAAAGCCTAGCCCCCGGTTCAACCGGGTCAGGCGCCCCTATCTGTAACATGAGGATAGCGGGGAACTTTGTCAAGTTTCCGGTCGGACCGCCCGGGGATAATCGGCGCATTTCCCGGCCCCTAGTTTCAAAAGGGAGGGGTTAAAGTCCCCCTTTGGCAAAGGGGGATTTAGGGGGATTTGAAGTTTTTCACAGGAAAGGCTGCGCCACCAGCCGGTTGAGTCTTCTTCAAGCTGAAAGCTGATTGCTTGCTATCACACCTGTTCCAGGGCGTTGAAAAAGAAGGCCATTTCAACCCTGGCGGTGTCGGGCGCGTCCGAGCCGTGGACGATGTTGGCCTCGATGTCCCGGGCGAAGTCCGCCCGGATGGTCCCGGACGCGGCCTGGCGGTAGTCGGTGGCCCCCATCAGGTCCCGATTGACCTGAATGGCGTTCTCCCCCTCCAGGATCATGGCCACAATAGGCCCGGAACTCATAAACGCAGTCAGGCTGTCATAAAAAGGCCGTTCTTTATGCACGGCATAAAAGGCCCGGGCCGACTCCAGGGACAGGTGCAGCATCTTCATGGCCTTAATCTTGAGGCCGTGTTTCTCAAACCGGCCGATCACGTCGCCGATCAACCCCCGGGCCACCCCGTCGGGTTTGATCATGGATAAGGTCTGTTCTATGGACATGGATAGATGCTCCTTTGCAATCATGGATAGGGTGAATGGCTGGATTATTATAACAAATTCACCCCAAAGCGATCCTTCAAAAGCAAAATGGTGCGCGGCGCGCACCCAACTGGCGGGCAAGTCCCGCCCTCCATCACTTCATTAGTACATCACGAAGGGGCGACCCAACGGGTCGCC
>JBKQVS010000084.1:0-34889 GCA_052139855.1 Desulfobaccales bacterium
CGCCCCTACCCAGCCTATGACTGGATTTTTAAAAGATGGCCGGAGAATATTTTCGTATGGTTCCCCTGCACTCCCCTTACACCCCCCTCCCAACCCGTTTGAGGAGGGGCGACCCGACGAGTCGCCAGGGCTCTTTAAAAAGGAGTCGGAAGGCTTATTCTTGACGACAACTCTGGCCCTCCCCATCCTGTTTATCCACAACCGTTTCGGCCAATCTTGGAAACGCCGCCAGCAGGCCCGGCGGGACGCTGACCGGACGGGTAGGGGTGAGCAGATGGATAAGTTCCAGGGCGTTGGCCACGGCCTGGCCGGCGGGGTGGTTGTTGAAGATGACGTAGGTCTCCGTGGCCTTTACAGCCAGCTCCCGGGTCCTGGCCGCCAAATCTTCCAGTTCCTCGGGGGAGTAGAGGTAGTCATAGCGGGCCCCCCGGTCGTCCCCGAACTCAAACCAGGTCTCGGCGCGCCGCCCGTGGCAGCGCAGGTAGCCCCGGGTGCCGGTGACCCAGCGAGTGGCGCCCATGGGGTAGGAGACCATGGGCTGGTCGATGTTGCAGAAATCCAGACCCGCGCCCGCCAAAAAGTCCCGCACCGCCCGGTGCTGCCAGGAACGGTGGCGCACCTCCACGGCCAGGGGGTAATTGGGGAAGGCGGCCTTGAGCTGCACCAGATAGGCGCGGTTTTCTTCGGTGTTGTGGAAGGAATAGGGGAACTGGGCCAGGAGCACGCCTAATTTGCCGGCGGCCAGCATAGGCTCCAGGCCCTCCTGAAACTGGACCAGTTCGGCCTCCGGCAGCCGCCGTTCATGGGTAAAGACCTGCCAGAGCTTGGCAGTGAAGCGGAAATCCGGGGCCTCGGCCACCGCCGCCAGCCAGCGCCGGGCGTAATCGGCGGGGATGGGCCGGTAAAAGGTGACGTTGATCTCCACCGCGGTAAACCGGGTGGCCAGGAAGGTGAGGCGGTCCGTGCCCTTGAGCCCCGGGGGATAAACCACCCCCTGCCAGTCGGGGTAATCCCAGCCGGCCGGGCCGATGCAGGGTTCTGGGTTTTCGGGGTCGGGCGGGGAGGCGGCGGACACGGATTTAATCCCCCTCGCCGGCGCCAGTGGGGCCGGCGTCAATTTCCCACATTATAACAGGATTGCAGCCCAGCCTGATGGCCAAAAAAGAAAAGGTGCGCCCGGCGCACCCGCATAACTGCTCACTGCTTACGGCTCACTATTCATCAATGCCGGCACTCGGCGCAGGGCTCGCCGGCCCCGGCCAGTCGGCCTTCGGGGAGGGGATATTCTTCCCGGGCCAGGACGGCTTTCAAGGCTTCCAGGGCCACTTCCAACTGGGAGTCGTCGGGCTCTAAAGCGGTGAGGCGCTGGGTGGCCAACCCGGGCCACAGGAGGAGGTGCGCCAGGAAATGCCGGGAGTGCTTGCCGCCCCAGCGGATGATCTCGTAGGAGAGGGCCGCGATGGGAAACATCAGGCCCACCTTGATGATCACCTGGAGGAAATTGTTGGCCAGGCCCCGGCGGGTCAGGGACGGGAACAGGGGGAAAAACACGGTAAAGATCAGGATGCTCACCAGCAGCACCACCAGGATAAAGGAGGTGCCGCAGCGGGCGTGGGCGGTGGGATGGGCCTTGGCCTTGGCCACCGTCAGTTCTTCCCCGGCCTCAAAGGTGCAGATGGACTTGTGCTCGGCGCCGTGGTACTCGAAGACCCGGCGGATATCCGGGAAAAAAGAGATGCCCCAGATATAGAGGATGATGAAAGTAAGCTTGATGAGGCCGTCGATGGCATGAAAGGTGAAGTCGGCCGGGGTCAGCGGGTGGCCCACCAGGAGCCCCGCCTTGCCGCTCAGCCAGTGGGGCAGGAATCCGAAAAAGAGGAAGGCCATGAGGAAGGCTCCCCCCAGGGTGAGCGTGATGCTGCCCCAACCCAGGGGTTCATCTTCTTTGCCGCTATCTTCTTCCTGGAGGGCGGCCTGGGCCGAAAAGGTCAGGGCCTTGACGCCCGTGACCATGGCCTCGATGAGGATTACGGGGCCCCGGAGTAAGGCGCGCTTCAAGACGGGGTAGCGCTCCGCCAGGGAATGATACGCCTCATCTTTGAGGATCACCGAGCCGTCGGGACGGCGCACCGCCACGGCTATGGCGTGGGGGGAGCGCATCATCACGCCCTCCAGCACGGCCTGGCCCCCCACGGCCAAGGGCAGGTCTTCGTGCCTCATTCGGCCTGGTCGGCAGGCTTTTTCTGTTCCAGGTGGGCGTATTTACGCCGGAAGCGCTCCACCCGCCCGGCGGTGTCCATGAGCTTCTGTTTGCCGGTAAAGAAGGGATGGCACTTGGAGCAGATTTCCACCCGGATGTTATCCTTGGTGGAGCCGGTCACGAACTCGCTGCCGCAGGCGCAGCGCACGGTGGTTTCAATGTAGTTGGGATGGATATCGTTCTTCATAAGCCCTTCCAAGTCTCCTGATTGATATCTTAACCTATTAATTTTATATCAGGCTGATTCAAAAAGCTAAGGAAAACTTAACCTGCCTTGATCTGACGCCTGAGGCGTCAGGCGCCGCGGGTTTCTCCCTTGACAATCCCGGCAATAAGCGCAAACATGGTTACCGGGATCACCAGCCGATCCGCCCCGTGAGGATGATGGGAGTAATTCACCGGCTTAACCGAACCGCACTGCCGACATACTTATATTAAGCTGCAAGAGACTCAATCGGATATTCAGTGGGGGCACGGCAACATCATGCTTTCTTCCTTGGATATTGCCAAACAAAAATTAATCGAAATCAGCATTGCTCTCTCCAGCGAAACCGACCTATCCCAATTATTGAAAAGGATTATCCATGAACTCCGCCTCCTGACCAAATCGGATGGCGGCAGCCTCTTTTTGGTGGAGAATGGCAAACTCCGCTTTGAAGTAGCGCAAAATAATACCTTGATGCTGTTAAAAGGAGAAGAGTCTCAATTATTCAAGAAATATGAGATTCCCATCAGCAAGCGCAGTATTGCCGGGTATGTGGCCCTCACGGGTGACATCTTGAATATTCCTGATGTCTATGAATTATCTGCGGATTTCCCTTTTCAGTTCAATCCTGAATTTGATGTGCGCAATAATTATCACACCCAATCAATTCTGGCGGTTCCCCTCAAAGATCATACCGGCAAAGTCATCGGCGTGTTGGAGCTGATCAACGCCATGGGCGACAAGGGAGAACTGATTCCCTTCAGCGAGGTGCATGAGAATTTGGTCCTGTCCCTGGCTTCCCTGGCGGCGGTGGCCATCAATAAAGCCCGCTTGATTCAAACGATTCAAAACCTGTACGAAGATGAGAGAGAACAGAATCGCTGCAATCTGGAGGCCATCTTTCGCAGCGTCAATGACGCCATCATCACGGTGGATAAAAATATGCACATTATTGCCGCCAATGATGCCACCCGGGAGATTTGCGGCATGGACCCCAAAGAGATCGTCGGCCGGGAGTTTCACAGTGTCACCGGATATTGCGCCCAATCATGTTATGAGGCTTTAAAAGAGATTCTGGGGACGGAAAAAACCATCAAAGATTACCGGCTGGAATGCCGAAAACAGAATCGGCCCCATCAAATAGTTACCGTCAGCAGTTCGCCGTTAAGAGACCGCGCCGACAAAAACATCGGCACGGTGCTGGTGATCAGGGATTTGACCCGAGTGGCCGAAATGGAAGGAGAATTGCGCGGCCGGTATAACCTGCATAATATTGTGGGCAAAAGCCACAAGCTGCAGAAAATATTTCGCCTGCTCGATGAATTGATGAATACGGACACCACCGTGTTGATCACGGGTGAGACCGGCACCGGCAAGGAACTGATTGCCAAGGCGCTGCATTATGGCGGGGCCCGGGCCGCCAAACCCATGGTCACCGTGAATTGTTCGGCCTTGCCGGAGAATTTGCTGGAGAGCGAATTGTTTGGGCATGTGAAAGGCGCTTTCACCGGGGCCTCGAAGGACCGGGTGGGCCGCTTCCAGGCAGCCCATGGGGGCACCGTCTTCCTGGATGAAGTGGGGGATATTCCTCCTAATTTACAACTGAAGCTCTTGAGGGTCCTCCAGGACAGGACCTTTGAGCGCGTCGGCGACTCCACTACGTACCAGGTGGACGTACGCCTTATTGCCGCGACTAATTGTGACTTGAAGAAAAAGGTCAGCCGGGGAGAATTTCGGGAAGACCTCTACTATCGCCTGAAGGTGTTGGAGATCGCTTTGCCTCCCTTGCGGGAACGGCGCGAAGATATCCCGTTGTTGATGAATCATTTCCTGGCGTTATTCAATAAGAGTTATAATAAAAACATTGAAGGGATTTCCCAGGACGCTTTGAAAATCTTCATGATTTACCCCTGGCCGGGAAATGTCAGAGAGCTGCAGCATGCCATCGAACACGCCTTTGTCGTGTGCAACAGTCCCACCATTACGGTGGAGCATCTGCCGGCCGAGATCAAAGACTACTCGTCCCCGGAGGCCCCGGCGGAGCGCCCCAAAATCGCGGCCCTGCAACCGCCGGATATTCTCCAGGCCCTGGTGAAGACCGGCTGGAATAAGGCCAAGGCCGCCCGGCTGCTGGGCATCTCCCGGCCCACCCTCTATCAACTCATTCAGCTGCACAATCTGCGTCCATCGGATCAATTGTAAATTTACACTAACGTAAAGGACCAATAGTGTAAAATTTACAACAACCTGCTTGGAGAACGCCGAACCAGCCGCCACGGTGACCAAGGATAACTATTTGATTAATCAAGTAAATTAATGAAGATTCTATTAATCTATTAACTGGCATTGTTATTGCATCATAATATAACTGAGAATTTTCCGTAAATAATCCCGAGTTTGCCAGCCCGGGCATCCAGCGAAACGCATCGGGAAGGGGGAAGCCATGCGTCGGGAAATGCACATGACCAGTCCATTGAACCTGCCATCCAAGCCAGTTACCTGTCCTGAGCGCATTTCTCTGGATAATCCTCAGGAGGTTATGGCCGAAGTCAAGAAGAGTGTCGTGGCCATGTTCGGCGCCTTCGAATTTAATCAATTTGATCAGGTATTCAAGGATATTTTAAAACTTTTTCACGGGAATTATCCGGGCTATCGCCCCTGTAACACCCTCTACCATGACTTAAGCCACACCATGGACTGCCTGCTGGTCACCGCGAAACTTATCCATGGCGCCTCTCTCAGTGGCATTATCTTTGAAAAAAATGACGTCAGCCTGGGATTAATTTCGGCCCTCATGCACGATACCGGCTATATCCAGGCGGTGGACGATAAAACGGGCACCGGCGCCAAATATACCGCGTGTCATATTGAACGCAGTATTGAGTTTATGGAAGGATACTTCCATGATCACGGCTTTCCCGCGGCATACGCCTCCATCTGCAGTAATTTTCTCCGGTGTACCGGGCTTGAAGTTAAAATTGCCGAGATCAAATTCAAATCGCGGGAACATGAAATCTTGGGCCAGATCTTGGGAGCGGCCGATCTCATCGGGCAAATGGCCAATGATAATTATCTGGAAAAACTGCCGTTCCTGTACAACGAATTTAAGGAAGCCGGGGTCCCCGGTTACAACAATGAATTTGATTTACTGAAAAAAACCCCGGCGTTCTGGGAAATGGTTAAAAAGCGGTTGGTGCTTGAATTAGGGCACGTGGATCGTTATCTGCGGGATTACTTGCGAATTCTCCGGGGGATCAACCAGGACCTGTACCGCCAGGCCATTGACCGGAACATCGAACGCCTGCAATCCCTTTTGGCCAACCAGCGCCTCGTTTTCCCGGGAATCGGGGAGGCCCAGGGCAAATGGGTCTGATCCCGGTTTAGCTCTTTCTGCGCCACCCCAATTTCTCGTCAGGCAGGGTGTCCGTTTACGGCCCTGCCTTTTCTTTTGCGGTTGCGGCCATTTCCCGGCGGCGGCCGCGGCAGCGCCCCCTCAGCCGCTCCATGTCTCTGCTCCGTGTGCCCTTCCTGCAGCGCCGTCTTTGCCGTTAGCCTTATCCGGGTTCGACATTCAAGAAATAAAAAAAGAAGCCGATAAAGAACCATAGGGTTAATCCGGAGGCGGTACCATCCGGAAAAAATGATAATCGCCACGACCGGGCTTGCCTTTCGCACCTCATGGACGCCGGTGGCTATGTGGAACTCTCTCCCCATGCGTAAAACTATCTGGCAGAAAATGAAACATATTTTCCTTAACCCCCAATAATCCGCTCCCGCCTCATACCGGCGGTGCGAGGTCGGTTGGTCACCAACCGCAACTCCTCGGCCCGGGAGATGAGGCCGAGCTCAACACGGCGCACATATTCGGGTTTCATGTCTCTTAACCACACTCAGCCTCATAACCCGCGATCTCAGGACGCGCCTTCATCCGGCTGTTCCCGGACGTTGATTTACCTCCCCATCGTCCATTCCCAGGCCGATATGGGCGCCCTCAAAGAATCGGTGGCCCGGGCCACCCTCAAGAAAACGGGCCGCGCCGGCTTGGCCCGCAAGGCCGCGGCCGTTGACCGGGTCTGGACGGAAATCGAGGCGGCCATCGACGCCTTGCCCCTGTCTTTTGAGCGGGTGCGCCTCTACCAGGACGGCTTGCCCGTGTGCGGGCGGGAGGCGGAGATCGTTACGGAACTGGCCCGGGCGGGCAGCCGCAACCATCGGCTCCTGCTGCGCCTGATGGCCCACGGGGCGGTGCTTATGGGGACCGAATCCGGCGACCTGTTGGTGCAGGAGTACCAGTTGGCCAGGCAATCCCTGATGGCCAAAACACCCCGGGCCGCCGGGGTGGCGGCGCAACGCCGGGTCTTGAGCGATACCCTGCTGCAGCGCCGGGATCAATTTATGGCCCAGCGTATTAACGACACTCTCAAGTGCGGCGAGACCGGCATCCTCTTTATCGGGATGCTGCACTCTTTGGAACGGTGCCTTAACCCGGACGTTAAGGTGATCTATCCGCTCCACCGGCCTCGTTGAAACCGGAGGAAATATGGAGCCAAGCGCCACCCGGGTGCTTATCGTGGATGATGACCGGGATATCAGCCTGCTGCTGGCCGCGCTCATGAAAAAAGAGGGGTTGGCCAGTTTGACGGCTCACGACGGGGAGACGGCTTTGCGGATGGTCTCCGAGGCACGGCCCGACATGCTGCTGGTGGACGTCAAGATGCCCGGCATCGACGGCATGGGGGTCTTGAAGCGGGTCAAGGAGACCGACCCCCATCTGCCGGTGGTCCTCATCACCGCGTTTGCCGAGATTCCCGCTTCGGTGGCGGCCATGCGGGCCGGGGCCTTCGATTATCTGGCCAAACCCTTTGACCACCCGGAGGTGGTCCGGGTGGTGCGGGCCGCCCTGGCCGAACGGGAACGCCGCCACCGGTCCATGGCCGCAGAAATCTCGGCGGATAATTGTCTCCGGATCATGATGGGCCCCAGCGACGCGGTTACCCGGATCATCCGGGAAGTGAACCGGGTGGCCCATTCGGACTTTAGCGTCATCGTCCAGGGGGAAACCGGCTCCGGCAAGGAACTGGTGGCCCGGGCCATCTACCAGTTGAGTTCCCGGGCCGGCGCCCCCTTTATCCCCCTGGATTGCGGCGCCATCCCCGAGACCCTCATCGAGAGCGAACTTTTCGGCTACCACAAAGGGGCCTTCACCGGGGCCACCGCCCCCAAAGCGGGGAAATTCGAAGCGGCCCAGGGCGGCACCTTATTCTTGGATGAAATTGCCAATCTGCCCCTGGGGGCCCAGGCGAAACTGCTGCGCGTCCTCCAGGAGAAGGCGGTCCTGCGCCTGGGCGCGGTCAAGCCGGTAAAGGTTGACGTGCGCCTGGTCACCGCCAGCAACCAGGAACTCCAGGGACTGGTGGAATCTGGCCGGATGCGGGAGGATTTATACTTCCGCCTCAATGAATTTACCATTACCATCCCGCCCCTCCGGGATCGCAAAGACGATATCCCCTACCTGGCCAAACGGTTCATTGACCTCACCAATAAAGAATTGCAGAAAAACGTCCAGCGCCTTTCCGAGTATTGTCTCGAGGCTTTGCTGTCTTACAACTGGCCGGGGAATGTCCGCCAGCTCAGGTCCGTCATTCGCCGGGCCGTGCTGTTGGCCGACGACATCATCACCGAGAAACATCTGGACATCAAGCGCGCCCCGGTGCCAGGCCTGGCCTTTACTCCCAAGATTCAGGGAACGCCCTGGGACGAGCTTTCTCTCCGCGAGATCGTCCATCGCAGCGTGGTCACCGTGGAACGGGAAGTCCTGCTCCAGGCCCTGAAACATACCCGGGGGAATAAAGCCAAGGCGGCACGGCTCTTACAGATAGATTATAAGACGATTCACACCAAATTAAAGCAGTTCGGACTTAACCAATCTGGAGGCGGTCATGAATAAAAAGAAGGGCGGCAGTGAGGAAACCGGCTACGGAGGGGTCTTCAAAGGACTGGCGGACCTCATCGAAAAACTGGGCGATCTGGCGGACAAGGGCGAACAACTCAAGAAGAGCGAGGGGGAGTTTCACCACCGGGACGTGAAAGGCGTCTATGGCTTTTCCGTGAAAGTCGGCTTGGGCGACAAAGGGGGCAAGGAAGTCAAGGTGGAACCTTTCGGCAACGTCCGCAAGGACGCGAAGTCCGGGGCCACCGAAGTCCAGGAAATCCGGGAGCCCATCGTGGATGTGTTTGAGGAGCAGGACCATACCCTGGTGGTGGCCGAGATGCCCGGGGTCAGCACCAAGGACGTCAAACTGACGGTTAAGGACGACCTGCTCACCATCTATGCCGAGAAACGGGATAAGAAGTACCGCAAGGAAATCCTGCTGCCCCGGAGCTATGCCCAAGAGAAGATGAAGATGTCATGCAACAACGGCATCCTGGAAATCAAGTGCGTCAAGTAGCCGGGCCCCGGGATCATTGGGAGAAAATGGGAAAAATAGGGAAAATATGAAAAAACCTGCCGAGTTGACCCTTAAGCTGAAAGTGACCGAGGCCCTGAGCAAGGACGTGGGGCGAGCCTATGCCCGCATGGGGCCGGAAGACCTAGAAAAACTCCAGGTGGCCATTGGTGACATTGTGGAGGTGGCCGGCAAGCGGAAAACGGTGTGCAAGGCCATGCCCGCCTATAAGGATTTGCGGGGCCGGTCCCGGCTCCAACTGGACGGTATCAGCCGGGAAAACGCCGGCGCCGGGATCGATGACTTTGTTCAGGTGCAGAAGATCGCCTGCCGCCCCGGGGACCAGGTGGTCCTGGTCCCCATCACCATTACGCCCGCCGACCGGGATCTCAAGTACATCGGCAGTCTCCTGGACGGCCTGCCGGTGCTGGAGGGGGACCGCATCCGGGCCACCCTGTTCGGCAGCCGCACTGCCGATTTCAAGGTGGAAGCCCTGACCCCCCGGGGGCCGGTGCTGATTAATCCCACCACCACCCTGGTGATCGGCAAGGCCGGGGTCCCGGAACCCCGCAAGGCCGCGGTGTCCTATGAAGACGTGGGCGGGCTCAAGCCCCAGCTCCAGCGCATCCGGGAGATGATCGAGCTGCCGTTGCGCTACCCCGAGCTCTTCGAGCGCCTGGGGATCGACGCGCCCAAAGGCGTGTTGCTCCACGGCCCCCCAGGTTGCGGCAAGACCCTCATCGCCCGCACCATCGCCCACGAGACCGAGGCCAATTTTTTCTCGGTGAGCGGCCCGGAGGTGGTGCACAAGTTTTATGGCGAGTCCGAGGCCCACCTGCGCAAGATCTTCGAAGAGGCCGGCCGCAAGGGCCCCAGTATCATCTTCCTGGACGAAATCGATTCCATTGCCCCCCGGCGGGAAAACGTTGTGGGAGACGTGGAAAAACGCGTGGTGGCCCAACTCCTGGCCCTGATGGATGGCCTTAACAAACGCCAGAACGTCATCGTCATTGCCGCCACCAACATCCCCAATGCCCTGGACCCGGCGCTGCGGCGGCCGGGCCGCTTCGACCGGGAGATCGCCATCCCCATCCCCGACCGCTACGGCCGGCTGGATATCCTGGAAATCCACAGCCGGGGCATGCCCCTGGCCGCAGACGTGGATATGGACCACCTGGCCGAGATCACCCACGGCTTTGTGGGGGCCGACCTGGAGGCCTTGTGCCGGGAAGCGGCCATGATCTGCCTCCGCCGCCTCATGCCCGACATTGACTATGGCCTGACTGCCATCCCCTATGAGCAACTGGCCCAACTGGAAGTGGGCATGGATGACTTCCTGGCGGCGCTGCGCGAGGTGGAGCCGTCGGCCATTCGCGAGGTCTTCGTGGAGGTGCCGGACGTGCGCTGGCAGGACGTGGGGGGCCTCGGGGCCGTGAAGGAGCGCCTCAAGGAAGCGGTGGAGTGGCCCCTGAAATATGCCCACCTCTTTAAACAAGCCGGCATCAAGCCCCCCAAGGGCATCCTTCTGTCCGGGCCGCCGGGGTGCGGCAAGACCTTGCTGGCCAAGGCCATCGCCAATGAGTCCCGGGTGAATTTCCTGTCGGTGAAGGGGCCGGCCCTGATGTCCAAGTATGTGGGCGAGTCCGAGCGGGGCGTGCGGGAGATGTTCAAGACCGCGCGCCAGGCCGCGCCCTGTATCATCTTCCTGGATGAGACCGAGGCCCTGCTGCCGGCCCGGGGCATGGGCGGCTCCGACTCCCACGTTTCCGAGCGGGTCTTAAGCCAGTTTCTGGCGGAACTGGACGGCATCGAGGAATTGAAGGGGGTGCTGGTGCTGGGGGCTACCAACCGCCTGGATATGATGGACCCGGCGGTTCTGCGGCCGGGCCGCTTTGACGAGATCGTCGAGATTCCCCTGGCGAACGAGGCGGATCGCCAGGAGATCTTTGCGGTCCATCTGCGGGGCAAACCCCTGGCCAAGGGAATCGGCGCCAAAAAGTTGGCGGCTCGGACCGAAGGGTGTAGCGGCGCCGAGATCGCCTCGGTATGCAACCGGGCGGCCCTGGCCGCGGTGCGCCGGGCGGTGGCCGCGGCACTCGCCCCGGCGGGCACCGGTTCGGCCCAGGTGCTCATCCAGCCTGGCGACCTGGAGGCAGCCTTGCAGGAGATGCTGGGAGAGGAGCAGACGTAAGAGTCTCTTTGCGCTTTGACGCCTTGGCGTGGGGTACATATCACGCCAAGGCGCCATGCAGCCAGGGAATAACCGCGATGCCTCAGGGACTTTACTTATATTGCCTGGCCCGGCGGGACCGGCTGCCGCCGTCGTCCCTTGTGGGTCGGGGAATGGATGACCAAAACCCGCTGGAAGTGGCAATATTTCAGGACCTCGCCGCGATCTGGAGTCCGGTGCCGGTGGAGGATTTCTGCGGGCCCGAGGCTGAGGCGAGGCTCGCGGACTTGACCTGGATCGGCCCCCGGGTTATCCGCCATCAGGAGGCGGTAGCCGGAGTGATGCGGCATTCACCCGTGCTGCCGGCCCGGTTCGGCACCATCTTTTCCTCAGCGGCGAATCTGGAAAAGGTCCTGCAGCGCCACTATGAAGCCATCACCGGATTTCTTGAGCGCATCACCGGCCAGGAGGAATGGGCCGTCAAGGGGCTGTTGGACCGGCCCGGGGCCCAGGAGAAGCTGTTCTCCTGTAAGCTGGCCCGGGAGGCGGAAGGCCTTTCGGCCCTGTCACCGGGAAAGCGGTATTTTGAGGAGCAACGCCTCCGGGCTGCCGGTGACCGGGAATTGACGCGGTGGTTGCAGGAGGTTTGCCGGGAGGTGTGGAGCGGCCTCCTGACCTGTGCCGCGGAGGTCCGGGAACGGCGCCGGCTCTCCCGGGAAGCCACCGGCAGTGACCGGGACATGATCTGGAATTGGGCCTTCCTGGTTCCCGAAACCGTCCTGCCGGATTTTAAGGCCAGGATCGAAGCCGCCAACGCCCAATATGCCGGCTACGGCCTGGCGCTGGAATGCACCGGTCCCTGGCCGCCGTATAGCTTCACCCCCGCTCTGGATATGGAGCCCGATCCATGAGCTGCCTGTTTTATTGCATCGGTCCAAACCACGGGCCGGAATTGGCGGCGCCCTTGCCGGGGGTGGGGGGCCGTCCGGTCTTCCAGGTGGCGGACCGCCACCTGAGAGCGGCCGTTTCCCGGATTAACCAGGCGGATCTGACCCCCGACCTGCCCCGGGTCCGGGCCTATGAGCGGGTGGTGACCTCCTGCCACCGGATCGGCACCGTGGTCCCTATGCGTTACGGCTGCGTGGTGGAGCGGGTATCCCAGGTCATTGAGATGTTAAGCGCCAACCGGGCTCATTATGAGGCCCTGCTCCAGGAACTGGAGGGCTGCGTGGAGATGGGGCTGCGCGTCCTGCTGCCGTCCGGACCCTGGGCCGCGCTGACCCCCGGCGGCCCGGCAGGCTGCCGGGAGGTGGCCGGGCCTCATCCCCCTGACCCTGCCGCCGCTGCGGACCGCCTCGGTTTGACCTACCTCACGGCCCGCAAGGCTCATTATGACCACCAGGATCGCTGGACCACGGAGTATCGTCAGGCGGCGGCGCGTTGCAGGGCCCGGTTCGCCGGCCTGTTTGTCAAATGCGCCACGGAAGCTCCTTCGCCCCGGCTGCCCGTGCTCTCCCTGTATTTTCTGGTGCCGGCCCCGGCGGTAACGGCGTTTCGCCAGGCCTTCCGCCAGTTCAGCGAGACCGAGTCGGCCCGGCTGCTCTTGAGCGGTCCCTGGCCACCCTATAATTTTGTCACGAGCGGTCCCGTTCTCGGGTAATTTGCCCCAGCGAGGCCAAGGCGGAGCAGTCATGGGTGAAAGCGTTACGGCGCGGCATCATAGTCCGGAATCACAGCGGTACCGGCAGCTCTACGACATGCTGCTGGACGCCATTCCCTCGTCGGTGCTGTTCATTGACCGGGATCTGCGGATCGCTTCGGCCAATCGCAATTTCCTGGAGAAAAACCGCCGCACCCTCCCGGACACCATCGGCCACCGCCTGGATGAGGTTTTTCCCGCCATCATCATCGACCAGATGGATTTTCCGTCGCGCATCCGCCAGGTCTTTGAGAAGAACTTCCACATTGAGGGGGAACGGATGACCTATCGGGCCCCGGGCATACCGCTGCGGATCTATTATTACAGCATCCTGCCCTTTTCCTGGCAGGGGGTGGTGGAGTTGGCCATGCTGCTCATGGATGACGTCACCGAGCAGGTGCGCCTGAGTGAAGAGGTGCGCCGGGTGGAGCGCCACCTGGCCTCGGTGGTGGAAAGCGCCCAGGATATCGTCTTGTCCACGGACATGGAAGGCCAGATCCTGACCTGGAACACTGCGGCGGAACGGCTCTCGGGCTTTAGCCTCGACGCGGTCCGGGGGCACAACTTTTTCGACTTCTGCGCCGGCGGCAATCAGGGCAAGATGGAGCGCCTCTTTGCCAATCTCCAGGCCGGCAAAGAAGCCCAAATGGCGGAATGGGACCTGAAGACCAGGGATGGCGCCCGCCTGCCGGTCTCCTGGATTTTTTCCTCCATGAAGGACCATTTGGGCCAGACCGCCGGGATAGTGGCCGTGGGCCGGGACTTGACGGAACGCCGCAAATTTGAGGCGCAATTGCTCCAGTCCCAAAAACTGGCCGCCCTGGGGGTGATGGCCGGCGGCATCGCCCACGAGATCCGCAATCCCCTGGCGGTCTGCGGCTCCGCGGCCCAGTTTATCATGGATGAGGAGATTACCCCGGAATTCCGGCAGGAGTGCGCCCAAAAGATTCATGCCGGCATCCAGCGGGCCTCCATGATTATCGAAAACCTGCTGCGCTTCGCCCGTCCAACGGTTCAGCCCGACATCAAGAAAATCGATCTCAACCGGCTTATTGAGGAAACCCTGTCCCTGGTCACCAACCAGGCCCGGATTCAAAAGATCGAGCTGCGGGCCCAACTGCCCCCGGAACCCATCTTGATCAATGGCATGGAAGCCTTGTTGCAGCAAGCCTTCCTGAACCTGTTGCTCAACGCCATCAAGGCCATGCCCGATGGCGGGGGCTTGGGTATCGCCCTGGGAGAAGCCGACGGGGAAGCCGGGGTCAGCATCAGCGACACGGGCCAAGGGATTGCCCCCGGGGACCTGAACAACATCTTCGACCCCTTTTACACCACCGCGCCGGTGGGCCAGGGCACGGGCTTGGGTCTGTCCATCTGCTATTCCATCATCAAACAGCACTTCGGCACCATCACCGTGGACAGTGAGGTGGGCAAAGGCAGCACCTTCAGCGTCAGATTACCTTTATTGTAAGAGGGGCGGCGGCATGCGCGAGACAGGCAAACTGATTCTCATTGTGGATGACGAACCGGATATGGGCTGGGCCCTGGAACATCTGCTCCACAGCCAGGGGTTTGTCACCCAAAGAGCCTTGAGCTCCCAGGAAGCCCTGGATCTGATGGAGGAGCACCAGTTCGCCTGCGCCTTCCTGGACGCCAAGCTGCCGGATATGGACGGTCTGGAACTGGCCCGCTGCATCAAGGTGATTGCCCCAAACACCCGCATTATCATGGTGTCCGGTTACTTTTATCGGGACGACGTCTCCATTCAGGACGCCATGAGCCGGGGTCTCATCGTTGATTTTATCAGCAAGCCCTTCCCCCGGGAAGAAATTCTCCGGGTTTTACAATGCCAGGGTCAATAGTGCTTCTGGAAGTCAAAATGTCCATAGGCTGAACGCCATGAGTTAGGGAAATCATTCCATAGAGCCCATCACCTGAAGCCGGCCGGCGTCCCGGCAACAAAAATACAACCTACTGATTCTTATGGTTAATTAACTCTATCTGCTCCTGGCATGTTTCTTGGATTACTCCCTGGTGAGGCCTTGCCTCGTAGGCAAAAATCCAAACGTTATATGAAGGAGGTTCCCCATGGCCAAAGTACAGAAATCCACTGATTCCTCCAGCCTGGCGGAAGTAGTGGATCGCATCCTGGACAAAGGTATCGTCATCGATGCCTGGGTCAAGGTGGCGTTGGTGGGTATCGAACTGCTGTCCATTGAAGCCCGGGTGGTGATCGCTTCGGTGGAAACCTATCTGAAGTACGCCGAAGCCATCGGCCTCACGGCCAGCGCGGCGGCTCCGGCTTAAGGCCCATTGGGGGAATAGTCCTCTTTCCGGAGGGGTCCGGTGCGACCCCACCCGGAAAGAGGCCCCTCAGCAACCTTCAGGGGCGAGCATTGCGGTGCCGACCTACCCCTAAAGGCCTAAAGGCGGAAAGAAAGGAGATACCTGATGGGTCACTTTACCGAAGCAATGACCCGGCTGGTTGGCGAGATTGTGGATCTGCGCGGGGCCCGGAAAGGCTTTGTCAAGGACCTGACGCATAGGACGGCGGCGTTAATGGCCAGCTTCCATCGGGCCCACCAAAATATGGCCCGGAAGACCAGGTCCGAACGGCGGGCCGCCGTAGTCCACCTGAAGAAAACGGTGGGCGCCATGCGCCATGCCTTTGCCAAGGACCTGGACGGGGCCCGGCGGGCCTGGGCCGGTAAATGAACCGGCGCGCCGGTCTCATCCACATCTGAGCAACATTAACCTGAACTGACTGACAATTACGACTCAAAAGGAGCATTACCATGGCAAAAGTACAAAAGTCAACCGATTCCTCCAGCCTGGCGGAAGTCGTTGATCGCATTCTGGATAAGGGTATCGTCATCGACGCCTGGGTCAAGGTGGCGCTGGTGGGCATCGAATTGCTGTCCATTGAAGCCCGGGTGGTTATCGCCTCCGTGGAGACCTATCTGAAGTACGCCGAGGCCATCGGCCTCACGGCCAGCGCGGCCGCTCCCGCGTAAGGACCTTTGCAGGGGATGTTTCTTCTTTCGCTGAGGGGCCGTCAGGTGGCCCCTCGACGGAAGGGGGTGGCGGGGGTGTCGAACTCGCGCCGCTCCTTCCGGTGAGGAGAGTTTCCCGGCACGGTCCAAAGGAAAGGAGATACTTCATATGGGGCCTTTAACTGAAAGTATGACCCGGTTGACCGGTGAGATCGTCGCCTTTCGTGGAGAGAGAAAACAGTTTGTCAAAGTTCTGGGCCACGACGTATTCACCATGCTTGCTAAGTTTCACCATGCCCATGCGCAGATGGCGCACCAGACCCGCAAGGAACGCCAGGCCTTTGTCCGGACCCTGGAGCGGGACGTGGCCGGCATGCAGGCCGGATTCCGCCACGCGCACGCCCTGATGGCCCGGAAGACCAGGGTCGAGCGGCGGGCGGCCGTGAACCACCTGAAGAAAACCGTGGGCACGCTACGCCGGGAATTTGCCCTGGACCTGGCCGGGGCTCACCGGGCCTGGTGCGGTCCGAATCCGGCGGAGCTTCGGGCCAAGGCGGAGGCCGAGCGCCGAGCCAGGGCCGAGGCCGAGCATGTCAAGGTAGCCGCCGAACGGGACCGGATGGCCGCCTTGGCCATGGCCAAAGAAGAGGCCATCCGGCATCACGCCGCGCCCCCGGCCAAGCCGAAGGTTGGGCGCCAGCCGAAAAAGAAGAAGAAAAATCCTTAAGCTTTTGGGGTGAGAAACCGATGACCCAAGTACAGCCAGAGGAGCGAGCCACGGTGCCTCCCGACCGTTCAGGAGGGGACAGGGCGGAAGTCACCTGCTCCTTCTGCCGCGGCCACGGCACCGACCCTTTTGGGATCATGTCCTGGCTCTCCACCTGCTGCGTCTGCGGTGGCAGAGGCCGGGTGCGGGTGGCGGCGCCATATCAGCGGTGCGCCCACTGCCGGGGCACCGGCGCGATCAAGACCTTCACCTGCACCGTGTGCCGCGGCACCGGCTATGTGCCGCTGCTCCCCGGACCCCTGCGGGTCTGTCCCGAATGCCGGGGCTCCGGGGATGACGCCGCCTCGGCCCTGGCCTGCATCGTCTGCCGGGGGCGAGGCCGGGTGCCCTCTCAGAGTTGTACATAAGAGCCTGATAACCATGCCCCTGCTTCCAGGGGCAGTTCCATCCTGAGGAAGAGGAGCAACGCGCATGAGTGGTGAACGTCGGAAAAGGGCCGCGGTGGCCGTGGTTAAGGTGGAGTCCCGGGATGACCAGGTGAGCCCGGAAGCCAGCCCGGAATTTGTGGAAACGGCTTATGTCCAGGATCTGAGTAAACGCGCCCTGGCTTACCTGGCGGTGGGTTATCCGGTCCACTTCGCCGGGCCGGCCGGCACCGGCAAGACTACCCTGGCTTTTCATGTGGCGGCGCAGCGGGGCCGCCCGGTAGTCCTGATCCACGGTGACGATGAGTTCGCCAGCTCCGATTTGGTGGGGCGCCACTCCGGCTACCGCAAACAGAGACTTATCGACAACTACATCCATTCCGTCCTCAAGACCGAAGAATCCATGAATGTCACCTGGATGGACAACCGCCTCACCATGGCCTGCAAAGACGGCTACACCCTGATTTACGATGAGTTCACCCGGTCCCGGCCCGAGGCCAACAATGCCCTCTTGAGCATCCTGGAAGAGAAGATCCTCAATCTGCCCAAGATGTCCCGGGGAGGCGACGCCTACCTGGAGGTCCACCCGGAGTTTCGGGCCATCTTTACCTCCAATCCCGAGGAATACGCCGGGGTCCACAAGACCCAGGACGCCCTCATGGACCGCCTCATCACCGTCAATCTGGGCCATTTCGACCGGGAAACGGAGGTGCAAATCGCCATGACCAAGTCCGGTCTGTCTCGCCTGGATGCCGAAATCATTGTGGATGTGGTGCGGGAACTGCGGGGCTTTGGGGTCAACAACCACCGCCCCACCATCCGGGCTTGCATCGCCATCGCCAAGATCCTGGCGCACCAGGGGGCCCGGGCCCATAGAGACGATCCGGTCTTCCAGTGGGCCTGCCGGGACGTGCTCAATACCGATTCCGCCAAGGTGACCCGGGGCGGCCAATCGGTTATGGGCGAAAAAGTGGAAGAAGTGATCCAGACCGTCTTAGGGGCGCGCCAGCCGGCCCCTCTGAGAACGGGCCCGGGTTTAAAGCCGCACTGAGGAGCAATCCCATGGCCATTCCCAGGAGAAGTTTGCAGGATATCCGCACCCTCACCGGGAAGGTGCGAAAGGCCACCCTGCCCCATGAGGCCTACCTGCGCATCAGCCACATCGAGATGGAAAAAGCCCGGAAGACCCTGGAGAGCGAGAAGGCCAGACAAATGATGGCGGACATCGCCGCCCGCCTGGCAGAAATTGAGGCCGAAAAAGACAGTCTGTTGCAGTCCATAGGGGAAAGGGGCGAGGATGCCACCCGGGCCCGGACCGGGCCGCGGCGCAGCACCGGCGGCTTTAAAATAAAATATTAATCTCTCATCAAAAGTGCAGGGGATGCCGATGCTCACTATGAAGGATGCCAACCAGGTGCGGACCATGCGCCAGGTGAAGAGCTACCGCTCGTGCCCCACCTCCACGGGCTTGCCCATGTGGGGTACGGAGTTGGGCCGCATGTACCAGGAAGAGGTGGCCCGGTGCAACCGGGAGTTGCGCCGCCGTTGGCGGGCCGCCGCCTGGCGGAACCGCAGCGGGACTAGGTGATCAGACCGGTTAACCTATGCCATACGCCCTGAAAGTCCTCAACCGGTACGGCCCGGCCTTAGGGACGACCTCCCGCCGGAAGTACTTCGTGCATGAAGTGAGCTGTGCCTACTGCGGCGGCGGCGGGGCCGACCCCAAGTACAGCAGCGCCTCCGGGTGCCCGGTGTGCCGCGGCGCCGGGAACGTCCGGGTGGCTCCCCCGGTGGTTGCCTGCCGGCCGTGCGCCGGCTCCGGGCGAGTGGGCGGCGATTTGATCTGTCTTACTTGCCGGGGAGTCGGGATGCTGCCGGTGCGGTTTGAGGCCGATACCTGCGCCAGGTGCGGCGGGAGTGGCGAAGCGGGAATTTTCCCTTGCAACGCCTGCAAAGGGCAAGGGATCGTCTGAAGTGAGAAAGGGAGAATAGTCATGAGAATCAACTGTCTAGCCTGTGGCCATAAAGTGGAACTGGACGATGCCTATGATGACTTTGAGGGCCCGGTCAAATGCCTGTGCGGCGCCATGCTCCAGATCAGGACGGAAGAGGGCATGCTCAAGTCCATCCAGGTGGCGGAATCCCTGTCCCGCCCGGTCCCCAAGGTCAAGCGGCTGGAAGGCGCGGCCGCTCCCTGAGGCGCGTTGCCGCCGGGTCGGGGGCGGCGAGGCCAGTCAGACAGGGTTATCTTGGGACCGCGGGGGGTCAATCCTCGAGTTTCCGTTGAGGTGAGAGAAAGATATGGCGGCGCGCACAGCAGTGAAAAGCGGCAGATACTTATACGCCATAGTGACCGCTCCGGGGGAGCGGACCTATGACTTTGCCGGGATAGACGGGGCCCCGGTGTACACTATCGCCAACGGCCAGGTGGCCGCGGTGGTGAGCGACGTGCTCAACGACCGGATTCGCCCGGAACGGCGGCACCTGGCCGCCCAGCAGGCGGTCCTCAAGGGCCTGTTGTCCCGGGCCGGCGGCATGCTCCCCATGGCCTTCGGCATCATTGCCGACGGCCCCAAAGCCATCCAAAGGATCCTGTCCCGCAACCACGAGGCCTTTCTCAAGCAACTCCAACGCGTGGCCGGGATGATGGAAATGGGGCTGCGGGTCTCCTGGGACGTCCCCAATATTTTTGAATATTTCGTCAACACCCATCCGGACTTGCGGGCCGCCCGGGATCGCTTTCTGGGCCCCTACAAGAACCCCTCCCAGGAAGACAAGATCGAACTGGGGCGCCTGTTTGACCGCCTCCTGAACCAGGATCGCGAAGCCTATATCGGCCAGGTGGAGGAGATCCTGTCCGGTTATTGCCGTGAAGTCAAACGGAACAAATGCCGCAATGAAAACGAAGTGATGAGCCTGGCCTGCCTGGTGGGGCGTGACGCCCAGGCGCGGTTCGAAGAGGGCGTGTTCGAGGCGGCCAAGCTGTTCGACAACAATTATACCTTTGACTATAACGGCCCCTGGGCGCCGCACAATTTCGTGGAACTGGATCTTCAACGGTAAGTTCGGCCACCTGAAAGGAAGCTCTGATGTTTCTCATCGACGACTTGCTGATGTCCCCCGTCAAAGGCATTCTCTGGGTATTTCGGGAGATTCACGATGCGGCCCAGACGGAGCTGGCCGGCGAGAGTGAGGCTATCACCGCGGCCCTGAGTGAACTCTATATGAAGCTCGAAACCGGACAGATCAGCGAAACGGAGTTTGACGCCCGGGAAAAGGTGCTCCTTGACCGCCTGGACCGGTTACAGGCCGAAGAGCAGACGGCGGCGCCTGAAAAGAAAGCCAGGCCCCGTCCCAAGGCCAGGCCGAGCCGGAGAAAATCCCCGGCCGCGGTGAATCCGGCCACCCCCGTCTGAACGGCGACGGCGGCTCATGGGCGGCAAGATAAACCCAAGCGCCAGGGAGACGGGATATGAGCCGGCTGGTTACCGAAGACGCGGGGCCGTGAGCCTGGGGAAGTCTTGATGATCTCGCCCATACTTTTCCCGCTTGAGGCGGCAGGCGCCAGCCCCGGCAGGCATGATGCCGCCTTTCACTACTCTCATGGGGGCAACGGGTGTGATCAGTTTTTTAGAGGATTCCGGTCTCAGACTGCTCTTTTTCGGCGGCAAAGGCGGGGTGGGAAAGACCACCTGCGCCGCGGCCGCGGCGCTCCGTTTGGCCCATAAATCCCCCCAGGGCGCCTTTCTCCTGGTCTCCACTGACCCGGCCCACTCCCTGGCTGACAGCTTCGGCGACTTTCACGCCCCCCGCAATCTCACAATCCTGGAGTTCAACGCCCAGGATGCCCTGAAGACTTTCAAGGCCAGGCACCGGTCCAAGTTTGGCGAGATCGCCGCCCGGGGCACCTTCCTGGATGAGGCGGATATTCGCCGCGTCCTGGACCTCTCCCTGCCCGGCCTGGATGAACTTATGGCTTTGCTGGCCATCGCCGGCTGGGCCGAAAGCCGGGCCTACGACCGCATCGTGGTGGATACCGCGCCCACGGGGCATACGCTGCGGTTGCTCACCACGCCGGATCTCATCCGTACCTGGCTTAAGGCCCTGGATGCCCTGCTGGCCAAGCATCGCTTTATGCAGCAGCGTTTTCGGGGGTCTTATCAGGCCGACGAACTGGACCACTTTCTCCTGGACCTGGCCGCTTCGGTAAAGCACATGGAGGAACTGCTGCAAAATCCCCGCACCTGCCGCTTCGTGCCGGTGATGCTGGCGGAAGACCTCGTCATCAGCGAGACCCTGAAGCTCCTGGGTGAACTGCAGCGTCTGCATATCCCGGTTAGGGAGGTGGTGGTCAACCGCCTCTTTCCGGAGAATTCCTGCCCGCTGTGCCGCGAGGGGCGGCGGCGTCAACGGCAGCTCCTGGGAGAGCTGTTAAGCCGCGAGTCTTTACGCGGCTATGCCTGGTGGGAGGTGCCCCTGGGCCCGGAGGAAATGCGGGGTCCGGCGCTCGAGAGCCTTTGGGAGGGGGTCAGCTTACTCAATGACGCCCCCATGGCCCTGTCCCCGGCCCCCCTGGAACTGCCGCCCCGGGTGGAGGCCGCGCCTGTCTGCCCCGCTCCCGAGATCACCTTCTTGATCTTCGCCGGCAAGGGGGGCGTGGGCAAAACCACCCTGGCCTGTGCCACCGCAGTGCGCCTGGCCCGGGAGTTCCCAGGCAAAGAGATCCTGCTCTTCTCCACCGACCCGGCCCATTCCCTGGCCGCCTGCCTCGAGGCGGACCTCGGCCCCCGGCCACTGCGCCTCGGCCCGGGCCTCTCCGCCATGGAGATCGACGCCCCCGGCGAATTCGCCGCGTTAAAGCAGCTGTACCAACACGAGCTGGAGAAGTTTCTGCACACTGCGTTTGAGAACTTCGATATTCCCTTTGACCGCCGGGTGATGGAGCGGATGCTGGACCTGTCCCCTCCCGGCCTGGACGAAATCATGGCCCTGGTGCGGGCCATGGAGTTCCTTGCGGCCGGCCGCTATGACCTCTTCATCTTGGATTCGGCCCCCACCGGCCATCTTCTCCGCCTCCTGGAACTGCCGGAACTCATCGACCAGTGGCTCAAGACCTTTTTCGGATTGCTTCTGAAGTACAGGCTGGCTTTCCGCTTCCCGGCTCTGGCGCAGCAGTTGGTAAAAATTTCCCGGAACCTGAAGCTTCTGAGAAGCCTGTGGCGGGACCCGGCCCGGGCCGCGCTCTACGCCGTGACCATCCTGACGGAAATGGCCTTCCAGGAGACCGGCGACTTGCTGGCAGCCTGCGAACAGCTGGAAGTCCCGGTGCCGGTGCTGTTTCTCAACCTGGCCACCCCGGCCGGAAATTGTCCCCTGTGCACTGCCCTGCACCGCCG
Source organism: Desulfobaccales bacterium (assembly GCA_052139855.1). Classification (GTDB taxonomy): domain Bacteria; phylum Desulfobacterota; class Desulfobaccia; order Desulfobaccales; family 0-14-0-80-60-11; genus 0-14-0-80-60-11. The sequence continues at coordinate 22,322 of JBKQVS010000084.1, forward strand.
GGAGGGGCTCATTCAGGAAAAATTCCGGCAGACCTTCCCCGGCCGCCATCAAACCGTCATCTATCGCCAGAGCGAACCCCGGGGCCTGCCGCGCCTGGGGGAATTGGGGCAGGCCTTGTACCGGCCCGGGATAAGGGAGAACCGTCATGGGGCTGTTCCTGATATGCTCTCATTGTCAAACTAAAATTCCCCTGGCCTGCCGGGCCTCCCGGACTTGTCCGGCTTGCGGCGCCGACCTGCGCGTCCTGTCCCCGGAAGATCGCCGTTATTTCATCGGCGGGCCGGCAGTCCCGGAGACTGCGCCCTCGGCCCCGGAGACGGGGGAATTGGCATCCCTGGAGTTGTACCCGGAAACCATGATGCCGGCCGGCGCCAGCCTGGAGAGTAAGGATGTGTCGCTGTGTGAGGCACTGGACCGCGTCCTCAATAAAGGTGCGGTGCTCTTTGGAGAAGTGATGATTTCCGTGGCCGATATCGACCTGGTCTACCTGGGCCTCCAGGTCATCCTGGCCTCCATGGAAACCGCCCGGGGACTTGCCCCGTTGGGGGAGGGGCAGCGAGGACCGAATATTTTCCACAAGGGAGCGCACTGATGAAACTTCCGGAACCGGCGCCAGTCGAGTCCCAGGCCTTAAGCGATTTTGCCAAGATCATGCACGGGGGCACGCCGCTGCCGGCCCGGTCGGCCCCTGGCCAGCCCCCCCGGATTAACCTGGACCAGGACAATATCAAAAACAGCCTGGGACAACTGGTCCTGACCCTGGTGAAACTGCTGCACGAACTGCTGGAGCGCCAGGGCATCAGGCGCATCGAGGCCGGGTCTCTGACGGACGACCAGATTGAGCGGCTGGGATTGACTTTGATGAAGCAGGCTCAAGAGATCGACAGACTCCGGCAGGAGTTCGGGCTGGAAGAAGAAGACCTGAACATAGATCTTGGCCCCCTGGGCCAACTCCTCTAGGAGGAACCGCACATGGCAAGACCACACGGCATCCAGAGTTCCATTGAGAGCACCAACCTGGCGGATCTTCTGGAACGCATCCTGGACAAAGGTATCGTCATCGCCGGTGATATCAAAATCCGGCTGGTGGAAGTGGAACTCCTCACCCTGCAGATCCGCCTGGTGATCTGCTCGGTGGACAAGGCCAAAGAGCTGGGCATGGATTGGTGGGCCGCCAACCCCGCCTTCAGTCCTCAGGCGCCTTCTGAAGAGTTGGCCGCCTCTCTGGCCAGGATCGACGAGCGCTTGGGCCGACTGGAATCCGCCGTGGCCGCGCCTTGAGTTTCCCGATGCCGCCGGGAATGACTTGGTCCCGGATGCCCGAAGCGAGGGCTCTGTCGAAGGCCATGGCTATCCGGGCCGATTCAGGCGCGGCTGGGGCCTCCTCTCGGTCCTCGAAACCCATGGACCCTGCCAGGCCCGGAAATTTCCCTGCCATGGCCGGGTTAATCGGCCGGATTTCGCTGGCAAAATTTTACGCCCTGGCTCCATCCCCTGAATGGCTCACAGGCTGCGCCCACGCCTCTTAGGAGCACGGGCGCGATTGGTAAACCTGCTGAACAATTTACTTTGTGGTGAAAAGAAGGTAAATATCGGTCCCAAAACAAAGGGGCTGACACCCTGCAGGTTGCCAACCCCTGATAATCTCTGCCAAAATTTGGTGGAGCTGAGGGGATTTGAACCCCTGACCCCTTGAATGCCATTCCATTGAAAACGTGTTTTCCAGTTTTTCCCGCCTTGAGATTATTCTTGACAAAGCTAATGATATATGGTAGTTAATGACCATGAATTTGAGACACCGTTTCCTAATATTTACCCATTTATTATGAAAACGTGCACGTAATGTGCACGTCAAGGAGAGGGGTTATGGCTATCCAGATTTATTGCCCCATGTGTAGAGCAAGTTATAAGCTGGACACAAAAGAGTGCCCTAAGTGCAAAGTCTCTTTTGGCCGAACTAAGAAATTCCGGGTATGTGTCAGCTTCAAAAAGAAGCGAGTCACCCGGTTTTATGATAACCTCACTCTCGCCAGGGAAGCGGAAAAGGCCATTAAAACCGACATTCTCCGGGGTGATCTGGACATAAACCAGAAAATCAAGCAAGCCCCCACTCTTGGGGAGGTTTGGGCTAACTATCTCCCATGGGCTAAAGAGCACAAGAAAACCTGGATTACCGATGAGTTTAATTACAGAAAACACCTTGAACCCCGATTTGGAAAAAAGCGCCTGGACGCAATAGCACAAACCGATGTAGAGAGAATGAAGCTGGATTTGAAAAAATCTGTCAACAAAAATGGAAAACCTTACTCAAGGGCCACCATAAAGCATCAACTCGTTTTGCTCAAGCGCCTCTTTACTCTCGCCCACAGGTGGGGGATATTTGCCGGGGAAAATCCTATGGACCGGGTAGAAGTCCCCAAGTTAGATAATGGCCGAACTGAATTTATGCAAGACGGCGAAGTTTCCCGACTCCTGGCGACTCTTGAGACTTGGCCTTGCCGGGTAAGTGCGGCATTCGTGAAATTTACCTTGCTAACTGGTATGCGCCGGGGTGAGCTTTTTAAGCTCACCTGGGATGATATTGATTTCGAGCGGGGCATGGTAACTCTAAGGGAACCCAAGGGCGGCAAAACTCTGACCATTCCCGTTAGTTCTATGGCCTTGGAAGTGCTCAGGGGTCTTGAGGTTACTTCGCCTTATATCTTCCCTGGCAAGGAAGGCAAGCAAAGGACAGATTTTAAAGGCCCATGGTTAAGAATCCGCAAAGCAGCCGGGTTGCCGGAAAATTTTCGCTTTCATGGCTTGAGACATCATTTCGCTTCAACCCTTGTGAGTGCCGGGTATGATCTCTTGGTAGTCCAGAAACTCTTGACGCACAAAGACAGCCGCACTACTCAGAGGTATGCCCACCTTTCGCCAGGGGCCTTAAAAGAGGCGGCGGTTAGGAGCGCCGAATTACTGAACCCTAAACAACAGAAAGAAATAATTACCCTTATTAAATAATGAGGTCTGCTATTAATGGATAATATGATTACAAGTATGCTGATAGATACTATTCTATTAAAATCATTGTGTTGGGCTGACAATATATTGAATACTGAAAATCATTTATTATCAGAAATTAAGAAATATCTTAATATAACCTCTGATGAATCAGAATACAATAAACAAGTAATTGAGTGTCTTAATGAACGCATACAAGGTAATTTTGAAAGAAAAGAATATAAGGAAATTCAAAGGATAGAAAATTTGCTTATAGCAATAACCATAAAAAATATATCAGGAATTATTGATTTAACCAAAGCTAACAGTACAATATATGATAACTTTCACTTAATTTATAGTGTTTATGAATTAGGTGTAGCTGAGGGTTATCGTCAAGCTCTAAATGATGAAAGACCCAATTGGCCTATTCTTAAAAAATTTTTGCATAGAGAATTATCCAGTGCATATAGAGATAAAGGCCACCAGGAAAAACAAGAATTATATAAAGAGGCATTGGCCTTTGCAGAAAACTCCTGGGTAGAGGGCGATGAATTGTTGCATCATAAAATGGTGCAGGAAATCCTTAAAATGGACGGATTCAAAAAGCTCAAGAAGGAACGCCTTTTAAAAGAGATAAAGCCTATAGCTCAAAAATATGGCAAATTTTGGAACCCAAACACCTTTAACAAAAAATAAATTTACCCCCCTTATAGCCTACACCCCCCGGTATAGCCTACCACCCGTCTTCCATAACATCCCTCAAGATCGTAACCTGTAAGAAAAGATCAATTGGGGGTTAATCATGGAACAAACCACAAATCTTTGCCGCATCTCCAAGGCGGATGATCTACCTTTCAAAAAATCAACTTTTTATAAATGGGCGCATCTCAGGAAATATCCCCAGCTTTTTGTGAAAATTGGGGGTGCTCTTTTTGTTGACCTCAAGGCCCTGGCGGACCTAATTGAGGCCAAAAGGCTCTCCACAAAAAACTAACCCCGGCTGCGAACCCGGTTGAAGCCGAAGGGAGGAAGGAAAGATGATAACCGAGAGCAAGACTTTTGACCCGGCAAATTTTCTCAAAAACTTGCCACTCATTCCCAAAGAACTCCAAAACTATCCGGCCTGGGTAGGTATTAAGTGCAACGATGGCAAAAGGAAATTTATCTCCCTCTGTAAGTGCTCTAAAGGGGAACCTTTAAGGCCGGTTTCGGCAGCCTTTCTTGACCCCGAACGTCTAAAACTCTGCGATGGTATAGGAGTACTTCTCCAGGAAGAAGACCCGTTTGTGGTGGTAATTTTCCCGAACTGTATTTTAGACCCTGAGACAAACAGGGTCAACCCTTCCTTGATTGCGGCTATTTGGCGATTTGGTAGTTACGCCGAAATAATTTCAAAGAGAGATATTCATGTTTGGGGAAAGTCTAAGTTATCCTCTTTGTTTTTCGCCTTAAATTACCATGCCATTCCCTTTGAAATGGTCACATCTGGATTCGTCTCTCTCAGTGCCTACCCACTCGGTTGCAGTAACCGGATCGTCTTTATAGACAAAATTCTCACGTCCATTCAAGAGAGTGAAGAACTCAAGGCAGTGTGGGCGAAACTGGTAGAGGAAAAAAAGTGAGGGATGAATTATTGGGGGCTTTGGAAATTATTAAAGGGGAATCTTCTTGTGACTCAAGATGACAAAGTCTCGGGCTTTAAGCCCCTTGCTGCGGAGGATTTAATGACTAAGGAATTTCAACCCCCAAGATGGGTTATTCCCAATTTAGTCCCGGACGGGCTAACCCTTTTGTGCGGCCCTCCGAAAATCGGTAAATCCTGGATGGCCTTAGATTGGGCTATAGCCGTTGTTACTGGTGGTCACGCCCTTGGCCGACTCTCGGTAGAGCAAGGAGAAGTCTTATATCTTGCCCTTGAAGACTCAGACAGGCGGATGCAAAAGCGCTTGGGAAAGCTCCTTTCCGATGGAGCGTCGCCAAAGGGTTTATACATCCGTACCAGGACAGGTGGTTTTCCCCTCTTAGAGCAAGGAGGGCGAACACTTTTAGATGATTGGCTCAGAGTAAACCCAAAAGTCAAGTTAGTGATTATTGATACCCTGGCAAGGGCAAGAGCGCCGCAAAAAGGGGGGCAGAATGTCTATGATGCTGATGTTAAGGGATTGACACTTTTACAAGACCTTGCCTTCAAGCATAATTTGGCTTTGGTAGTAGTGCACCATATCAGGAAACAAAAGGCAGACGATATTTTAGCTACTGTCTCTGGCAGCTACGGCATAGCAGGAACGGCTGATTCTATAGCCATATTAACCAGGAGCGGTAGGGGAAAAGATGCGATTCTGACCATCACTGGCCGTGATATTGAAGATCAAGAGCTGGACTTGAAATTCTCTGGCGGAAAGTGGGAACTCCTGGACCTGGAAGACTCCAAAGAGGCAAAACTAAGCCCAGAGAGACAGGCGATAATTGACACAATCAAGGAAAATGGACCTATGACCCCTGGACAGGTAGCTGAGAAACTTAAGAAGAACAATTCCACCATCAAGACCACTTTAAGAAGAATGGCCGACGGTGGGGTTTTAATGGCCGAAAATGGCACTTATTCCCTATCCCCACCCCCGCCCCCGGATGATGAATTATAACCTTTGTAAACCGGTAGTCCCGTAGTCCGGGGGGATAAAACCCGCATGGTTAAGCCATTTTTAGGGACTACACCGGCTAAACCCATGTAAACCGGTAGTCCGGGGGGCTACTGGGTTTACACGGACTACAAAGATTACACGGATTACAGGTTACATGGTCTACATAGATTACCTATATTATATATACAGATGGGTGTAGCTAACTATTTTATATAATTGATAAAATAGCATATTCTGTCTATTTCCGTTTATTTTAAACAAAAAAACTAAATAAATTGAAAAATTGAATTATCCGTTTGTTAGTTCACGGGTGTTCTGACAAATTAAAATTGAACAATTTTTGATTTAACGAAACAAGAGGGTCTCTTGACAAGGGCGAACTTGAAAGAGGCGGGGGAGAGGGGAGAGAGAAAATGAAAAGACACCTTGACCGTCAGATAGCGCTCCGGCTAAGTCAAAAACAAGAGGATAAACTCAAGTTTGCAGCTTTTGCTTATGAGTGTTCTGTAAGTGACTTGATAAGGGCGGCACTTGAACCCTTGTTTGAGGTGGGGGAGAGAGAGCTGATAGTTGCAGCGATGTCGATAAAAATCTGGCGGGAATCACTCAGAAGATTAATGGTTTTTCACTCTTTTTCACTCTTAGAGCTAAGAGATAAATTTAAATTAATAATGGAATTTCTAAAAAATGATGAAAAATGAAGAAAAGAGAGCTTTTTTAGCTAAATCTAACAGAAATTAAGACATTATGAAGATATTGATGCTATATTATTAATATATTAGATACTTAGATGTATCCCGCTTGCTATTTTAACCTCTTTTAGCTCATTTCACTGACAATGTAATAATATCAATATACAAAATAAAAACACTTTTGTCAAGGATTATTGTCAGTTAATTGCGTCCATTCAAAAGAGTGCCGAAATGGAAGGATTAATCAAAAACAAAAATGGTGCACTTAAAGGAAGTGCAGGCTGTTAAGATTGAATAGTAATGAAGAGTTGTGGTTTCTCATATATTTTAATCAGGTGATTTATAAACCTCTCTCTTATCCTGAAATCTCCCATTTGTTAAGAAGCAATTTGTATGGGTAAACGATATTAACTATGTGAATATAACAATTTAAGTGGGCATGGATGCTTGGAAATAAAGTAAATTTTTCTTTAATAAACATATCAATATCGGGGTCCAGGTCTATTATTGTTTTCCAATGCCCCGAGTCTATGAATCCTGTAATAAACACTAATACATCAGCAATTCTATGTAAAGAGTCTTGATCCTGTAAGAGTACAAAATATAGATTGCTACGATAGTTAAATAAGCTATTCATAAATATGCATTGTTCTTCATTAACAGTGCACAGTTTAATTATTATTTCAGAGACTTTCGTAGATAATAGATCACTGAACTCCTTAAAGTGTGGATGTTTGGAATAATGCATAAAAAATAAATTGGTCTTTAAGGTTAACTGTAATACAAATAACTCAATATATATTTGATTTACCTTTTTTTTATCATTAAATAACTTTCTGGTATTATCCCATCTTTCAATATAGTCATTAAATGAATTTGTCAGCGCAATATAAGCATTCTTGTCATAAAATTCCACAAAAGAGCCGTAGATCATTTGCTCAATATTAGTCTGTTTTTTTATCACTTGATTATCTTGATTATGACCGCAATCACTACAAACCTTTTCATCTTGTGTCATAGGATTAAAACAATTTGCGCACATCAAGAGTTTATATTTTGAAAGGGAATGTTCGCTGCTTTTCTTGCCTGATAGTTTTTTTAGAAAATCAAAGATTCCCATTTTGCCCCTCCTAAAGCACCTTTCAGTGACCCTAAAAGAAAATCCTAAATTTCCCTCCTGACATATAGACAAATGCAGATTTCAAGAGGTGCGTCCATAAGTCTGTAACCTCTTATAAACCTTTAGCATCCTTGGCCCAGGAATTACAGAAAATTATAAGGACTAAGAGGATTTGTAGAAATATTTGGTTCAGATTTTTATGGACAATTTACCCAAATTTCATTTCGCTTTCGGGGGGATATATTGTCGTTTCGCCAACCAAGGGCAACAACCCACCCCCCAGGCCCTCCGGCGCTTGGCTTCCTGGGGGTCATAGGGGTAGCCAAATTCCTAAGACCTTCCTTTCAAGCCCGATCTTCTCCCATTTCTTAATGAGCCCCCGGCGGCATGGTAGCCACTTCCCCGCCAGAAATGACCCCTTGAGAACCCCCAGGACGGTCGATTGTGGGGGGGGGCAAGGGTTAGATAGCCCCGAAACAATCCCCCCTTTTCCCGCCTAAATCAAAAATTGTGCACGTAATGTGCACGTTGCCCCAAAAAGGAAAAGGCAAGTTCAGGGACTCCGCCTGTAACTTGCCTTATTTATTGCTAAAAAGTGGTGGAGCTGAGGGGATTTGAACCCCTGACCCCTTGAATGCCATTCAAGTGCTCTTCCAGCTGAGCTACAGCCCCACGCCCAATTGAATAGGTAACAAAACCATGGCGGCCTGTCAAGTCCTGGCGCCGCAAATTTCTGGGTCCACCTCCGAGATCTTGCGGTGCCTGCCTCTCAATCCCGGCGGGCCAGGAAGCGTGGCGCCTCACCGCCATCCAGCATGAGGATGTACCAATTTCATCTGAAGTTCTGCTATAATGGCAGATGAGGCGGGCCGCGTCACCGCCGGGAAGCAAGGCAACTCTGCGGCGGGAATGGCCAGAGGGCGCCGGCCGCGGCAGGAAAGGACGGGGAACCCACGAGAGCCGTGCGGCTGCAGCGAAATCGAGCCAGTGCCGGGCAGCCTCCGGCGTCACCGGGGTTCCCGGCCAGGCGCCTTAAGGTGCTCCATCTCCTGACGACCATGCCGGTGGGCGGCGCCGAAGACCTGGTGGCGGCCATCGTTCGGGGCCTCGATCCCAATCGGTTCGCGGTCTCGGTGGCCACCCTCGGCCCCCCCGGCCCGGTTGGCCTGGAACTTCGGGGCCAGGGCTATGAGGTAGTCAGTCTGGGGCTGGATATCAAACGGACCTCTGCCTGGCGGGTCGTGAGCCCGGTGCGGCGCCTGCTCAAAGCCGGTCCACCGGACATCCTTCACACCCACCTCTACCACCCCAACCTCTATGGCCGCCTGGGGTCGCTGGGGTTGGGACTCCCGGCAGTAGTGGCCGCGGTGCACAATTCCTATACCCAGGTTAAATTCCACCGCCGCCTGTGGAATTTTCTCCTGGGGTGGGCCACGGACCGGGTGCTGGTGGGGAGCGCCCAGGTGTGGCAGGACGTGCGCCGGTACGACGGAGTGCCGGCCTCCCGCCTTACGCTGATGCCCTACGGCATTCCCCTGGCCGAACTGGACCCGCCCCTGAGCCGGGGCGAGGCCCGGGAGCGGTTAGGGTTGTCAGGGGAGGAGCTGGTCATCGGCGCCGTGGGCCGCCTGGAGGAGCAGAAAGGGCATACCCACCTGCTGGCGGCGCTGCCGGAGGTGCGCCGGCAGATTCCGGACCTGGTGGTTCTTCTGATAGGAGAAGGGCGACGGCAGGAGGATTTACGGCGCCAGGTCCGAGACCTGGGCCTGGAGGGCACGGTGCGGTTTCTCGGCACCCGGCGGGACCTGCCCGAAATCTATCGCGCCCTGGATCTCTTCGTGCACCCCTCCCTGTGGGAGGGCCTGCCCCTGGCGCTGTTGAAAGCTATGGGCGCGGGTCTGCCCGTGGTGGCTACCCGGGTGAGCGGTTCCCGGGAGGCCGTCACGGACGGCGTTAACGGCTGCCTGGTGGCGCCCGGCGACTCCGAAGCCCTGGCCCGGGCCATCCTGGATTTGGCCCGTCAACCGGAGGCGCGGCGGCGTCTGGGGGGCGCGGCCCGGCGCACCGTGGCAGAGCGGTATTCCCTGGAGGCCATGCTTAAACGGCTGGAAGAACTTTACCTGGACCTCTGGCGCCGGGGCAACCCCGTTGAGGGCGGCTGCAGTGCGTCGAAGAGCTGACGTGACAAGGATGGGCAGCTTCCATGCTTGGTAACCCCCCCAAAAAGTCTTTAGCCATCCTGCACACTGAGGCCTCCCTGGGCTGGGGCGGGCAGGAGCGGCGCATCCTGGTGGAAGCCCTGGCCATGCGCCGGCGCGGCCACCGTCCGGCCTTTGTCTGTGATCCCCGGGGAGAATTGTACCGGCGGGCCCGGTTGCAGAATTTCCCGGTGACCCCCCTGGTTTTCGGCGGCATCCGCAACCTCGGGGCCTGGGTCGGGCTGCGCCGTTATCTGGGCGAGGGGGCGTTCGACATTTTGAACACCCACAGCTCCCTGGATTCCTGGGTGGGGACCCTGGCCTGGCGGAGCTCGCGGGCCCGGCCCCTCTTGGTGCGCACCCGGCATCTGTCCACCCGGGTCAGGGACAATCGCCCCACCCGGTGGCTCTACCAGACCCCTGCGGCCATCATTACCACCGGGAAGGTCACCAAGGATTTGCTCGTGGAGCGCCTGGGGGTGCCGGCCCGCCGGATCTTTTCCATCCCCACCGGGGTGGAACTGGCGGAGTTTGCCCCCCAGGATAAAAGCCGGGAGTTGCTGGCCCAAGTTCAGATTCCCGCCGATGCCTTCGTATTCGGCAGCGTGGCGGTGCTGCGCTCCTGGAAGGGCCACCTCGATCTTTTGGAGGCCTTCCATGCGCTTCTCCAGGAAGGCGCCCGGGCCTTTCTCCTCCTGGTGGGGGAGGGTCCCTACCGGGTGGTGATCGAAGAGAAAATCGCCCAACTGGGCCTGCAGCACCGGGTGCGCCTGGCGGGCTTTCGGGACCAGGTGGCGCCGTGGTTTGCCCTGATGGACGTGAAGATCCTGGCGTCTTACGCCAACGAAGGGGTCCCCCAGTCCCTCCTCCAGGCCCTGGCCATGGCCCGGCCGGTGGTGGGCACCACCGTGGGCGGCATTCCGGAAGTGATCGTCCATGAAGAGACTGGCCTGCTGGTACCCCCCCGGAATCCCCGGGCCCTGGCCCAGGCCATGGGCCGACTGCTGGCGGACCCGGATTATCGCGCCCAGATGGGGCGCCGGGGACGGGATCTGGTGATAGAGAAGTTTTCCATGGAACAGATGGCCGCCGAGGTTGAGGCGGTGTACGAAGTCTTGCGCCTGCGCCGGGAAGGGGAGGGCAGGGGATGAACTCCGTTCAGGCAGCCCCCACCGGTTATGGCTTTGGCTCGACGCCCCCGCCCCGGGGACCGGGAGCTGCTCTGCCGCCATTATGAATTTCTCCCTGGCTTATCATTGGGTATTTCTGGCCAGCGCGGCGCTGCTGGCGCTCTGGGGGGCATCTTTGCTGGCGGTGCGCCTCTGGACCCGGCACCAGGTCATCCAGGACCTGCTGCGGCAGGAGACAGACCCGGAGGCGGTCAGGCTCAGCCTGCCGGATTCCCGCGCCGAAGACCGGGCGGCCCTTGCGGTCATCCGCAGTTACCGCCGCCACTACCTGCTCAAATGGTTGCCGGGCACCGTTCTTTCCTTTAAGGGCATCAACGAGATGTCCCTGGAGTTGATCAAGGCGATCGCCCGGGCTTACTATCCCGACGACGACCGGCCGGAACTCAAGGCCTCCCTGGCTGACCTGGTGGCGCTCCACAACCGGGTGGGGACCCGGCTGGCCGCCTGGTTGAACACCATGCCCATGCGGCCCTTTAAGGATGTGGAGTTGGCGACGGTGGTGCGCTATCACGAGATGTATCAAACCCTCAAACACCATTGGGGCTATGCCTTCATCAAGCGTCACCATCTGGACACCGCGGCGCGGTGGGGTTGGACCGCCATTAATTATGCCAATCCCTGGTACTGGGGCCGCAAGGCGGCCTACCACGGCGGCAAGGAGGTGGCGGTCCGGCTCCTCATGGCCCGGATTGCCGACCTGGTAGGCGAAGAGGCGGTGCGGCTCTATGGCCGGCGTCAGCCGCCTGCCGCTAAGCGCAAGGCCCGGGCGGCGAAGGCGGAGCCGGCCATGGTGTCCTCCGGGAGCCACCCGTGACCACAACGACAGGGGCGGCCCATGAGCGATGCGGCTGCGGCAACTGGCTGGTGCGGAGCCTGGCGGCTCTCTGGTACCGCCTGGACCGGCGGCACCGGCGCATCACCCTGGCCAACCTGGAGTTCGCCTACGGCGGGACCCTCAGCCCCGAGGCGCGCCAGCGCCTGGCCCGCGGGGTTTTCTGCCATTTTGTGCGCTTCGCCTGGGAAGTCTGCGAACTGCTCTTGGCGCCGCTGTCGGTCATCCGCCGGAAGGTGATCATCCTGGGCGAGGAGCACGTCCAGGCCGCTCTGGCCCAGGGCAGGGGGATGGTGGCCATCGCGGCCCACGCCGGCAATTGGGAGTACACGGTGATGGGCTACGGTCTGAAGTACCGGCCCGTAGCGGTGGTGGGCCGGGAAATGGACCACCCGTGGGCCGCCAGGCTGGCCCGGTATCTCAGGCAGCGGGGCGGCAACTCCATGGTGGTCAAGCAGAAAGGCCTGAAAGGGATCCTGGGGCACCTGCGCCAGAACCGGTCAGTGGGGATTATCATCGACCAGAACACCACCACCGCGGGAGGTCTCCTGGTGAACTTTTTCGGCCACCCGGCCCGCACCACCCCGGTGGCGGCCCTCCTGGCCCGCCGGGGGGTGCCGGTCCTGCCCACCCTGTCCCGGCGCCTGGCGGACGGGCGCCACCTCATGGTGATCTTACCGCCGCTGCCCCTGACCAAGACCGCCGACCCCGAGGCCGACATCCAGCGCCACCTGGAACTCCAGAGCCGGACCATCGAGGCCTGGGTCCGGAGCTGCCCGGAACAATGGCTCTGGCTCCACCGGCGCTGGAAAAACCGGTTTCCGAAGATTTATAACCGCTGAGGAAATGGTTGGGGGAAGGGGCTATGGGTCCACGGCCCCTACCCCTTCCCCCAAACCCCCATCCCC
>JBKQVS010000085.1:0-14828 GCA_052139855.1 Desulfobaccales bacterium
CTTGGTCCAGTTACGGATGTGCTCTTCCGACCGGAAGAGATTCATGGTGCTTCACGCATGTGGGAGACGGTCCATCCATTTCGAGAATGGCACCGCAACGTACCCTAAAGTTTCTTCGGGCTCCACCGTCAATAGCCGCCCATCCTGGATTTCAATTTGAACCGGTAAACCGCAATCAAGGCACGGGGCGTCAATCCGGACTACCTTCCCCGGGAAAAGCCAGCAAACTGCCAGCGACTCAAAACCTCACTGACCAAACCACTTCTGCTCACCATCCACAGTGATTCGATATTGAGTGGGGAGATTACTGAACGGTGCAAAACTGCTGATATAGTCTGTGTCAGGAAATAACCAGATTCCTGGAATTCCCATGGCCACCAGGTCGTGCAGAGCCTCTCGAGCTTTCTCAACCGGAATCTTCAGCTCCCCTGCTAACTCTGTATAATGGGGTGCACGACCCGAATTCACCATGCGTATCAGGATTGCGTGGTATAATGTATCCAAGAGGCTTGGTGAACTCATTGTCCGTATCTCCCCTATTTAGGTTTGTAAGGGCCTACAATAAATTATAACAGAAATCGCCCCTTTCTCATATCAGCCTGCCGAAGCGGCGCTCCCAGGCGGTTCTCAAGTCGGCCAGGGGAGCCTCCACCAGGGTCCGGCCGTGCCGGGAAATTGTGAAGGCGGCGCCATCCCCCACCCGGCCGATTAAGGTCAGGGGTTGCCCTTTAAAAAGCTCTTCCAGGCGGTTAGCCTGCGCCGGGTCCACGCTCACCAGAAACCGCCCGGCCGATTCGGAATAGAGCGCCGCGTAGTCCGGAGACTCCGGCGCCACCCGGCTCAGGTCCGCATCCAGCCCCAGCCCCGCAGCCAGGCTGGAGGCGGCCAGATGCACCGCCAGGCCGCCCCGGTAGAGGCCGTGGGCCGAGGCCAGCAGTTCCTCCCGGCCGGCCTGCTCGAAGAGACGGTAGTAGGCCAGGAAGGCCTCGGGATTAACCTGAGGGACGCTCAGCCCCACGTATCCCATAAGCTCGTAAAACTCCGACCCTCCCAGGTCAGGCCCGGTGTCGCCCACCAGGTAGATGAGGTCGCCGGGCCGCTTCCACTCGAGGCTCAGGGCGCGCCTGAGGTCAGGGAGGACGCTCACCGCGGTGAAAAACAGGGTGGGCAGGCCGCTGACCCGGTGCGTCTCCCCAAAGGCCCCGGGCAAGACGCCATCCACGTACATGCTGTCCTTGCCGGACAGCAAGGGGATGTCGTAAGCCCGGCACAGGTCCTTGAGGGCCAGGCAGGCCCGCACCAGTTGCGCCGCCTTATACTCCCCGTCCGGGTTGTGTTGGGGGTGGGACTCGACGCTGGGCCAGCAGAAATTGTCCACCCCGCCGATATGGGCCAGGCTGCCGCCCACCGCCAGCAGCCGCCGCACCGCCTCGTCGATGGTCACTGCGGTCATGTGGTAGGTGTCGATCTGGGAATAGGCCGGGTTCAGGGCCAGGCTCAGGGCCAGCCCTTTATAAGAATCAGGCCGGGGCCGCAACACCGCCGCATCGCCGGGCACCGGCGCCGCCCCGCCGCCCAGGGGTTTGATGACGCTGGCCCCCTGGACTTCGTGATCGTACTGGCGGGTGATCCACTCCCGGGAGCAGATATTGGGGCGGTCCAGCAGGGCCAGGAGGGCGCCCAGGTGATCGGCGGGCTCGCTCAACACCGGCTCGGTCAGGCGGAGCTCCGGCGGCAGCCACCGGGCTTCGAACTCCCAGGGAGGGAAGTCCTCCTCCAGGAACGACAGGTCCATAAACGCAGTGGTGCGGCCCTGGTACTTCACCTCCAGGACGCCGGTATCGGTGTAACGGCCCATGACGGAGACCTCCACCGCGTGCTTCAGGGCCAGGCGCTTGAAGCCGGCCTCATGCGCCGGCGCCACGGCCACCACCATGCGCTCCTGGGATTCGGATACCCAGATTTCCCAGGGGTCCAGGCCCGGGTATTTCAGGGGCACCGCTTCGAGCCAGATCTCCCCGCCGCCGGCCATCCGGGCCGATTCCCCCACCGCCGACGACAGCCCGCCGCCGCCGCAGTCGGTGATGAAGGTGATGAGGCCCTGGTCCCGCGCCTCCAGGAGGAAATCGTGCATGTTCTTTTGGGTGTAGGGGTCGCCGATCTGGACGTGGCCGGCCGGGGTGCCCGGAGACGACACTTCCGAGGAGGCGGTCACGCCGTGAATCCCGTCCTTGCCCACCCGGCCGCCGCAGGTGACGATGAGGTCGCCGGGCCGGGCCGCCTTCTCGGCCCCGGGCTGCCCGTTGATCTCGTTGGGCAGGAGTCCCACCGCGCCCACGAAGACCAGGCACTTGCCCAGGTAGGACGGATCAAAGTAGAGGGTGCCGCCCACAGTGGGCACCCCGCTCTTGTTGCCGCCGTCCTTGACGCCTTCGATGACGCCGTCCAGCAGCCGCCGGGGGTGGAGCCGGGGTTTTAAAGGCCCGGCATAGTCCCGGGGGCCCACGCAAAAGCCGTACATGCCGCCGATAAGGCGGGCGCCTTTGCCGGTGCCCAGGGGGTCGCGGTAGACCCCCACGATGCCGGTGAGGGAACCGCCGTAAGCCTCCAGATTGGAGGGGGAATTGTGGGTTTCGCCCTTGATCACATAGGAGAACTCGGCGTCGAGGCGCCCCACCCCGGCGTTGTCCCACAGCACCGACACCACCCAGTCCTTGTGCCGGGCGATCTCCCGGGTGGGCGCCTCGATGCACGCCTTGAAGGGGTTATCCAGGGTGAAGGTTTCGCCGGTCGCCAGATCATGATAGAGGAAGCGGCCCCGGAAGGTGTTGTGGTTGCAGTGGTCGCTCCGGGCCTGGGCCAGGTATTCCAGTTCCACATCGGTGGGGGCCGCCAGTCCCACCGCGGCGCGCCTGGCCTTGACTTCGGGGCGCTGAAAATAATTGAGGATGACCGGCAGATCGGCATCGCGCAGGGCCAGGTAGCGCCGGCGGCTCAGTTCCCTGAGGTCCTCCGGCCCGGCGATCTCAAAGACCGCCACCGCCGGGGTGTGGGCCAGTTCCACCCGGGGCAGGATAATCCCCACCCCGGTGCCTGGGTCCCAGGTCTGGTGCGAAAATATCCGGAATTCCTGGATCATGTCGTTGGCCAGGAGTTCTTTGGCGAGCTTGGCGACCTGGAACTCGGTGAGGTCCTCGCCGGTAAACAGGAAGAGCTTGGAGGTATAGACCGCGGCCCCCTGGGGCAGCGGCCGCCCCAGAAAGGCCTCCATGGCTTCCCGGGCCACATCCCCGGCCGTATCCCGCACCCCGGGCTTGAAGCCCACCCAGATGGCCCAGTGAAAATCCTGCGCCAGGGGGGCGAACCCGGATATCTGGGTGGTGGGATGGGTGAAGATGCCGGTGCGGATCGCCTCCAAGGCGTCCTGGGGCAAGTCCACATCCAGCATGAGGACCCGCAGCACCCGGACGGAGGTGAGGTCCAGGCCGAAATATTCCCGGGCCTGGCGGCGCACCCCTTCGCCTTCCGCGTCCGCCAGGTCGGGATGCCAGCCGATTTCCAGCCGCACTGCCATAGCTCTCCCCAGAAGTTCAGTGGATTAATGGAGAAAATATACCACCAGGTGAGCCGGATAGAAAGGGTAAGATGTCTTGCCGCGGATTTATGCTGATGGCCCCCGGTCGCTTCAGGCGCCACATCCCATGCTGCACAGCTTGATGAGTTTGGCGCCGTCGACGCGGTAGGCCTCGACCCAATCCCCTTCATAGTAGCGCCCGGACAGGACGATCTCCAGGATGCCGTCCCCATTGAGGTCCAGGACCCCAATGACCCGGTGCTCGGCCGGGGCATTGAATTCTTTGGCCTGGGGGTAGTACTCTCCGGTGATGATGCTCGTGACTACCTTCCCCTGCATCACTTTGCGGAGGAACACCAGGGAGTAGTCGCCGGCCCGGGCATTGGGCTTCATGCCGCCTCCGGGCTTGAATCCTTCATAATTGGTGGCGCTGACCAAGACCTCCTCCACCCCGTCGCCGTCCAGGTCAACCCGGAGCACCTGGGTGAGATTGACTTTGGGGTTGGCGATCCCTTTACTCTTTAAAATCTCGGCGGCCGCCGCTTTATAGACCTGCTGTTCGGTGCCGGTGATTTTGACGGGGCGCGGCATGGCGTTCCAGGGACCGCCCACCGCCACCAGGCTGCCGCGGCCGGCCGGGAAGGGCGCCAGGGTTACGTACCACGTGTCGGAGCACGGCCCTTCTTCGCCCTTGGCCGGCTTGTTGCCGACGCTGGCCCCCACCTCGCCGGTCAAGGTGTAGAGGCGATATTTTTCGCCTCCCGGGATCAAAGCGGCCGCGGCCTCGGGTTGCAGCCAGTGGCCGTCGGCAGACCCGCCCAGGAAATAGCCGGAGGGTTTACTGTCGTGATAAAAGTCGTTAAAGGCCAAAATGGGGTAAATGGGGGCGGCCATGGCGGCGCCGCCGTGGGTCCAGGGGCCCAGCAGCAGCACCGTGATCGCCGGCAAGATAAACCGGCTGATTGCCATTGCCATCCCTCCTTCTACCGCTGCTGCGAAAAGTTCCAGGTTCAAAGTTCAAAGTTCAAAGTTGGGGATATGCCCATCATGAACTTTTCATAATTTATGGGTGAGCCGCAGGCTCAAGCGGAACTGACCTGAAAAGTCTTGGGTGGCACCGGCATCTTGCCGGTGCGACAAACCGGCTGAAGGCTTGTGACACCGATGCAAAGACGCGCCACCGATGGGCGGGACGCCGGTCAAATTCCGGAACGGATGCGGTCGATGAGCCCGGTGGTGGAATAGCCCGGCACAAAAGGCAGGGCGACCACCCGGCCGCCCCGGGCTTCGACCACTTCCCGGCCCAGGATCTCGTCCAGTCGGTAGTCGCCGCCTTTGACCAGGAGGTCGGGGGCCAGCAGGGTGATGAGGGCCAGAGGGGTGTCTTCGGCAAACAGCACCACCCGGTCCACGCAGGCGCAGGCGGCCAGGACCCGGGCCCGGTCGGCCTCCGGGGTGAGGGGGCGGCCGGGGCCTTTCTTAAGGCGCGTCACCGAGGCGTCGGCATTGACTCCCACGATGAGGGCGTCCCCCAGGGAGCGGGCCTCCTCCAGGTAGCGCACGTGGCCCGGGTGCAGCAGGTCGAAGCAGCCGTTGGTGAAGACCACCTTCTGGCCCTCATCCTTGCGCTCCTGAACCCACCGGGCCGCGGCCTCTCGATCCACCACTTTATGGCTGGTGCTGCAGGTAGTCATGAATTTATCACCCACGGTTTCTCTTGCATCTTGGGAACCGGATGAGCTTAGGGTGCGCGGGGCGCACCCTAGATGAACTGCTTTTTTCGCCTCTTCGCCTCTTTCCCTTTTTCCCCGGCTGTTCAATCATACCTCACCCGGGCCACGGTGAGGACCTCCACCTGCCGGGCCCCGGCCCGGCGCAAGACCCGGGCGCACTCTTTCACGGTGGAGCCGGTGGTCAAGAGGTCGTCAATGAGGAGCACGCTCTTGCCCTTCACCAACCCCGGGTCGGGCACCGCAAAGGCCCCCTTGACGTTGTCCCGGCGCTCCTTGGGGTTGAGGCCCACCTGGGGCGCGGTGTGGCGGGTGCGGACCACCGCCTCCCGGGCCAGCGCCGCCTCGGGAAAGGCTTGGGCCAGGAGCAGGACCTGGTTGAAGCCCCGATGTTTAATCCGTTTCGGGTGCAGGGGCACAGGGACCAGGAGATCGGCGTTGGCTACCAGTTCCCGGCACAGGGGCCGCTGCAGCCAACTCTGCATCACCGGGAGAAAGGCCATCCGGCGTCCGAACTTGAAGCGGGTGATGGCCGCGGCCACGGGGCCGTCGTGGTCATAAATGGCCGCGGCCCGGGCCCGGGTGAAGGGGGGCGAATCCGTCTGGCAGTCCCCGCAGACGCGATCGGGTCCGCCTGGCTCGGCAAACATCCTGCCGCAGCAGGTGCACAGGGGGCTTGCCACCCACTGGATCTGGGCCGCGCACTCCGGGCAGACCGCCACCGCGGCCTCTTCCCCCACCGCCGCCTCGCAGAAGAGGCACAAGCGCGGCAGGAAGAATTCCAACACCGTGAGCCCCAGGCGTTTAAGCCGGATTCCCGGATTTATGCAAAATTCTGCAAGCATTTGGCCCATTGAACCTATTAAACCACGATAACCCGGAAATTGGCAAATAATCTTGATAGCATGGCAAGATTCGGAGAGGCATTGAGGGGAGGCGTCATATCATTATGGCTGCCAGAGGCCGCCCCATAAGGACTGTTTGCGGAGGCTACAAGGATGGTGCGCAGGGCGCACTCTACAGGTCTATTTTTCCAGGAGGGGGTTTGGGGGAACCTCGCTTTTTCTAAAAAAGCGGGGTTCCCCCAAATTCTTTTTCTTGCCTTTTCCCTACAGCTCCGCCAACCGTCTCGCCAGGTTCTCGGCGTCGGCGAAGAGGGTGTGGACCGCAGCCTCGGTGAGGCCGGCGCCCCGGGCGATGCGTTCCGCCTGGTGCCGGGTGATGAGGTCCGAGGGGCTGTGGGAGTCGGTATTGACCAGCAGGGAGGCGCCGACTTCCTGGGCGGTCCGGGCCACGTGGCCGTTGGCCAGGGCGTGGCCTTTGCGGGCCGAGATCTCCAGATAGACGCCCCGCTCCCGGGCCCGGGCGGCTTCCTCCAGAGTGATGAGGCCGGGGTGGGCCAGGATATCGATATCGGCCTCGATGGCGGCCCGGTTGGTGCCCGGGGCCACCGGCTCCGCCAGGCTCTCGCCGTGGACCACGATGAGCGGCACCCCCAGGGCCCGGGCCTGGGCGGTCAGGGGGGCGATGAGGGCCGGGGGCAGGTGGGTGAACTCCAGCCCCGGGATGAGCACCGGGTAGTCGCCCCGGTTGAGGCTCAGGGCCGCGGTTTTCAGGCGGGTGAAGACCACCTCGAAGTTGGAGGCATCCACGTGGTCGGTGATGGCGAGATAGCGGTAGCCCTTCACCTGGGCCCGGCGCCAGAGCTCCGCAGGAATCAGCTCGCCGTCGCTGTACAGGGAGTGCGTATGGAGGTCTATCATAAGGGCGGTTTTTCGTTTTTGGTTTTTCGTTTTTAGTGAAGCAACCAGAAATACCCGGACCGTTCCCAGAAGCCCTAGTAAGGAAATATTATAATTTTATACCATATTCCGGAGAAGATTGCCAGTGGCGAATTAATCAGGAGGCCGCGCCGGCGGGTGACAGCCGGAAGGGGTACAGGCGAGTGAGGATCAGGCTAGCTGTTTTTCAACCAAAAACTGGATACTCTCTTTACATCTTGTACTTGCCAAAATCTTCCGGGTCCAGGCCTTCCAGCACTTCGGTCCACTTCTTGGCGTCCTCGGTGGTGATGGCCTCTTTGGCGGACAGGTCCACCCGCCGGGCCTTTTGAATCACCACTTCGGCCACGAAGATGGGGGCCTTGGTGCGCAGGGCGATGGCGATGGCGTCGCTGGGCCGGGCGTCGATGCTCACTTCGACGCCGTCCCGGATGATATAGATGAGGGCGAAATAGGTGTTGTCCCTCAGGTCGCAGACTTCCACCTTGGTCACCGTCGTCTCCATGAGCTCCATGATGTTTTTCAACAGATCATGGGTCATGGGCCGGGAGAACTTGATGTTCTCCAGCTCACTGGCGATGGCGGTGGCTTCCAGTAAACCGATCCAGATGGGGACCGCCTTGTCCGAGTCCACATCTTTGAGGATCATGATGGGACTGTTGGTGAAGGGGTCGATGGTCAACCCGGAAACCGTCATCTCTCTGAGCATGATACCTCCCTTGGGGATGTCCTCAGGCGTTCCTCCCCACGGTCACGAGGTGGAGAACCCTCGACCCACCGGCCCTTGAGAGAATGGGGGTGAGCCTCGGTTATGGCAACCCGGGCCAGACGTCCCACCAATTCCCGGGGTCCGGTGAAGTTGACAACCTGGTTGGTCCGGAGCCGTCCGGACAAATCCTGGGGGGAGCGCTTGCTGCGGCCTTCCACCAGGACCTCCTGCTCCTGGCCCACCAGACGGGCGTGGGCCTTCCGGGTAAGTCCATCCTGCACGGCTTGCAGGCGAGCCAGACGCTCGGCCTTGACGTCTTCCGGCACCTGATCGGCAAAAGCAGCGGCCCGCGTCTGGGGGCGCGGGGAATATTTAAAGGAGAAAGCCTGGTCGAAGCCGGCCTCCCGCATCAGGTCAAGGGTCTCGAGGAAGTCCGCCTCGGTTTCCCCGGGAAAGCCCACGATCAGATCGGTGGACAGGGCGATGCCGGGGCAGGCCCGCCTGAGGGCGGCGACCTTTTCCAGGTAGTGTTCCCGGGTGTAACCCCGATTCATCTTTGCCAGGACCCGGTTGGCGCCGGATTGCACCGGCAGATGGAGATGTTCGCACAGGGCGGGCAGCTCGCCGAAGGACTGGATCAGCTCCGGCGACAGGTCCCGGGGGTGAGAGGTGGCGAACCGCAGCCGCGTAAGATTGGGCAGGGCATTGAGACGCCGCAGCAGCCGAGGAAAAGTCATGGGCTCGGGTAAGCCCCGGCCGTAGGAATTGACGTTCTGGCCCAGGAGGGTTACTTCCAGGCCGCCGGCGTCCAGAAAGGCGGTAACCTCGTCCACAATGGCGCCGGGCTCCCGGCTGGCCTCCCGGCCCCGCACATAAGGCACCACGCAGAAGGAACAGAAGTTGTCGCAGCCCCGCATGATGGTCACCATGGTCTGGACCGTCCCGGGCGAGAAGGTACGGTGAGGCAGCTCGGGGCAGTCCCGCCCCAGGGCCACGTCCACCACCCGCTCCCCCCGGGCGGCCCGGTCCACCAATTCCGGCAGCCGGTAGATGCCTTTGGTGCCGAAGACCAGGTTGAGATGGGGGGCGAAAGCCAGCAACCGCTCGCCTTCCTGCTGGGCCACGCAGCCCCCGACGCCCAGGATGAGCTCGGGGCGGGCCCGCTTCAGCGGCCTCAAACTGCCCAGGAGACTGCGCACTTTCTCCTCGGATTTGCGCCGGATGGCGCAGGTGTTGATCAGGTAGAGGTCCGCGTCCTCGGCCCGGGACGTCAGGTCGTAGTGCTCCCCTAAAACCTGAGCCATCAGCTCGGAATCGGCCACGTTCATCTGGCAGCCAAACGTCCGAAGGTATAATTTCCTTTTCGGCCGAACCATGTATTCTATTTATTCGAAACTCCCCCCCTTGTCAACTGCGCGCTTCCCGGCCCTGGACAGGCCAGGGGCATTAAGATACAATGTGCGGGGTTGTGGGGCAGGGCAGGGGGATCAACCTTCCCGTATCCCCACCCGCGGTCATAACGGGAGCCTTGAGCCGAAATTTATGGTGTCCACCGCCAGTTGCACCGCGCCGCGTCATCCGGGGCGAGTTGTCCTCATGGGGGCCGGGCTCCAGGGGTTGAACCCCGGAGCCGCCGCATGATTCCCATCCGCGGGGCCCCGGCCAAACACCGGTGGCCCTGGGTCACCGTGGGGCTGATCGTCGTTAACCTGGCGATCTTCCTCTATCAACTCCACATCGGGCCCCAGGCGGCCACGGACCTGTTCTACAACAAAGGCGCAGTGGCCTCCAAACTGAGCCGGCTCCAGGTCTTGAGCCTCCGCCAGTCCGTGTGGCTGCTGCCCACCATGTTCAGCTCCCTCTTCCTCCATGCCGGGTGGGTCCACCTCATCGGCAACATGTGGTTCCTCTGGGTCTTTGGGGAAGCCCTGGAGGATGACCTGGGACCCGGGCGGTTTCTGGGTTTTTACCTGTTCTGCGGCTTTTTTGCCTGCATCTTTCACGTACTGGCGGCCTCCAGCCTGGCCGTGCCGTTGATCGGGGCCAGCGGCGCCATCGCCGGGGTTCTGGGCGGTTACCTGATCCGGCTGCCCAAATCCCATATCCTGACCATCGTCTTCTGGCGGCTGCGGCCGGAGACGGTGTACATTCCCGCGGTTATCTGGCTGGGGCTGTGGCTGGCGCTGCAGTTCTACGGCCTGAGGAACGGCGGCACGGTGGCCTGGATGGCGCACCTGGGGGGCTTTTTTATCGGCATGCTCACGGTCAACCTGTTTACCCCCCTGACCCCGGCCCCGGTCCCCGCCAAAGCCGGGACCAAAAAGAAGGGGAACAGCCCGGGCAAGAAGAAGTGAGGTCGCCCTGGAACGGGAGGAGGCAAATGGAGGAAGGGGAAAACAAAATTAAATTGGATGAGCTGGTTATCCTGGCCATGGATTGCCTGGAAGTGGGGGTGACCATTTTCGACCCGCAAGGGACTCTCCTGTATTATAATAACTATTCCACTAAGGTACTTGACCGGAAGCCTGAATATATCGGCACGGATATTCATCGGCATCATAAGAAGCCAACCACGAATGAAAAATTTGATTTAATGCTGCAAAAGTTCTCGGAGGGGCGGACAGAGCCGTTTCATTATGAGGCCAAGCCTTATGGGCAGGTTATTCTCGTGACGCTCTCGCCCATCCGCAAGGCTGGAAAATTGGTCGGCTTTGTTCATTGCGCGCGGTTGAAAGAGGCCGTAGGGCCGCAGAGTGACCCACCTTAAGGCGTCATCGACCCGAACCTGCATTAGCGGCGGACCTGTGTGGCCGTTTGTTCCCGCCAGATGCCAGAATAATCGGCCCGGCAGACCTTGGTACTTATCCATGGGAGGGAGTATGCACTACACCGAAGGCAGGATGGGACGGGTCTTTGTCTTGAGACTGGAGGATGGGGAGCGCCTGAACGATACTCTGGAGGCCTTCGCCCGGGACCACCATCTGGCCCACGCCCTGGCCTTCTACCTGGGCGGCTCCGCCACGGGCAGCCAGGTGGTGGTGGGCCCGGATGCGCAGCGCCTTGATGCCGTCGTGCCCCTGGTCCATATGCTCAGCGGCTCCCAGGAGGTCCTGGCCGTGGGGACCCTGATCCCCGACGAAGCGGGCGCCCCGGTGCTCCATATGCACGCCGCCGCCGGCCGGGAAGGCGGGGCTACCGTGGGCTGCACCCGGGCCGGGGTGGACGTCTGGCTGGTGGGCGAAGTGGTCCTGCTGGAAATCCTCGGGACCGAGGCCCGACGCCTCAAGGACCCGCAGACCGGGTTTCAGCTGCTGACGGTGGGGTCCTGAGAAATGTTTTGAGGGGAGAGCCGGGGGAAGTCAATTCCCCCGCCCTCCCCTCAAACTCCCCTCCCAACCCCCTGCAAGGGGTTGGGGAGAGGGTTCGGGAGAGGGGGGAGGGGCCATTTACGGAAAAGCCCCTGGCCCCCTGTCCCGATTCCTCTAGTCCGTAATCCAGGTTCAAAGAGGTCCGTATGCCGGATAAAATCGCCCAGATCGGGCGGCAGGCCGCCCTGGCCGCGGGCGCGGTGATGCGCCAGAATTATCAAAAACCCCATGAGATCACCATGAAAGGGGCCATTGACCCGGTGACCGAAACCGATTTTCAATGCCAGGAGATCATCATCGGCATGATCCGCCGGGCCTTCCCGGACCACGGCTTCCTGGCGGAGGAGAGGGAAGGGGAGGGGGGTTCAGGACAGCCGCCCCCGGCGGCCGCCGACCTGGCTCACCCCGGCCTGGCCTGGGAGGCCGACCCCTTGCCTCCTACCTGCCGCTGGATCATCGACCCCCTGGACGGCACCGTCAACTTCGCCCACGGCTATCCGGCCTTTTGCGTCTCCATCGCCTGCGAGACGGACGGCGTCCTGGAGTATGGGGTGGTTTACGACCCCCTGCGGGATGAGCTCTTTGAGGCGAGGAAAGGAGCGGGGGCCAGCCTCAACGGCACGCCCATTCGGGTCTCAAAGACCGACCGGATGGACCGGGCCCTCATCGCCACGGGTTTTCCCTATGACATTAGGGAGCGGGTGCCCGAGACCCTGGCCCGCCTGGGCCGGATGCTGGCCAGCACCCAGGGGGTGCGCCGGGGCGGTTCCGCGGCGCTGGATCTGTGCTACGTGGCCTGCGGCCGCCTGGACGGCTTCTTTGAAGAAAACCTGAAACCCTGGGACACCGCCGCCGGCCTCCTCATCGTTACCGAGGCCGGGGGCAAGATCACCACCTTCGACGGCGGCGCCTACGACCTATACTCGCTCAATATTTTGGCCAGCAATAGGGTTTTGCATTCAAAATTATTATCTTGTCTGAATGTGCAGGATTGAAGCTCTCTGGATTAAGTTAAGGAATCCAAGAATTCTTCCAGGGACATCCCGGCCCGGGCGATGAGACTGCGAAGAGTGCCTCGGGCCACAAAGGGATGGTCAGGAATGGAGAGGGTGGCGATATGACCGGGCTTGGTCATGATGATGTGACTGCCCCGTTGCCGGGCGATTTCCCAACCGAGTCGCTCAAATGCCTTTACAACTTCCCTGGGCCTTAATAAGGGGATTGTCCCCATTCAACTTCAACCTCAATCTGGCGGGTCGGGACAGTCAGGGGTAAACCTTTTTCGGCTCTTACTGCCAGGCATTCTCTAATTGCCGCATGAATGTTTTGTTGCGCCTCGGTTTCCGTCCGCCCCTGGCTGACGCAGCCGGGGATCGCAGGGCATTCGGCGATATACACGCCATCTTCATCCTGAAATAGGGTAATGAGAAATCTCACTTTGATGCCTCCGGAAGGGTTGCGTGGTCCTGACGGTCCTGAAAAACATGTTGACTAGGTTGGTGATTTGATTATACAATAATTTCGGTTGGGAAAATGAAAATCTTTGGTCACAACAACTGGTGCTGGTGGCGCGTGATGGCGGACTCGTGAGGTGCGGCCTTCAGTCGGTGTAATATGTTTGGGGCCCCTCACGAGAGGGGCCCCGGTTTTTTCAGGCGGAAAAAGCCGTGGCCCAAAGGGTGCCCGGCTTTTTTTTATGTTTTTGATGGTATAGTGGGGTAAGTCAAAAGGTAAACAGGCGGGACGCCTGTGCTACCTTGCTCCCCATGGGGCGACCCAACGGGTCGCCCCTACACCCCCTTACGGGGTTGGGAGAGGGGGTTTGGGGGATTTTTTTATAAGTGCAGGGGCCACTTACGAAAAAGCCCCTGGCCCTCTCCCCCACCACCAAACTCATCGATTTTGGCGTGGCCGGGGCCGCCGGGTCCCGGGCACTCAATCATATCTTATCTTTTTACGGAGCAGGCATGGTTTATCCGGATTTTACCGCGTTTTGCGACATGGCCCGCCAGGGCAATCTGATCCCGGTTTATGGCGAGATTTTAGGCGACCTGGAGACCCCGGTGTCGGCCTACAAAAAGTTGCGGGGTGAGGGCTGTTCCTTTCTGTTGGAGAGTGTCGAAGGCGGCGAAAAGTGGGGCCGCTTTTCTTTTCTGGGGCTCAACCCGTCGTTGATGTTCCAGGTGGAGGGCGGCAAAACGGTCATCCACCGCGGCGGCGGTCAGGAGACCCTGGACCCGGCCATCGACCCCTTTGAGCACCTGCGGCGTCTCCTGGCTGGGTTCAAGCCGGTGGCCACCCCGGGGTTGCCCCGGTTCTGGGGCGGGCTGGTGGGGTTTTTAGGCTACGACATGGTGCGCTACATCGAGCGGTTGCCCAACCTGACGCCCCCCATCGCCATGCCCGAGGCCCGGTTGATGCTGGCGGACAACCTGCTGATTTTCGACAACCTGCGACAGACCATCAAGATCCTGACCCTGGTGCACCTGGACCCGGCCGTGGACCTTCAGGAGCAATACGACCGGGCGGTGGCGGCCATCGACGTAATCGTGGCGCGCCTGCGCCAGCCGGTGCCCCTGGCTGAACCCTTGCCGCCGTCGGAGCGGCCGCCCCTGACCTCCAACCTATCCCGGGAGCGCTTTGAAGACATGGTGCGCCGGGGCAAGGAGTACATCGCCGCGGGGGACATCATCCAGGTGGTGCTGTCCCAGTGCTTTGTCACGGCGCTGCGCCACGACCCCTTTGATCTGTACCGGGCTCTGCGCCTGATCAATCCGTCGCCCTACATGTTCTACCTGGACCAGGGCGAGATGAAGGTGGTGGGGGCCTCGCCGGAGATCCTGGTGCGCCTGGAGGACGGCCAGGTCAGCTACCGGCCCATCGCCGGCACCCGGCCCCGGGGCGCCACGCCCGCCGAAGACCAGGCCCTGGAAGCGGAGCTGTTGGCCGATCCCAAGGAACGGGCCGAGCACCTGATGCTGGTGGACCTGGGGCGCAACGACGTGGGCCGGGTGGCCAAAATCGGCAGCGTCAGGGTGCCGGAACTCTTTTCCATCGAACGCTACTCCCACGTCATGCACATCGTCTCCCAGGTGGAAGGGGAACTGGCTCCGGAACACGACGGCCTGGACCTGCTCAAGTCAACCTTTCCCGCCGGCACCGTGGCCGGGGCCCCCAAGGTGCGGGCCATGGAGATCATCGAGGAGCTGGAGCCCACCCGCCGGGGCCCCTACGCCGGGGCGGTGGGTTACCTCAGCTTCAGCGGCAACCTGGATTTTTGCATCACCATCCGGAGCTTCACCATTCACCAGGGCCAGGTCTACCTCCAGGTGGGGGCCGGCATCGTGGCCGATTCGGACCCGGCCACCGAGTTCGAAGAGACGGTGAACAAGGGGATGGCCCTGATGCGGGCCCTGGACCGGGCCGAGGAAGGGCTGAATTGAGGGTGAATCATGCTTGGGGGAACCCCACTTTTTTTCAAAAGTGAGGTTCCCCCAAACCCCCTCCTGCAAAAACAGCAGGGGAGTAGGATAAACCGCGACTGATGGTGCCGGCTACCTCGAAGGTGAGCAGAATAATGGATCGAGAGGCAGGTTCGGAGAAAGAACTGGGTCAAGCCCTGGAACCGGAGGCGGTTCACACCGGGGACGAGCATCCCGATAAGGG
>JBKQVS010000086.1:0-5906 GCA_052139855.1 Desulfobaccales bacterium
GCCGCGGCTGCTGGGCCACTGGGGCTCGGACGCCGGCCAGTGCTTTACCTACATTCACTTCAACCGACTGATCAACAAGTACGACCTTAATGCCATCTATATCTCCGGCCCCGGTCACGGCGCCCCGGCAATCCTGTCCCAGGCTTACCTCGAAGGGACTTACTCCGAGATCTACCCGGACAAGACTGAAGACCTGGCAGGCATGCAGCGCTTCTTCAAGCAGTTTTCTTTTCCCGGGGGTATCGGCAGCCACGCCACTCCGGAAACTCCTGGCAGTATCCACGAGGGTGGCGAGTTGGGTTACAGCCTGTCCCACGCCTTTGGGACGGCCTTCGACCACCCGGACCTGATCACCCTGGTGATGGTGGGCGACGGCGAATCCGAGACCGGTCCTTTGGCCACGAGCTGGCACAGCAACAAATTCCTCAATCCCATTACCGATGGGGCGGTGCTGCCGGTTCTGCATCTCAACGGCTATAAGATCAACAACCCCACCATCCTGGCCCGCATCAGTCACGAGGAATTGGAGGCCCTGTTCGTCGGCTACGGGTACACTCCTTATTTCGTAGAGGGCAGCGATCCCGAGAGCATGCATCAGGCCATGGCCGCCACCCTGGAACACTGCGTTCTGGAGATCCGCAAGTTTCAGGAAGAAGCGCGGCAGACCGGCCAGGCCTTCCGGCCGCGCTGGCCGATGATCATTCTGCGGAGCCCCAAGGGCTGGACCGCTCCCCGAAAGGTGGACGAACACTACCTGGAAGGTTTCTGGCGGGCGCACCAAATCCCCATCACGGATGTGGCCACTAATCCGGCCCACCTGAAATTGCTGGAATCGTGGATGCGCAGTTACAAGCCGGAGGAACGTTTTGACGAGCAGGGGCGGCTGATCTCCGAGTTGAAGGCCCTGGCCCCTAAGGGGAATCGGCGCATGAGCGCCAACCCCGTGGCCAACGGCGGCCTGCTACGCCGGCCCCTGAACCTGCCTGACTTCCGCCAGTTCGCCGTTGAGGTCAAGAACCCCGGGGGGACACTGGCTGGGAACGTCCCTACCCTGGGCGTTTTCCTTCGGGAAGTTATGCGGGCGAACATGCAGAACTTCCGCGTTTTCGGGCCGGACGAGACCCAATCCAACAAACTTGAAGCCATCTACGAGGTCGCCAAGAAAGTCTGGCTGGGGGAGTACTTCCCCGAAGACGCCGACGGCGGCGAACTGGCCTTTCAGGGCCGGGTCATGGAGATGCTCAGCGAGCACACCGTGGAAGGGTGGCTGGAGGGTTATATTCTGACTGGCCGGCACGGTTTCATCAACAGCTATGAGCCGTTCATTCACGTAATCGACTCCATGTTCAACCAGCACGCCAAGTGGCTGGCAAAGTGCAACGAGCTGCCCTGGCGCGCTAAGGTGTCTTCACTCAACCTGCTGATCACCGGACTGGTCTGGCGGCAGGACCACAACGGTTTCACGCATCAGGATCCCGGTTTTCTCGATGTGGTGGCCAACAAGAGCCCCGGGGTGGTGCGCATCTACCTACCGCCCGACGCTAACTGCTTGCTGTCCGTAGCCGACCACTGCCTCAAAAGCATTAACTATGTCAACGTCATCGTGGCGGACAAACAGGTACACCTGCAGTACCTGGACATGGAGGCGGCCATAACGCACTGCACCAAGGGCGCCGGCATTTGGGACTGGGCCAGTAACGACCAGGGGGCCGAGCCCGATGTGGTCATGGCGAGCTGCGGCGATGTGCCGACCATGGAGTCCCTGGCCGCCACCGCCCTGCTCCGCCAACACCTGCCCGACGTAAAGGTTCGGTTCGTGAACGTGGTGGACCTGTTCAAGCTGGTGCCGCACACCGAACACCCCCATGGGATGACAGATCGTGAGTTCGAGGCTCTCTTTACTGCGACTAAACCGGTGGTCTTTAACTTCCACTCTTACCCTTGGCTGATCCACCGGTTAACCTACCGCCGGCCCGGCCAGCATAACATTCATGTGCGCGGCTACAAGGAGCAGGGCAACATCAATACGCCGTTGGAGTTGGCTATCCGCAACCAAACCGACCGCTTTAGCCTGGCCATTGACGCCATCGACAGGATGCCCCGTTTCTGCGAGACGGGGTCCAGCGTGCGAGAGGCCCTGCTCGACCAGCAGATTGCGTGTAAGCAGCACGCCTACGAGTTCGGCGTGGATGCACAAGACATTACCGACTGGAAGTGGCCCCTCTAAGTTGGGATCTCAGAAAGAGTGTTTGGTAAAGCGCAATGGTCAGAACCGGGGTTTATGTCTTGGCTGCCGTCCTCGGAAAGAAGGCTTAGGACCCGGGACGGCCATAGTTAAAGGAGATAGCAGCGATGGGTGAACAAGAACTCGCCACCACGGTCCAAGCCATGATGCAGGCCGGCAAAGGCCTTTTGGCCATGGACGAGAGTAACTCGACCTGTAACAAGCGCTTCGCCCTATTGGGGATTCCGCAAACGGAGGAGGCCCGCCGGGCCTGGCGGGAATTGATCTTGACCACGCCCGGGTTGGGGGAATTCATCAGCGGGGCCATTTTATATGACGAAACTATACGTCAGGCCAAAAGTGACGGCACCTCGTTTGTCAAGCTCATGACTGAGGCTGGAATTGTTCCGGGTATCAAAGTAGACGCCGGCGCCAAAGATATGGCCGGTCATCCCGGGGAGAAAATTACCGAAGGCCTGGATGGCCTACGGGAGCGCTTGTTGGAATACCGGCAGATGGGGGCCAGGTTTGCCAAATGGAGGGCGGTGATAACCATCGGCGAGGGCATTCCCAGTCGTGGATGTCTCGAAGCTAATGCCCACGCCCTGGCGCGTTACGCCGCCCTGTGTCAGGAAACCGGTCTGGTTCCCATAGTCGAGCCGGAGGTGCTCATGGACGGCGACCACACCCTGGAGCAGTGCGCCCAGACAACCGAGGCGGCGTTGCACACGGTGTTCGGCCAGCTCTACCGACAGCGGGTGCTCTTTGAATGCATGATTTTAAAGCCCAACATGGTGCTCCCCGGCAAAGATTGTCCCACCCAGGCCAGCGTGGAGGAAGTGGCGGACGCCACGGTATCTTGTCTCCTCCGGGGGGTAGCGGGGGCGGTCCCCGGCGTCGCCTTCCTGTCCGGGGGGCAGAGTGCCGAGTTGGCCTCGGCCCGCTTGAATGCCATGAATCTCAGGTGGCGGTCCAAGAAGCCCTGGGTTCTGACCTTTTCTTACTCCCGGGCCATCCAGCAGCCGGCCCTGGATACCTGGAAAGGGGAGGAAATTAATGTAGCCGCGGCCCAAAAGGCCCTGTATCACCGGGCTCAATGCAACAGTATGGCCCGCCGCGGGGAGTTTCGCCCGGAGATGGAGAAACCGTGACCATGGGCCTTATTCTTTACTTTCTTCGACATGGGGAAACCACCTCCAGCCAGACCGGCGGCTATTGCGGCACCCTCGATCCGGACTTGACCCCGGCAGGGTATGAAATGGCCCGGGATTTTGCCGCCACCTATAAGGACCTTGCTTGGAAAGCGGTCTTTTGCAGTCCCCTGAAACGCGCCGTGGCCACCGCCCAACCTTTGTGCGAAGCCGTGGGACTGACCCCGCAGTTGAGGGATGGGCTCAAAGAAATCGCCTACGGCCAGTGGGAGGGCAAGACTCCGGAGGAAGTGAACCGCGAGTTTCACGATGAATATGTGAGTTGGCTAGCCGACCCGGGTTGGTTCGGCCCCACCGGTGGGGAACGGGGGATGGACATAGCCCGCCGCAGCTTAATCGTGCTGGATGAAATTGAACGGACCTATCCCGACGGGAACATCCTGGTTGTATCCCATAAAGCCACCACGCGCATTATGCTGTGTTTTTTGTTGGGCATCGATGTTGGCCGTTATCGCGACCGCCTCAGCCTTGCGGTGGCCGCCTTAAGCATCGTGGAAATGACCAAACAAGGACCGTTACTAAAGGTGCTGGGCGATCGAACCCACCTGCGAGAATCACTGCGCGGGCGGCCAGGCACCTAAGTCATTGTCTCTATTGGGATAGCTCGTTCTTTTGGCCATCAAACCAGCATCAGCTTTGAGCCGAAAGCGCCACCCCTTGGAAATCACTGAAAAAGGCACGGCAATGACGCCAGACAGCCACATTTTAACCATTAACTGCGGCTCTTCCAGCATCAAATTTTCCCTTTATGTGCTTGGGGAAACCGAGAGACTGGTCTTAGAAGGGAAATTGGCCAGAATCGGGCTCAGCCAGGGATTCTTTCAGGTCGAAGATCAAGCAGGTCATCAACTTACCGCCCAGGAATTGGACTTGCCGGATCATGGAGCTGCCCTAAAAACCCTCTTTGATTGGTTGCAAGGCCATGAAATCGGCAGTCAGCTTCACGGCGTGGGCCATCGGTTGGTGCACGGCGGGCCGGCCCATGTCAAGCCCCAACTGGTGTCCTCCGCCTTGATCGAGGACTTAAAGCTGCTGATCCCCCTGGCTCCTGATCACCTCCCCGATGAAATTAAAGGGCTGGAGGAGGTTAATCGGCATTTTCCGGCCCTACCGCAGATTGTCTGTTTCGATACGGGCTTCCACCGGCGGATGCCGGAAATAGCTCAGCGGTATGCCCTACCCAAGTCCCTGATCATGGAAGGTTTGCGGCGTTATGGCTTTCATGGACTCTCTTATGAATATGTTACCCAGGAATTGGTTAAGGTGGCGGGTGCGTCAGCCGCGTCTGGCAAGCTAATTATTGCCCATCTGGGCAATGGCGCCAGTATGGCGGCCATCGCTGGCGGCAGGAGCCTGGATACTACCATGGGACTGACGCCGGCTGGGGGCCTGGTGATGAGTACGCGGGTGGGAGACCTGGACCCCGGAGTAATTGTTTATTTACTTCAAGAGAAGGGCATGACCCCAACGGCGGTGAATAACCTGATCAATCATCAAGCCGGCCTGTTAGGGCTATCAGGAATCAGTGGCGACATGCACGACCTCCTGGTCCAAGCGGGCACCCAGGCCGACGCGGGTCTGGCGGTGGAGATCTTCTGCTATCAGGCCAGGAAATTCGTCGGAGCCCTGGCCGCCTCCCTGAGTGGACTTGACACCTTGATCTTTACCGGCGGCATTGGTGAGAACTCTGCCATCATCCGGGCGCGAATCTGCGCCCCCCTGCGTTTTCTCGGCATTGTCCTGGACCAGGGCTTGAATGAAGGCAATTCCCCGATAATTTCCCGGATAGACAGTCGGGTCACCGTTCGAGTCATGAAGACCAACGAAGAACTGATGATCGCCAGACACACCCGGGATCTTGTGATTGACTCCTAAGAGTTCTCCAGTCGCCTGGGGAGGAAAATCGTGGCCATACGGCGCCCTGGACCCCGGCGGCGGGTTGCGGCGAGAAGCGATGGTCTGGCACTTGTTGATTTTACCAGACGGATTATCAACGGGAGGGTTAAATGTCTGAACCCATCTTTGCTTACGAACTGCGCAGGGCTGACGAACTGCTCAGGCTTGCCGGCATGGAAGAACTCCTCGAACTGGCCCTGGACCTGCGGTGGTCATGGGACCACGGCGCCGACGAGATCTGGCGTCCGCTGGCTCCGGAATTGTGGGACCTCACCCGCAATCCCTGGGTCATTCTCCAAACCGTGGCGCCGGGTAAGCTGAAAGGACTGGCTGCCGACGCCGAGTTCCGGGCCCGGGTAGAAACCCTGGCCCAGGAGATGCGCACTTCCCGCGGTGCGGCCGCCTGGTTTCAAAAAACCCAGGCTCAGGCACCGTTGACCACGGTGGCATATTTCAGCATGGAGTTCATGTTGGGCGAGGCCCTGCCCATTTACTCCGGCGGATTGGGCAACGTGGCCGGCGACCAGCTCAAAGACGCCAGCGATCTCGGGGTGCCGGTGGTAGGCGTCGGGTTG
>JBKQVS010000087.1:0-5898 GCA_052139855.1 Desulfobaccales bacterium
ACCACCCAAAGGGGGGAAACTTTCGACCTGGAGAAGGATTTTTCCTCGCCGGAACGCCACATCCTGCAAAAATTGTTGATCTGGAAAGATATGGCGGCCAGTGTGGAGGAATTCAGGCGAAAGCAGCAGGAGGCCTTGCGTAAAGGCTGGGGCGATTCCGGTCCCGTCCAGGAAAGCCGGAATCTGCGGAGCATCACCCGGGATTTGGAAAAGTTGGTGGGGCTGAGGATAGGGGGGGCGAAGCCGGGGAAGGGATGATGGAGGGGTGAAAGGGAACGATCTTTTCCATAAGGTATTGATTTTTAAGATGACTCATTCAATTTTTTGCTGAGAGGGCCACCATGAAAACCTGGTTTTGGTTGCTCTTGATTATGGTAACGCTGACGGTGGGCTGCGCCCCGGGATACTCTGCAAAAAAGGCGGCTTACCCGGAAGCAACCCCCGGGGATCAGGCGATAGGCAAGGGGTATGAAAATCCGGAGAGCGCGGGCGAGCAGGGTGCGCGGATATGGCGTGAAGAAGCCGGGCGTTGAGCGCAGGGTTGGCGGTGCTTTGCCCGGGTAAGGCAGGCTGGCATCCTCCGCCGTTTATGGTCGCAGGGGCCCCCGGTGCCGGCGGGACGCAGCAGAATTACGGCGGCCACAGGCCGCCCTATATCTACTGGCAGTGCTTGGCCCGGGTAAGGGGGGCGAGGT
The DNA here is from genome assembly GCA_052139855.1 of Desulfobaccales bacterium. GTDB lineage: Bacteria > Desulfobacterota > Desulfobaccia > Desulfobaccales > 0-14-0-80-60-11 > 0-14-0-80-60-11. The sequence continues at coordinate 696 of JBKQVS010000087.1, forward strand.
GAATCGATTTATATGGTGCGCAGTATGAGCCTGACGCCAGGCAGCGGCGGGACGCCTGGGCCTTTCATGAGAAAAATTCCTCCGGGCAGCGACAAAACCTTGGATCAGGTCTTGGCCGCGGCCGAGCAGTTCGCGGCGCCGGGGCGGGTTTTGGAGATCCGGGAGTATGGCCACGGCAATGTCAACGACACCTTCCTGGTGACGGCGGCGGGCGCGGCCCAGCCGCACTTTATCCTGCAGCGCCTGAACTTGCACGTGTTTCGCCGGCCGGAGCTGGTCATGGGGAACCTGGGCATCGTGAGCGAGAACGTGGGCCGGCGTCTGGCGCAGACGCCCCTGGGGGCCGGGGGGCGCTTTGAGGTGCCCCGGGTGCTCATGACCCGGGAGGGGCGGAACCACGTCATGGAGCCCGGCGGGGGGTTCTGGCGGGCCATCAGCTTTATTGAGGGGGCCGAGACCTTTGACACCCTGAAAGACGCAGGGCACGCCCGGGAAGTGGGCTATGCCCTGGGTTTGTTCCATGCCCTCCTGAGCGATCTGCCCGCCGACCGGCTGGCCGACACCCTGCCGGGGTTTCACGTCGCGCCGGGCTATCTGGCGCACTATGACGAGGTTGTGACGGAAGCCGGGGCGAGCCCGGCGCTCAGAGAGGGCTTTGATAAAGGAATTTGGGAGAGGGGACCAGGGGCCGACGGCCCCTGCCCTGACGAAAAACTCTCCCAAACCCTCTCCCCCAACCCCCATAAGGGGGGTTGGGAGGGGAGTTTGAGGGGAAGGCAGAGGATCGCAGGCGGGGACGCCTGCGCCACCGATCCTCCGGCCCTCGCCTCAAAACCAACCTTGCCAAGCTCCCCGGAAGTGGATTACGGCTGGCGGTTTGTGGCGGCGCGGCGGGCCTGGGCGCCGGTGCTGGAGGAGGCCAGGGCCCGGGGTGAGCTCAGGCTAAGGCCGATACACGGCGACCCCAAGGTCAACAACGTCATGCTGGATGCCGCCACCGGGCAGGCCGTGGGCCTGGTGGATCTGGACACGGTCAAACCCGGCCTGGTGCATTACGATATCGGCGACTGCCTGCGGTCGGGCGGCAATCCCCTGGGGGAGGAAATCGAGGCCTGGGAGACGGTGCGGTTCGAGCCGGAGCTGGGCCGGGCCATCCTGCAAGGCTATCTCTCCCAGGCGCAAGGATTCCTGGCCGAGACCGACTATGCTTATCTGTACGACGCCATCCGGCTGCTGGCGTTCGAGCTGGGACTGCGGTTTTTTACCGACTATCTGGCCGGCAACGTTTACTTCAAGGCCAAACACCCGGAACATAATCTGATAAGGGCCCTGGTGCAATTCAAGCTCACGGAGAGTATCGAATCCCAGGCCGGGGCGATTCGGGCCATGATCCGGGACCTGAGATGAAGCGTCAAGACTTTTCCCTGAAGCCTTTTCCCGGCGGCGGCCCCCTCCCCTCTTTGACGATCACCGGCAGCATTATCCGGCGCTCCCACCACCTTGCCATCCGCTATGAGCTCCGGGGCGATCTGGCGGAGCTGATGATTCCGGCGGCGGCCGAGCGGCCGGCCCGGAGGCACGGGCTGTGGAAAGCAACCTGTTTCGAGTTTTTCCTGGGGGTCAAGGGTGAGGCGCGGTATTGGGAGTTCAACCTGTCGCCCGGGGGGGACTGGAACGTCTACGGCTTTACCGGGTATCGGCAGGGCATGGCCGAGGAAGAGGCGTTTACCGCGCTGCCGGTGAGGGTGCAGCGGCGGCGGGACTCGCTGCAGGTGGCGGTGGAGGCGGCGGTGGGTGTGATCGTGGCGGCGGACCGGCCCATAGAGGTGGGGATTGCGGCAGTCATACAGTTGGCGGGCGGCGGGCTGACGTACTGGGCCTTGAGCCATCCCGGGCCGGAAGCGGACTTTCACCGGCGGGAGAGTTTTGGGGTGGAACTGTAAGGCCGGTTCCGGAGAAGTGGCCTGAGGCGGGAACTTCGAGGCCTGAGGCGGCGGACCATGCAAAAGGCGGGATGCGCTTCGCTTTCCCGCCCTACGGTTGCTACGGCTGTTTAAGCGGCGCGCAGGGCATCGAGGAGGGGCAGGCGGGCCGCCTTGAGGGAGGGCAAGAGGCCGCCCACCAGGCCCATGCCCACGCCGAAGAGGAGGCTCTTGACGATGATCCCGGGGGTCAGGGCGAACTTGAAGGTGATTTCGGCGAAACTGGACCAGTTGATGGTGGAGAGCGTCATAAAGTTCAACAGCGACGCGGGCACCAGGCCCAGGAGCCATCCCAAGAACCCGAGGAACACGGATTCCACCAGAAAGGCGGCCAGGATGTGATGGCGTTTGAAGCCGAGGGTGCGGAGGGTGCCGATTTCGGCGATGCGGGCCCCCACCTGGGCGTACATAGTGACCATGGCCCCTAAGATGGCGCCCAGGCCGAATATGCCGGTGAGCACCAGGCCCAGGAGGCGGATGAAGGTGGCCAGGCGCCGGGACTGGTTTTCATAGAATTCCACTTCCCGGAGGACCTGCACCGGCAGGCGGGGGTCGGCCTCGAGGCGGACCTTAAGGTCGTCGAAGGCGGCGGGGTCCCGGAGGCGCAGGATCACCGACGAGAAGGCGGTGCGCCGGAAGGCGGCGAGGAGGGTCTCGACGTCGCCCCAGAGCTCGGAGGCAAAACCGGTGTTGCCCGCGTCCAGGATGCCCACCACCCGCCACTGGCGCATGGCGAAGCGCATGGTCTCCCCCAGGCCGGCGCCCTGAAAACGGCTGGCGATCTGGGCCCCGGCGACGATCTCGTTGGAGCCGGGGTTCAGGAAGCGCCCGGCGCTGAGGCGGACCTCGCGGCGCAGTTCCGGGGAGACGGGCTGGACCCCCCGGATGATGACGTTGGCCGGGTTGCCGGTGCCGCGCTTGGGCAGGTTGATGAGGACGATGGCCTCGCCGGCCACCAGGCGGCGGCCGTCTTTATCCAGGGCAACTTCGGGCTGGGCGCCGATGATGCCGGCCTGGGCGCGGTCGATGGCGCTCTGGACCTCGGATTCGGACCCGGCCCGGAGGACCACGACGTTGTCAAAGGAGCCGGTGGCCACCAGGGTGCGGCGGAGGCCCTCGGAGAGCATGAGCACCGCGGCGAAGACGAAGACAACCAGGGCCATGCCGGCGGCGGTGAGGAAGGTGGTGAGGCGCCGGGTCAGGAGGTTGCGGTAGCTGTAGGAGATGGGGATGGGCATGGTTGGTTGTCAGTGGTCAGTTTTGGGTTTTGGGTAAAAGAGTGAGTGCGCCGCGTATGGCGCATATGACATACTCTGCGAGATAGGCTTAAAGGCGGGAGGCGCTACGCTTTCCCGCCCTACGGGGCTAGTTTTTCTTTGACGGAGCGGGTTTAGGCCAGATAAATTTTCCTTCCCGGTTGATATAGCCTTCGGCGTCAAGGTCTGCTGCATTTCCCAGCCCCACCCGGGCGACCCCGCCACAAAAACGGTAGTAATGGAGATCGAATTCAGCCCACCTGGGGCGGTTGGGAAGGGTCGACATGGATTTGATCACCAATTCACCCTGGTGATTGATATAGGCCAGATCGCCGGATTCCGGCTCAACCGCGGCCAATCCCTCAGAAAAACCGCCGGCGCGCAAGAATCGGGGCGGGATGACGAAGGCGCCGGTCTTATTGATAAAGCCGTATTTGCCGTTTTCTCCCTTGACCGCCGCCAGACCTTCGGAAAAATTTCTTGATAAATTAAATTTTGGTCCATCGATTACCAGCTTGCCGGACTTATCGATATAGCCTTGGTTCCGGTCAGACTGGATGGAGGCCAAGCCATCAGAAAACGAGGCGGCCTCCTTAAACCCGGGGGGAATAACCAGCTTGCCGGACCGGTCGATATAACCGTATTGGCCTTCAAGCTTCACCGCGGCCAGACCTTCGGAAAACGGGGCGGCAGAATCATATTGGGGAGGAATAACCAGCTTACCAGTTTTATCCATATAGCCGGATTTACCATTTTGCTCCACGGGGAGCAAGCCCTCGGAGAAGGTCAGGTCGCCGTCCTGGTAAGATATCCGGAATGATTTGGTATCCAACGGTTCTCGCGACTGAATGACGGTTTTACCCGACCGATCAATATAGACGAACTCGTGCATGTGGAGTTTATCTTGCTCGAAACGGCGGATAACCACGAGCGCCAGGCCGTCGGCGAAGGAAAAGCCGGCAAGAAATCGGGGCGGGATGACGAATCTGCCGGTTTGATCGATATAGCCGGTTTTCTCTTTGATTTCGACGGCCGCCAGGCCTTCGGAAAAATCGCCGGCACCATCGAATTTAAGCGGAATGATGAGCTTACCGGTTTTGTCTATATAGCCCCACTGGTTATGCTCCCGCACCGGCCACAGTTCGGGGCAGGTTTTGTGCTGCAGGGGTGTCCGGGGTTCAGATTGGGATTGGGCCGGCCGGCCGGCCAAGGGGATAAGCATCAGGGCCACAAGCAGATAAAGCAGATTCTTCTGTCGCATGATTACCCCCGATGATGAGGTTAAAGGCGGGAGGCGCGGCGCTTTCCCGCCCTACGGGCTCTGCATCAATGTGATAGTGTCTGCGATTTATTTACCACAATCCCATGAAATATTTGTATTTGTAGCGAATCAACTGAACTTTCCGCCCCTAAACTTTTTCTAGCTCCATAAGTATAATAATAAACTACAATTCCATTATCTAATTGTTCTTTCGATGCTGGCGCTCCCAACATAGAAATAACCTCATTTTCTGTGGTTTTGCCAAGATCAATTCTTTTTACTGCGTTAGTGTCAAATGGTTGCCCGACAGTATTATGAATAGTACAGCCCCAAAACATACCCAATAATATTATGATTAACAGATTCCTTGACATAGTGTTCTCCTCATTAACCTGATCAATTTTTCTTCGTGGATTCGTCCAGAGGGCGATTGCCCGGGATTTACCCCCCTGAAAGTGGGGAGCAGGATAGCACGGTATTTGGGGAAAAACCAAGTTTTTACCGGTCCCCGGCAATAATCGGTCAAAGCCTGCCTGCCGCGGTTGAACCCTTAAATTTCATGAAAAGATTTACCCCACCTTTCTGAGCGCCGCGGCGATTTGGACCCGGGAGGCCTGCCAGGCGGGGATGATGCCGGCCAGGAGGCCCACGGCCAGGGCCACGGCCAGGCCGAGGACCAGGGTGTTCCGGGTGAGGGGAAAGAC
>JBKQVS010000088.1:0-24307 GCA_052139855.1 Desulfobaccales bacterium
ACCCGGGTGAGGCCGTGCAACACCCCGGAACGCTCGTGGCGCAACACGGTGCCTAGCTCGAAGAGGCGCAGGGGCAATTCCCGGTAGCTCCGGATCTGGGATTTATAAATCAGCATGTGGGCCAGGCAGTTCATGGGCTTGATGCCGTACATCTGGCCTTCCACTTCGGTGAAATACATGTTGTCCCGGTAGTTGTCCCAATGGCCGGAACGTTTCCACAGGTCGGCCTTGAGCATCTGTGGGCCCATGACCATCTGGTAGCCTCGCTTGAGATGCTCCCGGCGCTCGAAATTCTCGATGAGGCTCCGGAGCAGGGCGCCTTTGGGGTGGTAGATCACCATCCCCGGCCCCGCTTCCTCTTCAATGCTGAACAGCCCCAACTCCCGGCCCAAACGGCGGTGGTCCCGGCGTTTGGCTTCCTCCAGGAGTTCCAGGTGGTGCGCCAGTTCCTCAGGGCTGGCAAAGGCGGTGCCGTAGATGCGCTGGAGCATGGGCCGGCGTTCGTCCCCCCGCCAGTAGGCCCCGGAAGTGGCGGTGAGCTTGAAGGCCTTAATATAACCGGTGGACGGGAGGTGGGGCCCGCGGCAGAGATCGATGAAACTGCCCTGCTGATAGAGGCTCACCTTTTCCTGGGGGATCTCCTCCAGGAGTTCCACCTTAAAGGCTTCGTCTTCGCCCCGGAAATAGTTGATCGCCTGCTCCCTGGCAACTTCATCGCGCCGGAAGGGCAGATCCTGGGCCGTCAACTCGGCCATGTGGGTTTCAATCTTCGCCAAATCATCCGGGGTAAAAGGCTCGGGCACGCCAAAATCATAGTAAAAGCCCGATTCGATGGCCGGCCCGATGGCCACCTTGACCCCGGGAAACAGGTCCCGCACCGCCTCGGCCATCAGGTGGGCGGCGGAATGGCGCATGATCTCCAGACCCTCGGGGCTGTCCAGGCGAACGGGGGCCAGGGTGCAATCGGCCGCCAGCGGCCGGGACAGGTCTACCATGTCCCCATCGATCCGGGCCGCCACCACCGGCGCGTCGCCGGCCACGCCCAGGGCCTCAATTGCCTGGGCTACCGTCGCCCCCGGCGACAGGGTAATGGTGGAGCCGTTATCCAGGGTAACGTTGATCATGCCTGCCTCAATAAAAAAGGCATCTCGGGCGCCAAAAGACGCCTTCTCAGATGCCGTCGGATACTAATTATGTTACATACGGTTAAAATTCAAGGGGTTGCCGTTAATTTCCTCAATCTCTGGTATCGAAGCCGTCTGATTGACCCAAAGTTCGCTCAACTGTTTCTCATAAATACCTGTGTTTGTCAAGAAAATTTCGTGAGGCGGCCAACTTACCCGCCCGATTTGCCTCCACCCAGCCAGGTGGACCCAAGGAGCCGGTCCAGCCCCGACTGGGCTACCCCGCCTGGTTCGGAAATTATCCTTGCATGCCGCCCCTCTTAGTGAGAAGCTGTAAAGGTGAACTGGAGGCCGCCTGGCCCCGCGGCCGCGGGAGAGCTATGAGCATAACCCGCACCTTCAACTTTTTTCTGGTCGCCTTCCTATCATGGCTCTGTCTGGCCTGCCAGCCGGACCCGTCCAAGGCCCGCTTGGCGCAGGTGCTCACCACCTCCTGGCAGAGCTACTCCCGGCATTTCATCAAGTCCGACGGCCAGGTCGTCATCCCGGAAGAAGGCGGCGGCGCCATCTCCGAGGCCCAGGCCTACGCCCTGCTCCGGGCCGTGTGGGCGGGTGACGCCACGGTCTTCAACCGGGTCTATTCCTGGACTTACCAAAAACTTTCCCGAGTCCATGCTCACGGTGACAGCCTGCTGGCCTGGCGCTGGGGGCGGCTCCCCGACGGCTCCTGGGGCGTGGTGGATGCCAACAGCGCCACCGACGGCGACCTGGATTACGCCCTGGCCCTGGTCCTGGCGGCCAAGAAGGGCTGGCGGGCCCCGCCAAACCTCCCGGACTACCTTGAGGAGGCTCGCCGGGTGCAGGCGGCCATCCTGGTCCGGGAAGTGGTGGCCCTTCCCAACCGGGAACTGCTTCTTACCCCGGGCAACTGGCATGAGCCCGGCCCCCCTTACCTGGTGAACCCTTCGTATTTTTCGCCCGCTGCGTATCGCCTCTTCGAACCGTTTGCCACCGGGGGAGATCAGCCTCGTTGGCGGCGTCTCTGGGGGGATTCCTATAAGCTGCTGGGGCAATTATCCCAAGGCCTGGATGGCGCCCCCGGGGTGGGCCTCTTTCCCGACTGGTGCCGGCTGGCCGCAGCCGGCCGGTTTACGGCAGCGCCGGGCAAAGACACCCGTTTCGGCTGGGAGGCGGTTCGGCTCCCCTTCCGGGTGGCCCTGGACGGCCTCTGGTTCCAGGAACCCCGGGCGATCCAACTCCTGAAGGACAAGTTCCTGCCGTTTTTTAAAGCCCAATGGCAGGCCCACGGCCGGCTGGCCGCGGTCTATACCTTTGACGGCTCCCCCGCGGTGGACTATGAAAGCCCGGTGCTTTACGCCGGGGTCCTGGCCGGGGCCCTGGCCGCCGGAGACCAGGATTTCGCCCGGGAGATGGCGCTCAAAATCCTCTCCTTCTACCATGAAGACGCCGACCGGGCCTGGTTCGAGGCCCCGGACCACTACTACGCCAACAACTGGGCCTGGCTGGGCCTGGCCCTCTATGCCGGGTGGGTTGAACCCGGCCAACCGCAATAGATCAATCCGTACCTATCCTCATTAAAGCAGGGGCAGTTAGGGGTTTTAACGCGGCATATTATGATGCGTAAGACGCACCCTCCATTCACGCCGGCCTGTCCCGGAGGTCGCCGCCGGTAAAATATTTCCTCCGGCGACCGGGGGAATATGATATAATTTTAAAATAATTTTTATGGATCAGGAACTGCCCCACATCTATACGGTGAGCGCCCTCACCCGGGAGATCAGGGACCGCCTCGAAACTTATTTTTCCTTAGTCTGGGTGAGCGGTGAGGTCTCCAACCTCCGGCAGCCCCTGAGCGGCCACTACTACTTCACCGTCAAGGACGCCGGCGCCCAACTCCGGGCGGTGCTTTTCAAGGGCAGTCACCAGCACCTGCGCTTCAAGCCCCAGGAGGGCAGCCAGTTCCTCTGCCGGGGGCGTCTGACGGTCTATGAACCCCGGGGCGAATACCAGTTGGTGGTGGATTACCTGGAGCCCCTGGGGCAGGGCGCCCTGGCCCAGGCCTTTGAGGTCCTGAAAACCCGGCTGATGAATGAGGGGCTCTTTGCCCCGGAGTTGAAGCAGCCGCTTCCCTTTCTCCCCAAAAAGATCGCCCTGGTCACCTCGCCCACCGGCGCTGCGGTCCGGGATTTTCTGCGTCTGTTGCGCCAGCGCTTCCCCAAGGTGCAGGTGCTGATTTACCCGGTCAAGGTCCAGGGGGCCGGAGCCGCTGGCGAAATCGCCGCAGCCTTAAACGACCTGAGCGCGATCCCCGGGGTGGAAGTCATCGTCTTGGCCCGGGGCGGCGGTTCCCTGGAAGATTTGTGGCCCTTCAACGAAGAAGAGGTGGCCCGGGCCATCCACCGCTGCCAAACCCCGGTGGTCTCGGCGGTAGGGCACGAAGTGGATTTTACCATTGCCGATTTTGTCGCGGATAAACGGGCTCCCACCCCCAGCGCCGCGGTGGAGCTGGTGGTGCCGGATCGGGCCGAGCTCATCCGCCGCCTGCGCCGCATGGGCGCCACCCTGGCCGGCACCATGGCCCGGCGCCGGGATATGGCCAGCCAGCACCTCTCTCTGATGGCCCGGGGACTGCCGGATATGCGCCGCTCCCTGGTGGATCTGCGCCTCAAGGTGGATGACCGGGCCGAGGTGTTGGTGCGGCGGACCCATAGGGCCGTGGCCGGCCAGGACCAGGCTCTCAGGCTGGCTGACTCGCGCCTCTTCCTCCTTTCTCCCCGCCGGAACCTGGCCGCGGCCCGGCAGCGGCTGGAACAGGCCGCCCAGATGCTGGGCCAAAGTTTTCGCCGACGTAATAGCGAACCCCGCCGGCACCTGGAATACTGCCGGACCCAACTTGACCAGCTCAACCCCCTGGCCATTTTGCAGCGGGGCTACGCCGTGGCCACCCTCCTGCCCCTGGGAACGGTGATCCGGGACGCCACCCTGGTCTCGCAAGGCGCGGCCGTGCGGGTCCGGTTGGCCCACGGCCGCCTGGATTGCGAAGTGAAAGTGGTCAGCGGTAAGGAGTCAGTGGCCACCGACCAGGGTTCATGAAGAAAATTCGATCACTATCAGGGGATGGATTTTAACTGACTACTGGAAACTGACTTATGGCCAAAGGGAAGAAGGAAGAACCGAGTTTCGAGGCGGGGCTAAAGCGTCTGGAGGAAGTGCTGGACTCTCTGGAGCACGGCGACCTGTCTCTTGAAGAGGCCATGCGCGCTTTCGAGGAAGGGGTGCAGTTGGTCCGGGTTTGTCATAAGAAGTTGGACGAAGTGGAAAAAAGCGTGGACCTCCTGCTCAAGGACGACGCCGGCCGGTTTTTTACCCGGCCTTTCCCTGAGGACGAAAACAGTGGCGGCTCGTAAGGGCGGCGGCCTTCGGGCGGGGTGGGGTCCGGGGCAAAAGGAATAACGTGGATCTGAAGGCCTATCTGGAAGAACGGCGGGGGGTGGTAAACCGGGCCCTGGAAGCGTATCTGCCCCAGGTGCGCGGGCCGGCCTTCCGCCTGACCCAGGCCATGCACTACAGCCTGTTCGTGGGCGGAAAAAGATTGCGCCCCATTCTGTGTCTGGCCGCGGCGGCCGCGGTGGGGGGCGATCCGGGCGAAGCCCTGCCCGTAGCCTGCGCCCTGGAGATGATCCACACCTATTCCCTGATCCATGACGACCTGCCCGCCATGGACGACGATGATCTGCGCCGGGGCCAGCCCACCTGCCACAAGCAGTTTGACGAGGCCACCGCCATCCTGGCCGGGGACGGCCTGCTCACCGCCGCCTTCCACACCATGGCCGCGGCCGCGGTCCGGTTCGAAGGCCGGGAAGGGGTATTGCTGGAGGTGGTGCAGTTGGTGGCGGCCGCCGCGGGATATCAGGGCATGGTGGGGGGCCAGATGCTGGACCTGTTGGCCGAAGGGCGCCAGGTCTCCCTGAAGGAACTGGAGACCATCCACCGCCACAAGACCGGGGCCTTGCTTACCGCCGCGGTGCGGGCCGGAGCCCTGGTGGGCGGGGGCAGCCGGGCCGAAGTGACCTCCCTCACTGAATATGGAGAAAAATTTGGGCTAACGTTTCAGATTACCGATGATCTACTAGACGTAGAAGGTGTCGCCGCGGAGATGGGCAAGGCGCCGGGTATGGACGAAAAGCGCCGGAAAGCCACGTATCCCGCGGTGCTGGGGCTCGAGGCCACCCGGGAGTGGGCCCGACGCCTGGTGGAGGAAGCCCTCGCCGCCCTGGAACCCTTTCAGGAACGGGCCGAACCCTTGCGGGAACTGGCCCGCTATCTCCTGGTGCGCCGCGCCTGACCGGCGCTGGCCGCCCGGGTAAGGCAATTAAGCTCACAATTATTTTAACTGCTTGAATTTAGTGATGTTACATATTAAGGTAAGGATAACCCACCCCGAGAGGTTTGGTGCGCATGAATAATCGTCAGGGCTATCGGCCGGACGCTTCGCCCCGCCGTTTGCTGGATACCATTAACAATCCCCAGGAGTTGAAGAAGCTGCCGCCGGAATTTCTGCCGCAACTGGCCAAGGAGATCCGCGAGACGATCATCTCCACCGTGGCCAAGACCGGCGGGCACCTGGCCCCCAGCCTGGGCGTGGTGGAGCTCGCCATCGCCCTCCACTATGTCTTTGACTGCCCCCGGGATAAAATCGTCTGGGATGTGGGCCATCAGGCCTATGCCCATAAATTACTTACCGGGCGCCAGGATCGCTTCCATACCTTGCGGCAGCACGGCGGCCTCAGCGGCTTTCCCAAACGCGGCGAGAGTGTCTACGACGCGTTTGACACCGGCCACAGCTCCACCTCCATTTCCGCGGCCTTGGGGATCGCCAGCGCCCGCTGCCTGAAGCGGGAGCGCCACCGCGTCATCGCGGTGATCGGCGACGGTTCCATGACCGCGGGGATCGCTTTTGAAGGCCTGAACAACGCCGGGGACCTCAACAAGGACCTCATCGTGGTCTTAAACGACAACGGCATGTCCATTGCCCCCAACGTCGGGGCCATGTCCTCGTTTTTCAGCCGCCAGCTCACCCGGCCCACCATGGTCTTCCTGAAAAAGCAGGTGGAAAATCTACTGCGGTCCCTGCCGGCCATCGGCGAAGAGATGGTGACCTGGGCCAAGCGGAGCGAAGAGTCCTTTAAGGCCTTTTTCACGCCAGGCATGCTCTTTGAGGCCCTCAAATTCACCTACCTGGGACCGGTGAACGGGCACCGTCTCGATCATCTGATCGAGACCTTCAGTAACGTCAAGAACTTGAAAGGCCCCATCCTGGTTCACGTGCTCACCACCAAGGGCAAAGGCTACCAGCCCGCCGAGACCGACCCCACCGGCTTTCACGGCCTGGGCAAGTTTGACCCCGATACCGGCGAGCCCAAAAAGAGCGTCAGCGAGGTCCCGAGTTACACCGAAGTCTTCGGCGACACCCTGGTGCGCCTGGCCCGGCAGGACCCCAAAATTGTGGCCATTACCGCGGCCATGCCCGACGGCACCGGCCTGGTGGATTTCCGCCAGGAGTTCCCCACCCGCTTCTTCGACGTGGGCATCTGCGAACAGCACGCCGTGACCTTTGCCGGCGGCCTGGCCCTGGAAGGGATGCGCCCCGTCGCCACCATCTACTCCACCTTCCTGCAGCGGGCCTATGACCAGATCCTTCACGATATCTGTATCCAGAAGCTGCCGGTGGTCTTTGCCCTGGACCGGGCCGGCATCGTGGGCGAAGACGGCGAGACCCACCAGGGGCTTTTCGACCTGTCCTATCTGCGCCATCTGCCCAACCTGGTCTTGATGGCCCCCAAAGACGAAAATGAATTGCGGGACATGCTCTTCACCGCGGTGGAACACCCGGGTCCCGTCGCCCTCCGGTACCCCCGGGGCCGGGGCCTGGGCGTGGCCTTTTCCTCTACCCTGAGCAAGGTGCCCATCGGCAAGGCCGAGGTGCTCAGGGAGGGGCAGGATTTGCTCATCCTGGCCCTGGGCGCCTGCGTCTACCCCGCTCTTGAAGCCGCCAGGGAGTTGGACAAGCAAGGGTCCAGCGCCACCGTGGTCAACGTCCGCTTTGTCAAACCCCTGGATGAATCCCTGATTCTGAGCCTGGCGGCCAAACACGGCCGCGTCCTGACCGTAGAAGAAAACGTCGTGGCCGGCGGCTTCGGCAGCGCCGTACTGGAACTCCTGGCCGATCACGACCTCTTCGGGGTCGCGGTGAAGCGCCTGGGAATTCCCGACGTCTTCGTGGAACACGGCACCCAGGATGTCCTCCGGAAAAAATACGAACTGGACGCCGCCGGCATCCTGAAGAACGCCTTGGCCATCCTGTCCCAGCCGGCCCAGCCCAAGAAAGTGGTCTGGGGCACCTTTAACTAAAGTCAGCTTTCGGTAAGAGATAAACAAGGCAGGGGTCGATGATCCCTGCCTTTTTGTCTGGCTTCTGGTCCGGCGGTCTTAAAACAAAGGCCAAGGTTTAAGAATAAGCCGATTTATGCCGATACGAGATCATCAAATGCATGCTCTCAGGGTAAGCAATCTCCCCGCTGTCGGGTTCTAGGTGATGCCGCGCTTGAGATGGAAACTGTTCAGCTGTCTTACCGTTTTCTGGTGCCTGCTGGGTCTGCTTGGCGGCGCCGGGGCGGAAGAGCGGGATTATCTTCCCCTGTGCGAGGAATTGAAACAGGCCGGATTCATGATCTTGGGCTCGGGCATGGCCTACGGCGTCCCTTTTGTCGAGGTCGAGGTCCCGGTGGGCTCCTCGGTCACGTCTATCTGTCGGCGCGTGCCCAGTTTCAATGCCGATTTCAATCGCTGCCGGAATAAGATCGCCTTTCTCAACGCCTTGGACCCCTCCTACATCAGGACCATAGATCACCAGCCCTTTTCCCTTGAAACGGAGACCCTGAAAATCCCCTTGAACTGGGATATCGTCCCGGAGATCTTCCCGGCTCACGATGACTCCTTGGAATCTTACGATGACTTCATCCTCGTGGATATCGGCAAGGGGTTTCTGGCTTTATACACCCGGGGAGAACTGCAGCGGGTTTTTCCCATATCCGGCGGGACTTCGGCGAAACAGACGCCCCTGATCAGCTTCACCATCAAGGCCAAGTATGAAAATCACTGGTCCAATATTTTCGACACCTATATGCCCTGGTCCCTATTGGTTAAGCTGCCCTACTACATCCACGGCGGGGCCCTGCCAGGGCAGAGCGATTCAGCCGGGTGCATCCGGCTCTTTCCCCGGGATGCTGAGGAATTGTATAATCTGGTTGACGTGGGCACCCCCGGACGAATCGTCCAAACCTCCCCGTTGGCCCAGATTTACCCGGCTTTTTTCTGCCGCTGACCTCTGCCCCATGACCTGAGACTGTCCTGCGGCGATAACTTTCTTTCGAGAAAATAATTTGTCTTCCAGGGGTCGCATGGGCGCAGAATGGCGGATACGAGCCGCGGCGTACCCCACAACCTCACTTGATCTTTTCATGTGCGCCGAGATCAAGGCCTTTTGCTTTTCCTGTTAGGTCAAATCTGACCTGTTCAAAAATTTTATTCACTTACCGGTTGGCTTATGATAAGTGGGCGGATATGGTCTTCTGGTGAACGATACAACCATAAGCCAAACCCAAAACGTGCCATGAAAACCCGTCTCGATCAACTCCTGGTGGCCCGGGGTCTGGCCCAGAGCCGGGCCCGGGCCCAGGCTTTGCTCCTGGCCGGCCGGGTGGTGGTGGAAGGCCTGGCCCAGCCCAAGGCCGGCGCCCTGGTGCCCGAGACGGCCCGGGTCACCCTCAAGGAGCCGTCCCCCTTTGTCAGCCGCGGCGGCGAGAAACTGGCCGGGGCCCTGGACCATTTTCAGGTCTCCCCCGCCGGCAAAGTGGCCCTGGACACCGGGGCCTCCACCGGGGGCTTCACCCATGTACTCCTCACCCGGGGCGCCCGGCGCGTCTATGCCGTGGATGTGGGCTATGGGCAGCTGGACGCCGGTCTGAGAAACGACCCCCGGGTGGTGGTGCTGGAGCGCCTCAACATCCGGTACCTACCCCCAACCGCCATCCCCGAGCCCATTGACCTGGCCACCCTGGACCTGTCCTTCATCTCCCTGACCCTGGTGCTCCCGAAAATTCTGGAATTTCTTTCACCCCGAGGCGAAATCCTGGCCATGGTGAAGCCCCAGTTCGAAGTTGGCAAAGGCCAGGTAGGGAAGGGGGGGGTAGTGCGAGATTCACAGTTGCAGCAGGCGGCGGTGGCCCGGGTGGCCGCCGCGGCCGCGGCCCTGGGCCTTCGGGTCAGCCCGGCGTTCCCCTCGCCCTTAAAAGGCCCCAAGGGGAATCAGGAATATTTCCTGCACCTTACCCGTCAGGGCGACCCCCTGGCGGCTATTGACAAGCCCCAGGACTGACTTTACTATTTAGTCTATCTCTCAGTCTCAAAAGAGATGTTATAATCTAAAATTACAACCGGCTGAGAAGCAGGTAAATCCACCTTTACAGAGGCGGGTTATAAACAACGACAGAGAGGCATGTCCCTTTAGGAGCACAACATATGGAAAACCGCATCAAAACCGTGCTGTTGCTGGCCGGTATGACCGCGTTCTTGATTGTCGTCGGCAGGCTGATCGGCGGCCGTTCCGGTATGTACCTGGCCTTTATTCTGGCCGTGGGCATGAATTTTTTCAGCTACTGGTTCTCGGATAAAATTGTTTTAAAGATGTACGGCGCCCAGGAAGTGACCCCGTCGGACGCCCCCCAACTGCACCAGATCGTGGACGAGTTGGCCCGGGAGGCGGGCATTCCCAAACCGAAAGTCTTCATCATTCCGGACGACTCCCCCAATGCCTTTGCCACCGGCCGCAACCCCGAGCACGCCGTGGTGGCGGCCACCGAGGGCATCCTGCGCCTACTCACTCCGGTGGAGTTGAAAGGGGTGCTGGCCCATGAGATCGGTCACGTGCGCAACCGGGATATCCTCATCTCCAGCATCGCCGCCACCATGGCCGGCGCCATCATGATCCTGGCGGATATCGCCCGGTTCGGAGCCATCTTTGGCGGTGGCCGCGACGATGACGAGGGCGGCGGCGTTATCGGGGTCCTGGTGATGTCCATCATCGCCCCCATCGCGGCCATGCTCATCCAGATGGCCATCTCCCGGTCCCGGGAATACCTGGCGGACGAAACCGGGGCGCACCTGGCCCACAACCCCGAATCTCTGGCCCGGGCCCTGGAGAAGCTCACCCTGGGCGTGCAGCGGGCCCCCATGGACGCCAGCCCCTCCACGGCCCACATGTTCATCGTCAACCCGCTCACCGGCAGCAGCCTCATGAACCTGTTCAGCACCCACCCGCCCATTGAAGAGCGGGTGGCGCGCCTCAGGGCCATGCGCAGTTATTAATGCTGGAACGGCAAAATCGAATCATGGTATAAAGAATATCTGTTCCGGCAGGCGTCCGGTATTTACCGTCTTGGGCCTATCTTACTGATACTGAGTTGCAGTCAAGGGGTGGCACAGGCGTCTCGCCGGTGCAATCGCAAGCTGAAGCCTGCGGCTACATAAAAGAGCTCCTTGATCGCAACTCGTATGAGACCCCCGCAGGGGGCAAGGAGACCGGCAATGGTCCCACGGCGCGTGGTGGTTATGTCATGGTTCTGCCTGGTAATCCTGGCTTCTCCGGCCTGGGCCGGGCAGGCGCTCCTGGTCAAGGGGATGGAGGCTCAGCAAGCCGGGCGCAACGCCGAAGCCTTGAAACTGCTCAATGAATACGTGGACCGTTATCCCCAAATTAAGGAGGCTAGGTATTACCGGGCCCTGGCCCTGAACGGCCTGGGCCGCCAAAAAGAGGCCCTGGAAGATGTGGACGCGGCCCTGGCGGATAACCCCGGCAATATCAGCGCTCTCTTGCTCAAGGGGAACCTCCTGGTGGCACTGGACCGGCGTCAGGAGGCCATTCTGATTTATGCCAAGGCCATCAAATGCGACCCCAGAAACGCCGAGGCCTGCAAGGAAAGGGGAGAATGTCTGGCCCAGGAAGGCCAGTTCGATGAGGCCATCGCCGACCTCAACCGGGCCGCGGTCCTGGCGCCCCGTGACCCCTGGGTGTTCAATAAGCGGGGTATGGCGTGGTTCTGCCAGGGCGACTACCAGAAGGCGGTGGATGATTTCTCCACCGCCATCCGCCTGAAACCGGACCTGGCGATCTCCTATTTCTTCCGGGGCAATATCTACCGGTATCATCTGAACCAGCAAGAGAAGGCCATTGCCGATTTTCAGACCGGCTGCCGCCTGGGGAACCCTCTCTGCTGCAGCGAGTTGGAAAAGATGGGGGTCAAGGCGGCGCCCGGCGGCAAGTAGCCCTGAGGCAGTGATCAGTCAAATTCCCGGTGGGAAGGGATGATATCCGCCCGCAGCAGGGAAATTGTCGTGATTTCCATGAATTAAAGCGATATAATGAGGTGCGTGTTTAGCCGATAGCCTAAAACCCGAAATTGTCCCGGAGGATATCCATGCAGTTGAAAACCTGGACGAAAGGTGTTTTGATCCTTTTTGCTCTGCTGTTCCTGTGTACCTGGGCTTTTCAGGGGGATGCCTGGGCCCGGGCCGGCGGCGGCGGCTCCATGGGCAGCCGCGGCTCCCGGTCCATGTCGGCCCCCAAACCCTACACCGCGCCCACAACGCCCTCACCCACCCGGCCCTCTCCCGAACTCGGAGCGACGGCCCCGCAGCCGGCCCCGGCTTCGGGGGGATTCTTGCGCAGCTTTGGCGGCGGCCTGCTGGGTGGCCTGGCCGGCGGTATGCTCTTCCACACCCTGTTCGGCGGAGCCTCGGGCGGCACCGGAGCCACCGCCGGGGGCGGCATCGGCCTGATGGATATCCTGCTCCTGGTGGGCATCGCCTACCTGATCTACTGGTATATCAAGAAGAAGCGCCGGGAAGCCGACCCCACCGCAGGATATTACCAGAGCGGCGGCAACGTGGAAATGCCCCCCCGGCCTCAGTACCCGCCGGTGTATGATCAGTCCCAGGCCGCGGCGCCGGGGGGCGACCAGGACTTGGAGCGGGGCCTGGACAATATCCGGCAATTCGACCCCTCGTTCGACGTAGCCAAATTCCAGGAATTGTGCATGGATACCTTCTTTAAGATCCAGGGCGCCTGGGCCAACCGGGATATGACTACCGTCCGAACCCTGTTTACCGAAGAAATGTTCAACATGTTACAGGGGGATGCCGAGGCCCTGAAAGCCCAGAAGAAGATCAATCGCCTGGAGAATATCGCGGTGCGGTCCGTGGATATCACCGAGGCCTGGCAGGAATCGGGCGCCGATTTTATTACCGCCCGGGTCTTCGCCAACCTGCTGGACTATAACGTCGATGAAATCACCGGCCAGGTGGTGGAAGGCAGCAAGACGGAGCCGGTGAAATTCGAGGAATACTGGACCTTCACCCGCCCCGTGGGCGATAATCCCTGGCAACTGTCCGCCATCAACCAGGCGCCTTAAAAGCGGGTTTTAGGTTCTGGGTTTTTCGTTTTGTTGGTAAGGGGCGGCCCGGTGGGTCGCCCCGTTTCTTTTCTGAGGGGGGGCCAGGGAGTGAAACTCCCTGCCCTCCCGCCTGACCGGCCCCAAATGTAATCCCCCTTATGGGGGTTGGGGGAGACGGTTAGGGAGAGGGGGCAGGGGCCACTTACGAAAAAGCCCATAGCCCCCTCTCCCAGATTTATTTTCCCTCCTCCGCCACCCGTTCAGGCGCGGTATAGATATTGAAGCGTTGGTTCCGCATAAAACCCACGGTGGTGAGGTTGAGTTCCCGGGCCAGTTCCAGGGCCATGGAGGTGGGAGCCGAGACCGCGGCCAAAATGGGGATGCCGGCCCGGGCGGTCTTCAGGACCATCTCGAAGCTGATGCGGCCGCTGAGCACGGCCACCAGGCCGGTGAGGTCCTGGCGGGTGAGCACGGCCCGGCCGATGACCTTATCCATGGCGTTGTGGCGCCCCACGTCTTCGGCGTAGATGAAGGTCCGGCCGTCGGGGCTGGCCAGGGCCACGGCGTGGGTGCCGCCGGTCTCCTTGAAGATGGACTGGGCCTCATGCAGGCGCTCCAGGAGACCGATAAGCGTTGCCCCCGGGACGCTGAGATCGCCGGCCACTTTGGGGACCTTCGCGCAGATTTCGCTCACCGCCTCTTTGGCGCACAGCCCGCAGCTCGAGTAGGACACCTCCAGATGGCGTCGGCCCCGCCGGGCCAGGGCCGCCTCCGTCAGGCTGACGTCCACCACGTTGGGGGGCAGCGTCGGGTCGGTGGCGGTGCCGCAGAAGTGAATGGTGATGACCTCGGCGAGGGCCTGGACGATGCCTTCGGTATAGAGGAAGCCCAGGGCCAGTTCCTTTTCCCACCCCGGCAGGCGCATCAAGACCTGGAAAGGCTCGCCGCCCAGCCGGATTTCCAACGGCTCTTCCACGGCCACCGCGTCCCGGGTGTCTTCCACCCGGCCCTGGCGCCAGCGCCACACCGGGAATTCTTTAGTAGGATCATTCATGGAGAGTAGCCAGTAGCCAGTAGCCAGTGGTCAGTTGTCAGTGGCCAGGTATCAGGGGCCAGGGATCAGTATAAATGCTCACCAGCCAGTTTCGGTTTATAAGCCTGCCCCAGATGATATGGCAGACACCTTAATACACCTATCAAAGCTTATCGATGCTTCTTAGAAGTATTGAAAGATAGCAGTATCTCGCTAATGAGAATAATAAGTGTTTATTTTGTTGCCTTTTAAAACGCACAATTGTGGTTAAAAAAATCTATTCTAAGAAACTTTTTATATAAATCCACCCTATTCTGCTTTCACCTCCGCTTTTGGTCCACCAATTCGATTGACTATAATTTTATAAGAACTTAGTTCAACACCATTACCTAAATTAAATTTTAAACTTCCTGGATTAGGAATAACTAATCCACCTATCGTAATTACCGACCTGCTCCGCATCTTGCCCTGAAAATCATTTCGGAATGGCACCTTAAGTAATTCATTGTCATCAAGTTCTATTTTTAATTCCATATCAATTTTTTCTTGGTCACCTTCATCACGCTCTAAAAGATGGAAAAAAAATAACTTCTGAATGAAGAGAGGAAAACCAGGTGATGATAATTGTTCTAATATATTAAAAATTGAAACATTATTTGTTTCACGGTCAATCACAACACCTTCAGCACATAATGTTAAAATTGGTTTAATCATTTTGGTTACTCCTTTATTGAAATAATAGGTTTAGAATCTTTAATTTGCATTGGTGATGAAGCCGACTCTGAAATTATTTTAATCTCAGGTCTTATTATCCTTGCTTTAACTTTATATATCTGCGTAGGAATGTTTTTAGCCTTATAAATATTTCTTATTTCTTTAGCCCACTCAATATTATATATATCAAGTTTATCAAAGAAACCATTCACTTCATGAATATCTTTAAAAGTCAAACCCATGATTAATGCATATAAAGTAACTAAATTATCCAAAGTAGGCTTTTTAATTATTATTTTATCAAAATGATTTATCAATGTCTTAGTATCGGTTTCTGATAAATTTTGTATAGACTTGTTTCTTTTAAAGTTATTATAAAGATATAATGGCGTATTTGAAAATAAATAAATCTTTTTTAATTCATTTAAATCAAGCTCGTCAGTTAGTTTCATTACAACACCTATAGTATTTAACATTTGAAAAATCATACGGACAATTGTTAGCAAAATGAATTGCTTCGCAATATTTCCCCCATTTACTATAGATTTGTGGTATTTTTAAATAAGCGTCAGGTTCCCTTATTACTACGCCAGAATGTTCTATATCACCTTCGGGGCTAAAATAAAGAATTATATCCCCTGGTAAAATATCTTCAGAAGCTATTTCGAAATATCTGTCTTCTTCCAATATCTTAAATAGTTGGTCAACATCAAAAATATTCGTGCGCTTAGAGGCAAACGTTAATCCGTGACAATTATAAATAGCAGTGGGTTTGGTGCGAAACTTTGCATTAACATACATTATATATTCAGGAAATTGATTTTGCTCAAATGATGATATTGTGAACAACTGTTCGTTAAGAATGTTATTCCCCTGCCTTGTTTGCACAATAATGCTCTTTGATATGTTGAGGCCTTCAACCTTGATTATCGACATAATTGTCTCCTTAAACTAACTTTCCGAGATTATGCCGCATCCCCAGCTATTTCTGTCCGAAAAAGGTTAAGTTTGTACCTGCCAATATCCCCATTCACCAAATGGTCAGAATATAATTTTCAACCAGGAACAGATAAACCAAACTGCTCACTGCTCACTGACAACTGACCACTGGCTACTGACTACTTACGTACCCCCAGTTCGCCCCAGCCCAGTTTGGTGCGCAGGATTTCAAAATGGCTGCGGTGCGGCGACTTAACCAGTTTGAGCATGTACGGGGCCCGGCGGATTTCCACCCGGTCGCCCGGCTCCATGGCCTGCCCCACCTGGCCGTCCAGGGTGAGGTAGACGTCCTGGGCTTTTTCGTCCAGGGTGACCGCCACCGTCACCGTGTCCGGCAGGATGATGGGGCGGTTGCTCAGGGTGTGGGAGCAGATGGGCAACAGGATGAGGTGGTGCAGGGTGGGATAGACGATGGGACCCCCGGCCGACAGGTTGTAGGCCGTGGAGCCGGTGGGGGTGGCCACGATGAGCCCGTCGGCCCGGTAGACCGTGAGGTATTCCCCGTCGATCCAGGTGGTCATCTCCGCGATGCGGGCCAGAGCCCCCTTGTTGATCACCGCGTCGTTCAGGACGTTTTCCCGCCAGGCCATCTGTCCCTGGCGAAACAGGGACACCGTGATCATCAGGCGCTCTTCCACCTCAAACTTGCCGGTGAGCACGTGCTCGGACATGGCGGGGTAGAGTTCGTCCAGGGAAATTTCCGTCAGGAACCCCAGGCCCCCCAGGTTGACCCCGAAGATGGGGACGCCCCGCTCGCCGTAATGGCGGGCCACGCTCAGGATGGTGCCGTCACCCCCCATCACCACGATGAATTCCACGTCATCCGGCAAAGGCGGGATCAGGGGTTCGGGCTCGTTTTCGAAATGGCAGGCGGTAACCCCGCGCCCTTCCAGCCAGGTCTTTAAGGCCCGGCCCGCTTCCAGGGCGTCGGGTTTGAATTTCTTGGTGATGATGGCGACGGATTTCACCGGGCAGGCCTCCCGCAGTTGACAATTAGCATAATGTTGGATAATTTTCAAAAGATTGTTGCCGTGCCGCGGCGTCAGGCCGGAGGATGCCCTCCGCCGACACCCCTCCCGGCAAATTCTATCCCTAAAGGAGCAACCATGCAACTTGCCCGCCGCATCCGCCAGATTCCCCCTTCCGCCACCCTGGCCCTGAACGCCAAGGCCAATCAGCTCAAGGCGCAGGGGGTCGACATAGTCAACTTCGGGGTCGGGGAGCCCGATTTCGACACCCCGGACAATATCCGGGAGGCCGCCATCCGGGCCATCCGGGAGGGCTTTACCCGGTACACCCCGGTGGGCGGCACCCCGGAACTGAAAGCCGCCATCGCCGCCCGGGTCCAGGCCGATTACGGCCTGAGCTATAAGCCCGGCGAGATCCTGGTCTCCTGCGGCGGCAAGCACAGTCTCTATAACCTCTTCCAGGTGCTGTTCGACCCGGGCGATGAGGTCATCATTCCGGCCCCCTACTGGGTCTCCTATGTGCCCATGGCCCTGCTGGCCGAAGCCAAGCCGGTGATCGTCCCCACCCGGGAGGACAACGGCTTTAAGCTCACCGCCGCGGAGCTCAAGGCCGCGCTCACCCCCCGCACCAAGGCCCTGATAATCAACAGCCCCTCAAACCCCACCGGCGGCGTCTATACCAGGGCCGAACTGGCGGCCCTGGGGGAAGTGGCGCTGGCGGCCGGGCTCTACGTCATCTCCGACGACATCTACGACAAAATCTTGTTCGACGGCGCCAAATTCGTCAATATGGCCATGCTGTCCCCGGAGCTCAAGGCCCGCACCTTTGTCTTCAACGGCGTCTCCAAGGCCTATGCCATGACCGGCTGGCGCATCGGCTACCTGACGGGCCCCGAAGCCGGGATCAAGGCGGCGGACACTCTCCAGAGCCAGAGCACCTCCAACCCCAATTCCATTGCCCAGAAAGCCGCAGTGGAGGCGCTTTCCGGCCCCCAGGACTCGGTTGCCAACATGCTGGCGGAGTTCGCCTGGCGGCGGGATGACATCTACCGGCGGGTGCTGGATATTCCCGGCGTCACCACCATCAAGCCGGGTGGGGCCTTTTATATCTTTCCCAATTTTTCGGCGTATTATGACCGGCTGAAAGTGGCGGCGGGTGAATCCCGGTCCGGGGCCCTGGCGGCCTATCTTCTGGAGGAGGCCCGCCTGGCCGCGGTCCCCGGCGGCGAATTCGGCGAGGACAACTGCCTGCGGTTTTCCTATGCCACGTCCCGGGAGCGCATTGCCACGGGATTGACTAGGATTAAAGAAGCCTTGGAGCAGTTGGGGAAGTAAGGAAAGGGCGGGATAAAAAAGGAAAGCGCGGCCGGCTGAAGAGTCGGGCCGCGCTGTCCGTTCAGCGCCTGCTTAGCGGCCGGCGGCTTGGCGTTTGGACGCCTTGAGAGGATTGACCTTCTGGGCGCTCTCTTTTTTCTCGTTCTTCACATGGGTGGCCAGGTTGCAGGCCCCCCGGCGCCATTTGACACCCGGGTCCGGAAAAGACGCGCAGAAAGAGTTCCCGTTGGAACCCAAAACCCGGTCGCAGCCTTCACATTCCGTCACCACCGGTTTGCAGCTGCCGCCGTTGAACGAACAGCCTTTTTTGGTCATAAAGGTGCAATCAATCCCTGGTTTCAAACTTACGCAGTGCATGGCCGTAGCCCCCCTTAATGTTCAGTAAAACTAGTATTTATATACTATAATTATTATCAATGTCAATAATTATTCGGTTAAATATTTGTCACCGGCCCTTTTTTCTTTCCACGGCCATCCTTTTCCCGGACCGGGACAGTCAGAGTGTCCGGCCCACGGCCCAAGAAACCATTGACCCCCTGGCCCCCGGTGCTTATCTTAGCCGTAAAAACCCCTACGAGGCAAATGCCCCATGCCCCAAGGCTCGCTCAAGGAATACCAGGACAAGCGGGATTTTGATCGCACCCCGGAACCCCAGGGGAGTCAAGGGCTGGCTTCCCCGTCGCCCATCTTCGTCATCCAGAAACACGCCGCCAGCCATCTTCATTACGATTTCCGCCTGGAAGTAGACGGGGTCCTGAAATCCTGGGCTATCCCCAAGGGACCCTCCACCGACCCCAAAGACAAGCGCCTGGCGGTGCCTACCGAGGACCACCCCCTGTCTTACGCCGGCTTCGAAGGGGTAATCCCTCCCGGCGAATACGGCGGCGGCACGGTTTTGGTGTGGGACACCGGGGTCTACCGCAACCTGACGGAGAAAAAGGGCGCGGCCATCCCCATGGGCCAGGCAGTGGCCCACGGCCACGTCAAGGTCTGGCTGGAGGGCCGCAAACTCAAGGGCGGCTATGCCCTGACCCGCTTCAAGACCGGCAAGGACGAGGCCTGGCTCCTGGTCAAAGCCGACGACGAGGCCGCCGACCCGCGCCGCAACCCCGTGGCCGACGAACCCCAATCTGTCCTCACCGGCCACACCATCGAGGAGATTAGCAGGGAGGAGGAGTGAAAGAATAATTGCGGGGAGGGCCAGGGACTTCATCCCTGCCCTCCCCCCAAACCCCCCTCCCAACCCGTATAAGTAGGGGCGACCCGTCGGGTCGCCCTTTTCGCCCTCCCCCACAACTTTCTGCTATAATAACCCATGGACCTGATCGCGGCCTTGCTGGACCCGGCCGCCTACCCCGACCCCACCCAGGAGGTGGCCTTAATCCAGACGCACATCTCCTGGGTCTTTCTCACCGATCGTTTCGCCTACAAAGTCAAGAAGCCGGTGGACCTGGGGTTTTTGAACTTCACCACTCTGCGCCGCCGCCACCACTATCTGAATGAGGAACTCAGCCTCAACCGACGCCTCTGTCCCGAGATCTATCTGGCGGTCCTGCCCATTACCACGCCCCGGGGCCGGGTGCAGGTGGGGGGCCGGGGCCGCCCCGTGGACTATATTTTGAGGATGCGCCGCCTGCCCCAGGAGCGCATGATGGATGAGGTGGCGGATCGGGGCGAGCTTACCGCCCGGCACCTGGACGGCATCATCGACCGGCTGGTGCCGTTTTACGCCCAGGCGGCCACCGGCCCTAAAATCAACAAGTTCGGGGAGCCCGCGATCATCGCCTATAACCACGAAGAAAACTTTTCCCGGACCGAAGTCCTGGCGGGGCAGCTGTTCCCCCGGGAATTGTTCGAGGAGATTCGCGACTTTGCCCGGTCTTTCCTTTACCTGCATCGGGGCCTGTTTTTTAAGCGCATCCGGGAAGGCCGTATCCGTGACTGCCACGGCGATTTGCACATGAAAAACATCTGCCTGGCCGATCATATCCATATCTTTGATTGCATTGAATTTAACCACCGTTTCCGATATGGTGACGTGGCCGCGGACATCGATTTCCTGGCTATGGAACTGGATTTTCACGGGTTCCGGGAACTGGGGCGCGCCTTTGTGGCCCGCTTTGCCGAGGCCTCCCGGGACCCGGAACTGCTCCAGATGCTGGATTTCTACAAATGCTACCGGGCCTGCGTGCGCGGCAAGATCCACGCCCTGACGTCCCAGGACCCGGCCCAACCTCCGGCCGCCCGGGACCGGGCCCGGGAGACGGCCCGGGCCTATTTTGCCCTGGCCGGGGAGTATGCCGCCGAGGGGGCGCAGTGGGCCGCCTGATCGTCGTCGTCTTCGGCCTCATGGGCACCGGCAAGAGCAACCGCTCCCGGGCCCTGGCCGCGGCCCTGGGCTGGCCGGTGCTCCACAGCGACGCGCTGCGCAAGCGTCTCGCCGGCCTCAAACCCACCGATCGGGTACCCGCCGATTTCGGCCAGGGCATCTACGCCGAAGATTTTTCCGCCCGCACCTATGACGAGATGCTGCGGCAAGCCGGCGACCACCTGGCCGCCGGGCGAAACGTCATCCTGGACGGCTCCTATAAACGGGCCGCGGAACGGGCCCGGGTGCGCCGTCTGGGCCGGGATCAGGGGGCCCGGGTTATTTTCGTGTATTGCGAATGTCCCCCGGCGGTGGCCCGGGAACGCCTGGGCATCAGGCTCAGCGATCCCGAGGCCATCTCCGACGGCCGGGTGGAACTCTTTGAGGACCAGGCCCGGGACTTCGACCCGTTCACGCCGGAGGACCGGCCGCTGCTCCGGCTGGATACCACCCGGGAGCCTGAGGTGGTGCTCGAGGAGCTCAAGAGCTTTGTCACTTGTTTCCAGGATGAAGGAGATCAGCATGACCCCTGATGAAATCATCGCCCGGGTGAAAGCCCGGGCCAAGGCCAACTTTAAGACCGGGATGAACTGTGCCGAATGCGTCATCGAGGCGGTGCTGGCCAACATCGAAACCGGCCTGCCCCATGAGACCATGTGCCTGATGACCGGGTTCGGGGGCGGCGGCGGCCTCTTCGGCGATACCTGCGGCTCTCTGGTGGGGGCCCTTGCGGCCCTGGGCGCGGTCTACGGCCGCCGGCAGGTGCCTGACAACGCCAAAGCGGCCACCGAAGAACTCTACGGCACCCCCGGTCTCTACCGCCTGTTCAACCGCCTGCCCAATGAATTCAAGCAGCGCTTCGGCAGTACCCAGTGCCGCCTCTTAACCTCACAATGGCGCAAGACCTGGCTCTGCAAGGACCACCTCCACTTTTGCCGCAACCTGATCATCGAGAGCGCCGGACTGGCCGCGGAAATGGCGGTGCCCAAAGACCTGGCCCGCTGGGGCTCCTTGCCTTTCGGCATTCAGCATCCGTAATCATGGTTGACAAGGGGGCGGCTTTGGGATAATAAAATACCGAATAGTCGGTTTATTTACCCAAGAGGCTCGCGGATGACTACCAAAGGAGACCTGACCCGCCAACATATCCTGGAAAAATCCATGCAGCTCTTTTCCGTCAAGGGCTACTTCAATACTTCAATTGATAGCATCGTGACGGCCGCCGGTCTCACCAAGGGCGGGCTTTACGGCCACTTCCGCAACAAGGAAGAAATCTGGTATGCCGTCTATGCTGAGTGCGTCAGGATTTGGAAGAGCATCGTTTTCCAAGGCATGCGGGATATTTCCGACCCGTTGGCCCGGATTGAACAGGTCATCGAAAATAGCCTGAAAAATTATCTGGGGGCCGGGGTTTTTGAAGGCGGCTGTTTTTTGATCAATTCCCTGGTCGAACTCGCCGGACAGTCCCCCACCATGAGCAACCACGTCTTGGAAGGCTTCAAGAGCTTTGCCGAATTGTTACGCCTGTGGCTGGAAGAAGCCGAGCAGCAAGGCATGTTACGGGACGGCCTCAATCTCGACCAAATTGCCGATTTCCTGGTGATCTCCCTGAACGGGGCTGCACCCCTGTATGCCGCCAGCCGGGATCCTGCCGTTTGGCAGCACACCATGGCGCAACTGCACTTCTACATCAACAGTTTGAGGAAACCGACCTGGTTAAGTTAGGAGAACCGCAATTGGCCGGCCAATCCAGCGTATTTCCTCTTCTCTAACGCAAAGATCAAGGAGAGCGGGTTATGAGCTATAGCAACGTAATGGTGGAAAAAAAAGATAAAATCGGCTTCATTACGCTGAATCGGCCCCAGGCCATGAACACCTTCAACGTCCCCTTTGCCCGGGAGCTCAATGATGCCCTCCGGGAAATGGAACAGGACCCCGAGGTGCGGGTGGTGGTGATCGATGCCAACGGCAAACATTTCTCCACGGGCATTGCCCTGGATGAATTCAAGAATAAATCCGCCAAGGAGTATCGCGAGTTTATTCATTTAATGGATGAGCACAATCACACCATCGCCCAGATGAAGAAGCCGGTGATCGCCTCGGTCAAAGGCTATGCCCTGGCCAATGGCGCCGGCCTGTCATTTGCCTGTGACCTGACCGTGGCCGCAGAGGATGCCAAATTCGGGACCACCGCCATCAATGTCGGCCTCATCTGTCTCGGTCCCGCGGCCCCGCTGGCCCGCAATGTCGGCCTCAAAAAGGCCCTGGAAATGGTGTTGACGGGAGATATTATCTCAGCCGCCGAGGCCCAGAGGCTGGGACTGGTCAACCGGGTGGTGCCGCCTGATAAACTGGAGGAAGCCACCCTGGAACTGGCGGGCAAACTGGCGGCCAAAAGCCCCCTGGCCCTGCAGGCCGGCAAAGCCGGACTCTATGCCATGCAAAACGTCTCGTACCCTCAGGCCCTTGACCTGCTGAGCGACCGGTTTGCGGCTCTCTGCTGCACCGAAGATGCGGAGGAGGGGGTCAAGGCCTTCTTGGATAAGAGAACCCCGGAGTGGCGGGAACGCTAAACGGGTGGGTGGTCCTGAAAACCTGCAAGGTGGCACATGATGAGCGTCGAAGAAGTCATGAAAACGCATGGATTCAATCTCTCGGCCAGTTGCGCCGGGAAAGCCTCATATACCAAATGGATAAAACACCGGGGCAAGCGCGCCTATATTACCGTCAATGACGCCAGCGGCGACAGCTTTCCCAACACTCTGGATGAGCCCGTGCGCGTGGCCGTCCATGACCTCAGGTCCGGGGATGAGCTCGAACCTGCCCAGGATATCAGCTCTCTCAACTCTTACCTGGAATCCCTCCAGGAGTGATTGCCGTTTATTGCACCATTGCCGGGCCTCAGGTTGATAAAACGGCTTTGGCAAAAGAGGAGGACAGCCGCCCGCGGCTGTCCTCTTTCCGGTGGGATGCCGGTAAAGTCGTGGTCGCTGGGCGTGCAGTTATCCAGGGATTATCCGTGGACCTACTTGCAAAAGCGGGCTGCCTGAGGTAATTTTGTGTTCAAGAACCCGGACCCGCTACGGTGCCGGCGAACTCAACTCTCAACCCTGACAGGAATAGGAAAGGCATTGGAAGATAAACCCGCCAGCCAGAAAACCGGAGATCATAAACCCAAGCGCATCCTGAGCGGCATGCGCCCCACCGGCAAAATGCACCTGGGCAACTATTACGGCGCCCTCTACAACTGGATGCGCCTCCAGGAAGATTATCAGTGCTACTATTTCGTGGCCGACTGGCACGCCCTGACCACGGAATACGAGACCCCCGGGGCCATCAGCGGCTTTATCCCGGAAATGGTGACGGATTGGCTGAGCGTGGGCCTTGATCCGGAAAAGTCCACCATCTTTGTGCAGTCGGCCATTCGGGAGCACGCCGAACTCTACCTGATCTTCGGCATGTTTACCCCGGTCCCCTGGCTGGAGCGCAACCCCACCTACAAGGACCAGATGGAGCAGTTGGCCCACAAAGACCTGGCCACCTACGGCTTTTTGGGCTACCCGGTGCTCCAGGCCGCGGATATCTTGATGTATAAGGCGGATGGCGTGCCGGTGGGGGTGGACCAAGTGCCGCACGTGGAAATGACCCGGGAGATCGCCCGGCGTTTCAACCACCTGTACCGGCCTATTTTCCCGGAACCCGAGGCCCTCTTAACCGAGATTCCCAAGCTCACGGGCACCGACGGCCGCAAGATGAGCAAGAGTTATAACAACTGCATCTACCTGAGCGATCCGCCCGAGGAGATGGCCAAGAAGGTGCGCCAGATGACCACCGATACCCAGCGGCCCTACAAGAAAGATCCCGGTGAACCGGACCGTTGCCTGGCCTTTCCTTTCCACCGGCTCAATCTGCCCAAGGCGCGGATTGACGAAATTACCACGGAATGTCGCAAAGCCAATCTGGGGTGCGTGGACTGTAAAAAGATGCTGGCGGAGGGGTTGCTGGAAAATATGGCCCCCATCCAGGAAAGGCGCCGTTATTACGAGACCCACCCCAATGAAATTCTGGATATCATGCACCAGGGCAACGACCGGGCCCGGCGCCAGGCCCGCCAAACCCTGGCCGAAGTCCGGGACGCAGTGGGCTTTAACCGGAAATTCCAGTTGGTGCCTTAGCTACGCTAAGAAATAATGAAAGGTGTGGGGGAAGGGCCAGGGACGCGAGTCCCTGCCCTC
>JBKQVS010000089.1:0-8505 GCA_052139855.1 Desulfobaccales bacterium
TCCAGGGTCAACCGGGCCACGTCCGGGGTGGCCGTCACCTCGCCCTCCGCGTCCACGCTGATACTCGGGGGAGAGGCGGTCGCCGCTCCCGGGGCGGGCCGGGACAGGCCGGCCACTGCCAGGACAATCAGGAAAAACGACAGGATAATCCGTTGCATGTGCCCTCCTTTACGGTCCATGACCGGGGCCGCGCCCGCGGCGCTGGCAATGCTGAATCAGACTGGAAAATGCGGCTAAAATTATGGAGGTATCCTCAGGCCCCGGCGCCCCGGGTCGTTACCCCCCTTGGCCGCGCCTGCCTCCTCACCATAACAGGAAAACCCCGGCAGGGCAAATGCGCCCCCCGCCCGGCCGTCCCCCGGGCGCTGGCCGGCCGTTTTTTCCCGCCCGTCGCCTCCCCAAACCAGGAATTACTTGCGCCGGCGACAAAAATAGGATGAAATATAAAGCCAATATTGCCAACGAGGACAATCATGACACAGCATGAGCAGGAACAGGGTGAAATCGTTACCGCCAGCCCCGCTACGGGTTTGGTGGTTCCCGACCGGCCGATCATTCTCTATATCGAAGGCGATGGCACCGGCCCGGATATCTGCCGTGCCACCCGCCCGGTGCTGGATGCCGCGGTGGCCAAGGCCTACGGCGACAGCCGGCGCATCTTCTGGCAGGAAATTCTGGCCGGCGAAAAGGCCTTCAAATTGAGCCGCAGTTATCTGCCGGTGGAAACTCTCACCGCCCTGCGGGAATACCGGGTGGCCCTCAAGGGACCCCTCACCACCCCCATCGGCGGGGGCTTCCGCTCCCTCAACGTCACCCTGCGCCAGGTCCTGGACCTCTACGCCTGCATCCGCCCGGTGCGCTATTATGCCGGGGTGCCCAGCCCCTTGAAGGAACCGGAAAAAATCGATATGGTGATTTTCCGGGAAAACACCGAAGACCTCTACGCCGGCGTCGAGTGGCCCGCCAACAGCCCCGAGGCCCAGCGCCTCATCAATTTTCTCAATCACGAATTGGACTGCACCCTGGATTTGTCCGCGGCCATCGGCATCAAGCCCATGACCGAACGCTGCAGCAAACGCCTGATCCGCATGGCCCTGAAGCACGCCCTGAAACACCAGCTGACCTCGGTGACCCTGATGCACAAAGGCAACATCATGAAATACACCGAAGGGGCCTTTCAAACCTGGGGCTATGAGGTGGCCGCCGAGCTAGGCAGCCGGATGACCACCGAGGCGGAACTGGCCACGGTCTATCAGGGGAAACTCCCCCCCGGCAAAGTGGTGCTCAAGGACCGCCTGGCCGACAATCTCTTTCAGCAGGTCCTGTTGCGCCCCGAGGAATACCAGGTCATCGCCACGCCCAACCTCAACGGCGATTATATCTCCGACGCCCTGGCGGCCCAGGTGGGGGGCCTGGGCATGGCCCCGGGGGCCAACATCGGCGACAACTGCGCCATCTTCGAAGCCACCCACGGCAGCGCCCCCAAGTATGCCGGCCAGGATAAGGTCAACCCCAGCTCCCTCATCCTCTCCGGCGCCATGCTCCTGGAATATCTCGGCTGGGACGAAGCGGCCCGGTATATCCACGACAGCCTGCCCCGCACCCTCCAGGACGGCATCGCCACCTACGACCTGGCCCGCCTCCTGCCCGGCTCCCGGGAAGTGGCCTGCTCCGAGTTCGGCCAAGCCCTCATCGATCATATGTAGAAAGAACGTGAGGGGAGGGCCGGGGGAAGCCCTTACGAAAATTTCCCCCGCCCTCCCCTCAATCTCCCCGCCCAAGCCCCGGTAAGGGGTTGGGGCCTCTTACAAAATAGTCCCTGGCACTTATAAAAAACTCCCCCAGTAATCCCTCTTCACTCTTCCCCGATGACGTAAAGCACTTCGAACTTGGCGGCCAGTTCCTTCTTAGCCGGGCCCAGCGCCTCCGGGGGCAGGTTCTTGACTCTGAGGTACACATCCCGAAAGCCTTCTTTGGAGGTGGCATAGGAGGACAGCAGGCTGACGAACCGCGCCCCCCGGGCCCTGAGCAGGTCCACCACTTCCTTGATGAGGCCGGGCCGGTCTTCCAGCCGCAGGGCGAACTGCACCCCCCCCTGGAGAATCCCGGTAATGTGCATGAAGGCCCGGAACACGTCCGACTGGGTGATGATCCCCACCACCTTGTTGCTCCCATCCACCACCGGCAAACCCGAAATGGTATGCTCCAGCATGATCTGCGCGGCCCGTTCCACCGTGTCGTCCTGCGAGACGCTGACGGGATTGCGGCTCATAATCTCCTGCACCTGGAGTTCGGCCAGCAGGTAGTAGAGTTCATGGACGTCCAGGCTGGTGGCCTTGGAGGGCGAAGCCTCCTTCAGGTCCCGGTCGGTCACCATGCCCACCAGCTTGCCCTTGGCCACCACCGGAATCCGCCGGAAACGGCGCTCCTTCATAATATGAATGGCTTTAATCATCGAGGTGTCTTCGGTAATGGTGACGGGGTCTTTGGCCATCCAATCCTTGATCAGCATCTTCCTTCTCCATTAGGGATGAATTGTGGGTGGGGGTCCTGGCCGGGCGGCCCGGTTAAAGCCGCGGTTCTTCCCCCTTAAAGAAACGTTCCAGGTTGTCCCGGTGACAGACCAGGATGAGGCCCGACAGGCCGCCGGCCAGCACCAGGTAAGCCTTGGAATCGCCAAACAGCCCCACCGCCACCGGCAGCAGCCAGGCGCAGATCAGGGCGCTCACCGAAAAGGTCCGGGTCTGGTACAGGGCCAGGAGATAAACCGCCACCAGGTTGAGCGCCGCCCAGGGGGCCAGCACCGCCACCACCCCGAAGGTGGTGGCCACGCCTTTACCCCCCTTGAAACCCAGGTACAGCGGCAGGACATGGCCCACCACCGCCGCGGCCGCCACCAGGGCCACGCCCGTATCCTGCCAGGCCCCCAGCGGCGCGAGCGTCAGCCGCGCCAGCCCCACCGGCAGGGCCCCTTTGGCCACATCGCCCAGCAAGGTCAACGCCCCGGCCGTGCGGCCCAACAGGCGGTAGAGATTGGCGGTCCCCAGGTTGCCGCTGCCGTGCCCCCGGGGGTCCGGCCCGCCCAGGGCCCGGGCCACCAACAGCCCCGAGGGGATGGAGCCCAGCAGATAGGCCAGGACCGTGAGCGCCAAAACCAGATACATCAGGTTACCTTTCTCCCCTAAGATCGCCGCCTCGGCCCTCCGCCGCTCCCTGGCCCCGCCGCGCCGATGCTCAAAATTGTGCGCAAATTCCCGCCAAATGTCGACAAAAATCTGGCCCCGCCGCCGTCACCCTATTTAATCACACGTATCGCCACGGCGGGCCATGCAAAGCGGCGGCCTCAGCCCCCTTGCCGGCCGCCGCCTCCCTTACCGGTAATTTTCCGCCAGCGCTTCGTAGTAGGCCCGGGGATGCTTGCACGAAGGGCAGGTCTCCGGGGCCTCCTTCCCGTGCACGAGATAGCCGCAGTTGCGGCAGTGCCAGGTGATGGCCTCGTCCCGTTTGAACATCTTGCCGTCCTTGACGTGCGCCGCCAACGCCTTGTACCGGGATTCATGAAAATGCTCCACCTTGGCGATCTCCCGGAAGGAGGCCGCGATCTCCGGAAATCCTTCCTTTGCCGCCACCTCGCCGAAATTCTGGTACAGGGTGGTCCATTCGTAATGTTCGCCTGCCACCGCGGCCTCTAAATTGCTCAGCGTGTCCCCCAGGTGAAAGGGATAGCCGGCCACGATCTCGGCGGTGCCTTCCCCCAGGTGCTTGAAGAAGACCTTGGCGTGCTCCTTCTCATTCTCCGCGGTCTCCAGAAAAATCGCCGCGATATACTCATACCCCGCCTTCTTGGCTTCGCCGGCATAGTAGGTATAGCGGTTCCGGGCCTGTGACTCTCCGGCAAAGGCGATGAGCAGGTTTTTTTCGGTTTGGGAACCCGCGAGCTGCATGGATGATCCTCCTTTTCGATATTTTACCCTAACAGATGGTATTGGATTAAGGGTAATGACCAGGATTTGAGCTAACCATCGTCAAACCGGGATCAGAGCCGGCCTGACCCATGGAACGAAGACCTTTACATTCAGCCAGGTCTTTAAATACAACTATTATATCCATATCAAACCATTTTGATAGATTCTATAAGGGCAGATAGATAGCAGTGATCTTCACTTTTCACCAGCAATTCAAAACCCTACGATACCAACTAAGCGAGGCTGGATTGGCTGATCGAGCGTTTGACTGGAGTGGGGGCCAGAGTCTATTGGCAGGCTCGGAGGGGTTATGTCCATGTGGCCTTGGCCTTTCCATTGGCAGACCATTATCGGACGCTGCTGGCCTGGGGTTCATAGGGCGCCGCCCCTCCAAGAAACTTCCAGACCCAGAAGGTAGTATGTTCAAAATCTCCCAAAAAACATTTTGAAGAAAACTTGGGCTATCGGTGTATTCAGCAAGGCGATTGGGCTACAAAAAAGGAACCTCTTCAGAATCACCCCCGGATGGAAGGCCCCTTTTTTCAAGTGCGGTGGCCACGGCGGTTGTATAATCTCAAATGATCTGTTCTGGAAATTCTTGTGCTAAAGATAGGTTTAACTGTGATCAGCCACGCCTGAGCTTCAGTAGTTGCAGGAGCACCGAGAGTCTTTTGAGGGTGGACCATATCATTACCCTCACCAAAGAATTATATCGTAAAAGTCTCAGAAACTCTATCAGGTTTCCCCAGCGGAACTGACGCCGTAAAAAGAATTGATAAATCTCTCGGGCTTGTTGGTCCAGGAGAGCCCGGTCCGCCTGCCCGGGGAAGTCAAAAATCTCTCGACTGTCGGCATCCTTCAGGGTGGCAGGCTCCTCAAGACCCACCAATTCATGCCATAGTTGAGTGCCCGGGTGGACTTTAATGGCGTTAACGTTGATGAGATGGGGTTGGGCTTCCACCAGGAAGTTCCGGGTATTCTCGAGGTCGGTCCGAGTCTCGCCCGGCCCGCCGATGAGGAGAAAAGCGTGGACCAGGAAATGATGCCGGCGGGCCCGGCGAATTCCCTGGGCCACGGCATGAGCCGAGCTGGGTTTGCGGTAGCGCCGCCGTTGGGGATCGGAGCCGCTTTCCACGCCCACAAAGGACAGATCGAAGCCGGCCTGGCGCATGAGTGCCAAGGTCGAATCGGGCAGATGTTCCAGAAACCCTTCAAAGGCAAAGCGCATCTGGAGGTTATCCCGAATAATCAGACGGCAGAGATGGTCGATGCGGGGAGCGCTGACGGTCAGGTTTTCATCCATAAAAATGATTAAGTCATAGCCCTGGCGAGACAACAGACGCAATTCCTGGAGCACGTTTTCAGGGCTCCGGGGCCGCCACCTGGACAGTTCGGGGGGCAGGCGTGTACAAAAGGTGCAGTGACCCGGGCAACCCCGGGAGGAGAGCATGCTGGTGGTCCGACCGGCAGCGGGAATTTGCCAATAGCCCCAGCCCGTGTAATAGCCCTGGAAATCTAAGATATTACGGTCCGGAAAGGGCAGGGAGTCCAGGTCCCGGATGACCTGGGGCTGTCCCTGGATAATTTCACCCCGGTGGCGATAAGATAGCCCCGGGACGTCGGTAAGGCCAGGGCTGTCGAGATGCCGGCAAAGTTCCGGGAAGGATTCTTCCCCCTCGCCCCGCAGCACCAGATCAACTTCAGGGACTTCCCGGAGCAAAAGCTGGTCAAACAGGGTGGCATGCTGGCCGCCCAGGATGGTCGTCACGGTGGGCCGGGCTCGCTTGACCAATTTCAACAGTTTGAGGCCGCGATTAATGCTGGTACTCATAACCGACAAACCAAAGATATCGGGATGATGGGCCAGCACCCGAGCCGCGGCTTCCTCGGCGTAAAGCCCTTCCGAGAAGCCATCAACGATGACGATCTGGTCTCCGAGGTTTTTTTGGGCGGCCGTGGCTACATAAATCAGCCCAAGAGGCGGAGGCATTCCGAGACCACATTTAGAACCATGGGCCGGGGGAGTTGCGAGAACAATTTTCAAAAGCCTGCCTCTTTCAATAAATTCTTCACGTGGCCAACAAAAATATTTGAGTTTATATCCAGAGACCGGCCGTCTTGGCTTCGCTGTCGAAAAATGGTTTTGGGGACCTCTTTTCTTCGGTTAGAATCTCCCAAAGGTGCCATTCCTGAATCCGACTCCTCTCATTGAGAGGCATAGTAACATAAATTTTCCTGCGAAAGTAATTCTTCCCTGTATCTTGAGTACACCACACCCTTAGAACCCGGACGCTTCTTTGCTGTGGAGCTTAATGACCCCAGGCCCCGGCACCGCACGGTAGTGGTGAGCCCGGGCACGGTAGGAACCCTGATGCCACATAACTTGCCATACCCAAAACTTATCCGGTTACCTTGGGAAATTTTGATATGGTCTGAATAGAGAAATTGACCTTTTGTGGGGGGGCCAGAATCCTTTTGTATCCGATGATATGATGCCGTTAAGGAGAGATTTCCTGGTCAAGTCTTGAGCAGCGCAATTTAAAATAAGGGCGCATTCCCTATCCGCCACCCCGCCGCCCCGGAATCATCATTGCTCCCAGAGAATCCGGCCGCAATCCCTTAAATCATAGCCTCCCAGCGCCGCCGCGGCCTCCTGGAACTCCCGGGAGCGGATCACCGCCAGCAGGGTCTGAAACCGGGGGTCGCCAAAGGTGGTCTCCGGCACCACCAGGTCATAGCGCTCCGGCAGGAGCGGGATAAAATCCAGCCCCAAAGCCCGGGCCGCCGCCATGATCCCCAGACCCACGTCCGCGGTGCCCGAGGCCACATTCACCGCCACGGCCATGTGGGTGTACTCCTCCCGCCCATAGCCCTGCACCTGCCCGGCCGTAAGCCCCGCTTCCTTCAGCAGGTAATCCAGCAGGAGCCGGGTGCCCGCCCCCCGCTGCCGGTTGATAAACCGCAACCCGCCACGCGTCAGGTCCCGGATGGTCCTGATCCCCTGGGGATTGCCCGGCGCCACCATCAGGCCCTGCTCCCGCCACGCCAGGTTGACCAGCTTCAGAGGCACCCCCGCCAGGTAACGCTCGATGAACGGCACGTTGTAGGTGTTGGTCTCGGGGTCCAGCATGTGGCTACCCCCCAGGTGGGCCCGGCCCTGGCGCAGGGCCATCAGCCCCCCCAGGCTCCCCACGTGCCCCGAGGACAGGCGCAGGCGGTGGTCCCGGCGGCGCAGCAGGGTGGCCAACAGGTCCAGGGTGTTGTCATGGCTGCCCAGCACCACCAGGGTGCCGTCAATCTCCGCCGGCGCCACCAGCAGTTCCGCCAACACCGGCCGATCCTCCTCCAGGCCCTCGCTCAAGGCCGGCACCACCAGCAGTCCGTCGGCCCGTACCAGGGAGGTGATGGTCCCGGCCCCCCGGGGCAGCGGCGTGGCCATGACCTTGTCCCCCACCCGCCCTAAGGTCACCCGGATGAATTCCGTCAGGCCCGGCTTGGACGGCAGGTTCTGGGCCGGATACACCGTCACCGTGGGCCGGGGGGCCAGCCGTTTCCCCGCCAGGCCGGCGATCAGGGGCGCCGCGAACTGCTCGAAGGAAAGCACCGCGGACACCGGATAGCCCGGGTTGCCCATGACCGGCTTCTCCGCCACCACCCCCAGCACCGTGGGTTTGCCCGGCA
The DNA here is from genome assembly GCA_052139855.1 of Desulfobaccales bacterium. GTDB lineage: Bacteria > Desulfobacterota > Desulfobaccia > Desulfobaccales > 0-14-0-80-60-11 > 0-14-0-80-60-11. The sequence goes on from JBKQVS010000089.1 coordinate 7,647, forward strand.
TCATGGCGACCCCGTGCACCAGCACCTCCCCTTGAGAGGCGATGGCCTGGTAAGTGTAATCCTCGGTGCCCGCCGAGGACCCGGCGTTGATCAGCACCAGATCCGCGGCCCCCACGGCCTCCTTCAAGGCCGCGGCCAGGGCCCCGGGATCGTCGCTGACGATGGGCCAAACCTCCGCCTCCCCCCCGGCCTCCGCCACCAGGCCCGCCAGGATGGTGGAGTTGAACTCCGGCAGCCGCCCGGAGGCCAAGTCCCGGTCCAACTCCGTCACCGGCACCAGCTCGGTGCCCGTGGGGATGATCGCCACCTTCGGCCGGCGGCGCACGTTGACCCGCGTGACCCCCGCGGCCAGCAAGGCCCCCTGGGCCCAAGGAGTAATCTCCACTCCCTCCGGAAGCACCATTTCACCCCTTACGAGATCTTCGCCTACACGGCGCACGTGCTGCCAGGGAAAGGTGGGGGCCTCCACCGTGATGGGGTCGGCCTCCGGGTCCGGAATCTGCTCCACCATGATAACCGCGTCGGTCCCCGGGACCATAACATGCCCGGTGTTGATGGGAAAAGCCTCCCGGCCCAGGGCCAGGCGCTTCGGCTTGTCCGGCATGGCCCCGAAGGTCCCTGCCGCGGCCACCGCAAAACCGTCCATGGCCGCCTGGTGGGCCGCGGGCGAGGACCGCCTGGCCATGACCGGTCCCGCGGTCACCCGGCCCCGCGCCGCGGTCACCAGGACCGCCTCGGCCTGGGCCATGGCGTCCACATCAAACCGGCCCAGCCATAACTCCCGGGCCTCCGCCAGCGACTTCATGCTCAGATAAATGCGCCGCTTCATGGTGTCGTCCTTTGGTATATCTTGAGGGGA
>JBKQVS010000090.1:0-3926 GCA_052139855.1 Desulfobaccales bacterium
CGGTGGTGCGTAAAACGCACCCTACGGAAAACTTTTCCCGGCAGTCACGCATAAGCCTGCGATTCACCTATAAACTATAAAAAACCGCTATAAGGGCGGTGCTCACACCGCCCCTACGAGAACTTTCCAACACAGGGACAAAACATGTCAGAAAAAATATCCTGCCATGACGCCGGGACCGCCAAGATTTAGAAAAGCGATTCGGGAATCAGCCCGGATTTACCATCCCGCAGTTCCTCCAAGACGAGAAGGTCGGTGGGGAAGGCCAGGGGTTGGGGCGGGGCGGCCAGGGGGAAAAACTCTGCCGCGTCCAGATCATCGCCGGCCGCAAGCGCGCCGCCGGTGACGCGCCCGGCGAACCAGACGCCCACGGTGAGGCGCTGGGGGTCATGGAAGTTGGAATGGACCGCCAAGACCGGCCCCACCTGGACCACCAAGCCGGTTTCCTCCAAAAACTCCCGGGCCGCGGCCTGGCGCACATCCTCGCCCCACTCGACGTAGCCGCAGGGGATGCACCAGGTGCCGGCATAAGGCCCGCTGGCCCTGCGGCCCCAGAGGATGGTTTCGCCCCGGCGGACCACCACCGCCACGCCCACGGCGGGATTGACATAGAGGACCCGCCGGCAGGCGCGGCAGACGAGGCGGTCGCGGTCGCCCCGGCGGCTGTTCGACAGTTCCCCTCCGCAGCATGGACAGAAAATAAACAAGGAAGGATTGCATGACATAACTATTACTTATACCTTCGGTTAATTTTTTATGTTAAATTCTTATGAAAATTTATAGAGATAGAGTGTTAGTTCATGAGTCAATTAACTTAGCTTTATTCGGAAGGAAATAGCTCTTCGAGAAAAAAACATGCTTCCTGATAAATCTGCTGCATTTTTTTATCTCTGGTTAAAAGACCATCAAAAAAGGTAGCATAGGCGACATAGATCATATCAGTGACATGATTTCGTAACTTCTCTCTTGAAATATTTCCAGGTCCTCCATCAGAAATCCAATGAAATGAAAGGAGATAAATACTAATTGCAAACCTAAATATATATGTATTTTTCAAGTTAGAGACTTGTGGCATTTCGAAGATATCAGGATGGGCCTGAAATAAAAAGGCTGCTATCCAGAGAATATCCCCGACTATCTTGTCAATAACTTCACTTTGAAGCTTTTCTCTTTTTCGTATAGCCTTTAGGTGGACAGGTTGAAAAGAGCTCGCAAGGATTTTTATTGCCTCAATAATTTTATTTGCATCCTCTCGATTCGTATCTGTGTATTTGTATGCAAGTTGTCTTTTTCTAAGAACTTCTGCTGAGAGTATTTCATTGCCATTAAAAGCCATCTCAACGTCTATGCAAAATGCTTTGAAACCTTTAGTTTGAGCCGAATCTTCTAATCGATAAGAGCCACTCGGGGACAATGTCAGCTTCGCTACATCACGAGTGCCTTTTAAGATTATGACTTGATCAGGATACTTGGAAACAATCTCTATTGATCTATAGATACTTTCGATGCCGCTTCCTTTATAAGCCTCCATGCATGCATAGTCGTTGAAAACGACCATATTCTCTTTATCTACGCGCAGATAGTCTTCCAACGCAGGATCGCGGAACATATTGGCGTCTATTATCTTGTTCATATCTTTAAAATAACAAAATTGATCCTGTAATTTCCTTATATTTTTTTATATTCATTATTTTATAAACCGAAAAATGAAAACTGAAAACCCAAAACAGTCATTTAAAGGTTGAATCTCCTGCCAAATTCATTTACAAACGAGGTTGGTTATTCCGGAGTGTACACCGTGACCACCCCCAGGCTCAAGGCTATTCGCAATATCGGCATCATTGCCCACATCGACGCGGGGAAGACCACCCTCACGGAGCGCATCCTCTATTATACCGGGCGCACCCACAAGATGGGCGAGGTGCACGACGGGGCCGCGGTCATGGACTGGATGCCCGAGGAGCAGGAACGGGGCATCACCATCACCGCGGCGGTGACCACCTGCCAGTGGAAGGGCTGCGTCATCAACATCATCGACACGCCGGGCCACGTGGATTTTACCATCGAGGTGGAACGGTCTCTCAGGGTGCTGGACGGGGCCATCGGGGTCTTCGACGCGGTGAGCGGGGTGGAGCCCCAGTCGGAAACCGTCTGGCACCAGGCGGACAAGTACCGGGTGCCCAAACTGGCCTTCATCAACAAGATGGACCGCATGGGGGCGAATTTTGGGGCGGCGCTCACGTCCCTGCGGGAGAAGTTGGGGGCCCATCCCCTGGTCCTTACCATCCCGTGGGGCGAGGAAGAGCGCTTCCAGGGGGTCATCGACCTTTTGAGCCTGACGGCCATTAAGTGGCGGGAAGAGACTTTGGGGGCGGATTTTGAGGAGCTGGAAATCCCCGCCGACTATCAGGAACGGGCCGCGGCGGCCCGGGAGGCCCTGGTGGAGGCGCTGGCGGAAGTGGACGACGAGGTGATGGAGGTCTATCTGGCGGAGCAGCCCCTGACGGCGGAGGCCCTCAAGGCGGGCATTCAGCGGGCCACCCTGGCCCTGAAAGGGGTGCCGACCTACTGCGGCTCGGCGCTACGCAACAAGGGCATCCAGCCCCTGTTGGAGGGCATCAAGGATTTCCTGCCCGACCCGGCCCAGGTGCCGCCGATTGCGGGGCAGAATCCCAAGACCGGGAAGATGGAGAGCCGTCCGCCCTTGCCGGACACGCCTTTGGCCGCCCTGGCGTTTAAGATCATGGTGGACCAGGGCCAGCGGCTCACCTATGTGCGCATCTATTCCGGCACCCTGAAATTCGGCCAGGAAGTCTACAATTCCATCAAGCAGACCACGGAGAAGGTGGCCCGGATCCTGCGCATGCATGCCAACAAACGGGAGCCGCTGGAAGAGGCCCACGCCGGCGCGATCGTGGCCCTCCTGGGCCTGAAGGCCACCACCACCGGCGATACCCTGTGCAGCCGCCAGCATCCCGTGGTGCTGGAACCCATATCGTCCTACGTGCCGGTGATTTCGCTGGCCATCGAGCCGGTGACCCGGGACGACCAGGAGAGGTTGGGGCCGGCCCTGGAGCGGGTCTGCGAGGAAGACCCCAGCCTCAAGGTCCACACCGACGAAGATACGGGACAGACCCTGCTGTCCGGCATGGGGGAACTGCACCTGGAAGTGATCATCCACCGCCTGGAACGGGAGTTCCATGCCCACGTGCGGGCGGGGCGTCCCCAGGTGGTCTATCGGGAAACCATCGCCAGCCGCGTAGAGGAGACCGGGGTGTTTGACCGGGAACTGGCCGGGCGGCACCATTTCGCCGAAGTAAGGCTCAGCCTGGCTCCCCGGCCCCGGGGCGCAGGCAACTCCTTCGCCTCGCTGCTGCCGGAAGGACATCCGGCCCAAAGCTTCGTGCCCTTGATCGCCCAGGCGGTCACCGAAGCCCTGGAAGGCGGGGCGGTGTACGGCCACCCGGCGGTGGATCTGGCCGTGGCCTTGACCGAGGCCACCGTCAGGGAAGGACAGGCCTCGGAGATGGCCTTCAGGGTGGCGGCCATGACCGCGGTGAAACAGGGGCTGCATGCGGGCCAACCGCAACTGCTGCAGCCCATCATGAAGGTGGAGATCATCGCGCCGGAGGAATTCACCGGCGAGGTCATGGGCGATTTTGCCGCCCGGAAGGGCAAGGTGGAGCACCTGCTGGCCAAGGGGCCGGTGCGCTTCATTTCGGGGCAGGCGCCGCTGTCCGAAATGTTCGGCTATGCCACGGCCCTGCGCTCGCTGACCCAGGGGCGGGGCACCTTCACGCTGCAATTCGACCACCACGGGTATGTGGAAAGGAGGGAGGAGAGATAAGGAATTTTGGGGAGAGGGCCAGGGGCCTTTTCGTAAGTGCCCCTGCCCCCTCCCCCAACCCCCATAAGAAGGGGCGACC
>JBKQVS010000091.1:0-9079 GCA_052139855.1 Desulfobaccales bacterium
AGACTATAGGCATCTCTGGTGCTGCCATAGATTTGATAGAAACTCCTATAGATGGGGACATATATGGTATTGTGGGTTTTCAATTCCGCAGCCACGAGTTGACAAGGGATAAAAATATTAAGCAAAATTATTGTTAAGAACAGAAGAGATTTTATCATTTTATCTCCTTTGCGCATAGGTGGTACAACAACTTTATCCTAGATTATGCCGCATCCTTTGCTTTACCTGTCCAAAATCGGTAGTTGGGACCTATTGCCAGATTACTTGACCCGAAACACACTTGTTTTTTTAGGGCAACCCTTTTCTTGGGAAACATGATAGCTCAAGATTTTCTGATAAGCCAATTTTTTTTCCGAATTTTGGCATACCGCCCCATCGGCAAACAGACTCCTCATTGATTTCCGACCTATAAACCCCAGGGAAAAACTGCTTGATAATAAAAAACCAAAAATTTCCGGTATGATCTGAACAGATAACTTGCCAAACCGAACACTTATCTCAGAGTAGTAGAAAATCCAGATATGTCTTGTGTATTGAAATGTGGTTTCAGTGGAGGCCGGCGCTGCAAATTTCTAAAAAGAAAGAATGTCAGGGGTATTAAACCTTGATGAAGATGCTGCCTGATTAGGTTTTAGCCATTACAAGTGATTTTCTTTTTAGCGGCCACTTTTCTCACCCCGTAACCCGTAACGGTATGATTTTGGCCCCGGACTTGATCCCTTCCAGGTAGTCGGCCCAGGCCTGCATCATCTTCTTCCGTTCCGGCATGAATTCGGCATAGTTGTATGCCGCACGCGCGCTGTTTCTTTCGGCATGGGCAAGTTGGCGCTCGATGGCGTCTCGGTTCCACCCGTGTTCATTCAACAATGTGCTGGCCATGCTCCTGAAACCATGGCCACTCATCTCATCCTTGGCATACCCCATGCGCCGCAGGGCGGACAAAATTGCGTTGCTGCTCATCGGTCTTGAATCGGTCCTGGGGCTCGGAAAGACAAACCTGCCATGCCCGGTCAAGGGGTAAATCTCCCGCAAGATGTCCAGGGCTTGTCTTGATAACGGGACGATGTGCACAGCGCCCGCCTTCATCTTCTCTGCCGGGATTCTCCATTCTGCCGTCTCAAGATTGAATTCAGACCACTCGGCCTGTCGCAACTCCCCCGGCCGGACAAAAACCAAGGGCGCCAATTGCAGGGCGCAACGGGTCACGATACTACCCCGGTAATCGTCAATGGAGCGCAGCAAACCGGCGATTTCCTTCGGGTCAGTGATGGTGGCCATGTGTTTACCAGAGACCGAGGGGATAGCCCCGCGCAGATCCCCGGACGGATCGCGCTCGGCTCGGCCGGTGGCTATGGCATAGCGGAAGACTTGGCCGCATACCTGTTTCACTCTGTGTGCCGTCTCAAGGGCTCCTTTCGCCTCGATTCGTCTTAGCGCCGCCAGCAGTTCCGGCGCTGTGATGGTTTTGACTGGTCTGGCCCCCAACCAGGGGAAGATGAAAAGCTCAAGCCGCCGGATGGTTGTCTTGGCGTGACTGGTCGCCCAGGAAGGTGAAAATTTGGCATACCACTCGCGAGCGATGATCTCGAAGGTCTCGGTCTCTTGGTTGCCCGCCGCCTTCTGCGCCTTCTTGGTCTCGCTGGGATCAATACCATTGGCCAGCAGAGCACTTGCCTGGTCCCGCCTCTGCCTGGCCTCAGCAAGTGGAGTTTCGGGGTATGTGCCGATACTAAGTAACTTCTCGCTACCCCCAAAACGATACTTGAACCGCCAGAGCCTGCCGCCAGTCGGAGTTACCAAAAGAAAAAGACCTCCACCGTCGAAAAGTTTTTGGGGCTTTTCTGTCGGCTTGACCGATCTGACCCTGGTGTCAGTAAGCGGTGCAATCCTTTTAGGCATAGGGTTTCCCTCCTTTTTGGGGGTATCTCCGTTGGGGACAGGGGCAAATACCCCTATACATACCCCCAAACCTTTCGGATTCCACTATATCAATATGATTGTTATTGGACAACGGAAAAAGAGAAGGGCCTGATATATCAGGCCCTTGTGGACATTATAATACGATACTGGATGTAAATTTGGTGGAGGCGGCGGGAGTCGAACCCGCGTCCGCCAATAGTCCCTGGAAGCTTCTACATGCTTAGCCGGCGTTTTAGTTTCGCCCCCGAAGACTTCCACTGGCAGAATTCTTAGAGGCTAGCCCGCTTTAGTTTTCGTCCGCCAACCCGCAGGCTTTATTGGCAGCTTTGCCAGGATAACGTCATCTCAGGGCCCTCTCCCGGCATCGAACCCCAGATGCTAGCCTTAAGCGGCTAGAGCGTAGCCGTAGTTGTCGGCACTTATGGTTTTCCTACCCGTTTAACGAGCGGACAGGACCTCGGCATGCAACTTACAGTTCTCTATTTACGTCGAAGCCGTTACGCCCCCTTAGGTTTAATTATAACCATTATTTAGGTCTTTGCAAGCCCTGGCGGGGGCGAGGGGTTAGCCGAGTGCCGGCTGATTCCGGCGCGGTCGTCAGCGGTTCTCCCGGAATTTATGGGCGGCGCCCATCAAGCGGTAAACCGAGGCGCCGGAGAGGGCGGCGATGTCCTCGGTGGGGAGATACCCGGGGATGGTGGCATCGAAGAGGATGGTGGCCTCGGGAGTAAACTCCTCGTCGCCGCCCCAGAGAACGTGGGTGACGGGCACCCGGGGAAAGGCCATAAATTGGGCGGCGGCGTCGCCGAGGGGCTGGGGTTCTCCCCCGAGGGCGGCCGCCACCTTGACATAGAGCGGCAGGTCGGAGCCGAACGTCTCCAGCAGCGGCTTTTGGGCCCGGGAGACGAAGGCGGACCAGTAGAAACCGCCTTCGGGGACCTGGCGGAAATCGATGGTCTGGCCGGATAAAGGCATTCCCGAGGCGTGGAACAGGTAGTGGAGGATGAGGATCTGCTCGGGGAGGGAAATTTCGCCGGCGGCGTTTTCGGGGGTGACGGCGACCTCGGGCCAGGTGATGCGCCGGGGCTGGCCGAAATAGGGCAGGATGAGGCCCTCCCGGGCCGATTCGACAAAGTGTTGGGCGCCGGTGCGGTTCTCCAGGCGCTTGGGGTCGATCTGCTGCAATTCAGCCACGGCCAGGGCGATGGCCGTCTTATAATCGTCGGTGCGGGGCATGCCGCCTCCTTCATGGTTATCGGATCGAACCGCCGGTCAGGCAGCCAGGGCCGGGGGCGTTTACGGCCGCCGGCCAGGGCCCGGGGCGGCCGGGTTCAGTGGGAGTTCAGGGTTTCACCCGACTCCTGATGCAATTCCAGCCGGATGGCGCTGGAGCAGGAATCACAGATGGTGTGGGTCATCCGGGGCATGGAGGGGTGGCCGAAGAGGTCCAGGGGCCCGATGGCCGCCTCGATTTCGCCCCAGCCCTGTCCCGGAATATTAATTTTCTTGCACCAGCTGCAGATCTGCACGAATTCCGCGGATCTATCCCGGGAGGCGTCCAAGAGGTCTTGGGGTTGACGCCCTTCCTGCCGGAGGATTTGCGCCGTGAATTGGATGGCACCCCCGGGCAAGAGGGAAAGTTGCATTTCCATGCAACGCCGGCAATCGGGGGAATCGGACCGGAAGGGAAATTTGACCGGGGATTTGCCGGCCCGGAGCCTGGCGAAGATCTGTTTATAGAGATAGATGGTTTCCTGCCCCTGAATAAAACGCCAGATGAATTGATCCAGGACTGAGGCTGCGGTTAATTGGGGCGCGGCATTTTCCCGGGCGAAAGCCAGCCAGTGGTCATTGACGTGGACGATTTTATCGACGGCGTCGATGATCCAGATGAAGCTGCGATGATCGAGGGGTTTCTCCATAGTAGCCATAATCCGTGGATGGGGCGGGGCGCCAAAGCCATGAACCGGGCGGCGGCCCCGTTCCCAGCCATCCCGAGTCTGGGGCGGGATGACCGTATTTTTGAGTTTATCACAATTAAATCCCAGCCAAAAAAATTTCAGTTGACACCGGGACAGGAATATTTTAGGGTTACAAAAGTCGAGGAAATCAATAAGATGCAGTCCAGCTGGCTCCGGAACCAGAATTTTTATTTTAGCTATTATTTTACCGGGCCAGGAGTGCGCCTCGACTTTTAAAAGAATGTAGGCACAAGAAAAAAATCTTTTAAAAGCCGTGGCGCAGGCGAGGCGACCACGGCTTTTTCTATGGCGGCCGTGGGGTCTCAGGCCTTACCGGCGGGGCGGCGAGGGAGGAAGAGTGGTCGGCAAACAGATTCGCATGGAACGCATTATGAACCGGGACACGGGGCGCACGGTGATAGTCCCCATGGACCACGGGGTCACGGTCGGCCCCATTGAAGGCCTCATCGACATGAAGACCACCGTCAATGCGGTGGCCAGCGGCGGGGCCAATGCCATTTTGATCCACAAGGGGCTGGTGTCCAGCGGCCATCGGCGCCGGGGCAAGGACGTGGGGTTGATTATTCACCTGTCGGCCTCCACGGCCCTGTCACCCTATCCCAATGCCAAGACCCTGGTGTGCACCGTGGAGGAGGCCATCAAGCTGGGGGCGGACGCCCTGTCCATCCACGTCAACGTGGGAAACGGCTCGGATCAGGAGATGCTGTCCGACCTGGGGCGGGTGTCCCGGGAGGCCCGGGAATGGGGCATGCCGCTGTTGGCCATGATGTACCCCCGGGGCGAGAAGATAAAGGATGAATACGACCCCCAGGTGATCATGCACGTGTCGAGGTTGGGGGCGGAACTGGGGGCGGACATTGTCAAGGTGTCGTACACCGGAACGGTTGAGTCTTTCCGCAAGGTGGTGGCGGGCTGCCCGGTGCCGGTGGTCATTGCCGGCGGCCCCAAAATGAGTTCGGACCGGGACATTCTGGAGATGGTGCAAGGGGCCATCGAGGCCGGGGGCGCCGGGGTGTCCATCGGGCGCAATGTCTTCCAGCACCGGAACCCCAGCCGCATGGTGGGGGCGATCAGCATGATCGTGAATGAAAATTCCGGGGTTGATGAAGCCCTGTCCTTCCTCAAGTCCAGGTAAGGAAGGACGCCGTCATGAAACAGCTATGGGTCAGAGTCGAGCCCTGGAACAAAAAGGCCGTGACCACGGCCCTGGAGAGCGGGGCGGACGCGGTGTGGGTCCCGGCGGGCCGGACCGAGGCGGTCAAGGCCCTGGGGCTCATCACCGTGGTGGCGCCGGACGGCGACCTGGTGCCGGGCCGGGACGTCCAGGAGGTGACGATTTCAAGTACGGCGGACGAAGCCGAGGTCGTGCGCCTGGCCCGGCAGGGACCGGTGGTGGTGCACACCCCCGACTGGACCATCATCCCGTTGGAAAACCTGGTGGCCCAGAGTCACAACCTCTTCGTGGAGGTGAAAGACGAGGACGGGGCCCGCACCGCCCTGGTGGTGCTGGAGAAGGGGGTGGACGGCCTGGTGGTCGTCGATGCGGCGCCGGCCATGATCAAAAAGATCGCCCGGCTGGTGAAAGACGCATCGATGCCGGTTAGCCTGACCACCGCGAGGATCACCCGTTTGCAGTCCCTGGGCATGGGCGACCGGGTCTGCGTAGATACCTGCAGCAACCTGGGGCTGGGGGAAGGGATGCTGGTGGGCAACTCCTCGGGGGGCCTGTTCCTGGTGCATGCCGAATCCCTGGAAAATCCTTACGTGGCGCCCCGGCCCTTTCGGGTCAACGCCGGGCCGGTGCACGCCTATATCCGGGTTACCGGGGATAAGACCCGGTACCTGGGGGAACTGGCGGCCGGGGACGAAGTGCTGGTGGTCAATCATCAGGGGCGCACCACCCCGGCGGTGGTGGGCCGGGTCAAGGTGGAGCGCCGGCCCCTGATGCTGGTGGCCGCCGAGGCGGGCGGCCGGGAGATCGCCACCATTTTGCAGAACGCCGAGACCATCCGCCTGACCCGGGCCAGCGGCGAGGCCGTGTCTATTGTCACTTTACGACCTGGGGATGAGGTGCTGGTAGCCCTGGAAGAGACGGGCCGGCACTTCGGCCACAAAATCCAGGAAACCATCCTGGAGAAATGACCATGACGCAAAAAACGGGAAAAGAAACCATCCGCAATCAGATTGACGCCCTGGACCAGGAACTCCTGAAACTGCTGAACCAACGCCAGACCCTGGCCCAGGACATCGGCCGGATCAAGAACCAGGAAGGCCGGGGCACCCTGGATTTTCAGCGGGAAGAGGAAGTCCTGGCCCACCTCATGCATTTGAACCCCGGGCCGCTGAGCCCTTCGGCCCTGCGCAACATTTTCCGGGAGATCATCTCCGCGGCCCGGGAGGTCCAGATGCCCTTCGGGGTGGCGTTCCTGGGACCCGAGGCCACCTTTTCCCACCTGGCGGCCCTGAAAAAGTTCGGCCGGGCCACGCGCTTCGGCCCCATGACCACCATCCAGGAGGTCTTCGCCGAGGTGGAGAAGGGCAAGTTCCAATACGGGGTGGTGCCCATCGAGAATTCCACCGAGGGCATCGTCAACATCTCCATGGACCTGTTTGCCGAGTCTTCGGTGAAGATCTGCGGGGAGATTTTTTTGGAGGTCTCCCACGACCTAGTGTCCAAGTCCGGGCAGCGGGCCGATATCGAGGTGATTTACACCCACCCCCAGGCCCACGCCCAGTGCCGGCGCTGGCTGGGGACGCATTTGGGCGAGATCCCCATCCTGGAGGTGGCCTCCACCGGGGTGGCGGCCCAGAAGGCGGCGAAAAACCCCAACGCCGCGGCCATTGCCAGCGCCTTTGCGGCGCCGCTGTATGACCTCCGGGTGGTGGAGGCCCGCATCGAGGATAACCCGGGGAACGTCACGCACTTTTTTGTCATCGGGGCCGATACCCCCGGACCCACCGGCAAGGACAAGACCTCCATCATCTTTGCGGTGGATAACATCCCCGGGGCCCTTTACAAGACCCTGCGGCCTCTGGCGGAGCGGAACCTCAACATGACCCGCATCGTGTCGCGGCCGGCCAAAAACGAGGTCTGGCGGTACCTTTTCTTTGTGGACGTGGACGGGCACACCACCGAACCGCAGGTGGGCCAGGCCCTGGAGGAAGTGGAGCACATCAGCGCCCACTTCAAGCTCCTGGGCTCCTTCCCCCGGGCCGCGGGCGTGGAGAACTTGAGTTGACGGTTTTTGGTTTTTCGTTTTTAGTTTTTGGTTAAAAGGCCAAGTACAAAGGTTGATGGCCTCGTAAGATCTCGTAAGAAGTGCTAAAGCCCCTCTCCCCCCTGGGGGAGAGGGTTAGGGTGAGAGGGGCGTTTAACACGCTACCGTATCTATGAAATCACGCACTAAGATTTGCGCGGCGGTGGATACTATAATCTCTGAATCTTTACTTATGGTTGAAGCTTCGAATGTTTGAAAACCAAAAACCCAAAACCCAAAACCCAAAACCGGTTTTGCGTATCTGCGTCCCGGTGGTGGAGGCCACGGTCAACCGGGCTCGGGGAAAATATCAGCGGGCGGCGCGCAAGGGGTTGTGGACCGAGGTGCGGTTGGACTACCTGGAGGAGGCCGCCCCGGACTTACAGAAGCTCTTCCGGAGCCTGCCGGGGCCGGTGATCGCCACCAACCGCTTGGCGGCGGAAGGGGGGCGCTGGACCGGGACGGAGGCGGACCGCCTGGCCCTCCTGGCCGGGGCCCTGAATCTGGGAGTGACCTGCCTGGACCTGGAGTTGGCCGCGGACGCGGCCTGGCGCCGGGAGGTGTGGGCACGCCGGGGGCCGACCAAACTCATCCTGTCCTGGCACGACTTTGCCGGCACGCCGGAGGTTTCCCGGCTGGAGGCGGTCCTGGAGGAGATGCTGGCGGCGGAGGCGGACATCGTCAAATTAGTGACCCTGGCCCGGGAACCGGCCGACAACCTGCGGATGCTCTCCCTCATCCCTTTGGCCCGGGCGCGAGGCAAGGAAATTATCGCCTTCTGCATGGGGCCGTTGGGCAAATGGTCCCGGGCGGCGGCGCCGCTGGTGGGGAGCTGGCTCAGCTTCGCGCCCTTCAGCAAGAGCGGGGCCTCGGCGCCGGGGCAGCTTACGGTGAATGACCTTAAGCGGGTGTGGAAGACTTTGAAACCATAAAGACCGCTAAGCAGTAGGGGGCGGGTTTCAAACCCGCCCCTACAAAATCAGTGGACCTAGGCCGGCCCATGGCCGCCATAAAGCGGCGGGCACAGCCCGCCCTCTATTGACTCTATGACCGAACATATCCTAAGCATCGACGGATCAACCAAAATCTTCGGCATCCTGGGGCGGCCGGTGGCGCACTCCCTGAGCCCGGTTATGCACAACGCGGCGTTTCGGCATTTGGGGATGAACGCGGTGTACGTGGCTTTCCCGGTGACGGAGCTGCGTAAGGCCGTGGCGGGCGTGAGGGGGTTGGGGATCGGCGGGGTGAGCGTCACCATTCCCTTCAAAGAGGAAATCATCCCCCTGATTGATGCACTGGACCCCCGGGCCGAGGCAATCGGGGCGGTGAACACCGTGGTGAACCGGGACGGGCGCCTCACCGGCTACAACACCGACTGGCTGGGGGCAGTGGCGGCGCTGACGGCCAAGATCAGCCTTACGGGGCGGCACGTGCTCATCCTGGGGGCCGGGGGCGCCTCCCGGGCCATCGCTTATGGGATTTTTCATAAGGGGGGTATCGTCACCCTGACGGATATCGACCAAACCCGGGCCGCGGCCCTGGCCCGGGATGTGGGGGCCGAGGCCATATCGCCTGCGGCCCTGGAGGAATGCCCGGCCACCGTTTTGGTGAACGCCACCCCGGTGGGCATGACCCCGGAGGTGGACGGGATTCCCATAAATCCGGACCTGCTGGGCCGCTTCGGGGTGGTCATGGACATCGTTTACCAGCCCCTCACCACCCGGCTGCTCAGGGAAGCCAAGGCCCGGGGCGCGGCCGCCATCGACGGCCTGCAGATGCTCATCCACCAGGCCACGGCACAGTTTGCGCTGTTCACCGGCCAGGCCGCGCCCGCGGAAATCATGGCCGAGGCGGCGCATGCGGCTTTGGGGGAGTGATGATAAAGACTTGGGAGAGGGGGCCAGGGGCCGACGGCCCCTG
>JBKQVS010000092.1:0-11846 GCA_052139855.1 Desulfobaccales bacterium
GGTGTTGGTGCCGAATCTGGAGACATCTAGCGTTGCGGATCAGGGGGCCTGGTTCAAACGGCTTCGCCAAGATGGGAGCCTGCCAACCCACATCGAGATGGGTAATGAATTCTGGGTGGCCATGGGAAACGATCCCAACGTGCTCAAAAAATGGCCGGATGAACCTACGACCATGCGCACCACGCGGCAATATCTAGAAGCCTTGCGGCCATATTTCTTGCCAGGGACCAAGGTCGCCATTCAATCTGCGGCCAGTTCCTTCACGATCCCGGGATCCCCGAGAGTGCCGTTTGGACGGCGTTTAAAAGAGTGGGATGATCACCTAAAGCCGGAGCCGTGGTTCGATGCGGTGACCTTGCATCTCTATCCGCACCTGAAACGGGTTCTGGGGCGCGCCGCGGAGAGCGCCCCGGAAGAATTGAAATTTCGGGCGATGATGGCTCGGGTGGACGGTGGGGTGGAAAGGGTGCTGCGCGATATCGAACGGCGACTGCCAGGCAAGGAAATCTGGATCACCGAGTGGAACCCGCGCGGGGTGGACCACACCCAGGCTGACCCGTTTACCGCCGCCGAAAACATGCATTTGGTAACGAAAATGACGTTGACTTATCTCCGTCATCCTTCGGTGACCATGTCGATTTTCTTTATGTTGAGTTTCAGCGGCAATCGCCACAACAAGCTCTTCCTGCCTGGGGACGATGGCACTTATATGCCAACCCCCACCGCCGTGGTTCTACGCTGGTTTAATGAGGCGGCCAATGGCGGCAGCTCTTATCAGGGTTATATCGAACGAGCTGGAAAGCGGATCAGTGGTGGCGGGCTTTGGGCAGAGGACTTCGTCCCGGTTGAGGCGGCATTGTTTCGCACCAAGGACCGCACTACCCTCATTGTCCAAAATGCCACTTCCGAGTCACGATCGTTGGATTTGAAGCAAGTCGTCGGAGGCGCCCATCTATTTAGCAGCGAAAGGTTGGCCACCGCGGATTTACATGACCGGGCCCGGGTGGCAGCTTCCCCGCAACGAACCGACCAATCCTCTGGACCCCTATTAATTCCAGCATACTCCGTTTGCCGGCTAATCTTTACTTCCGCGCCATAAGTTTCAGAATTGCAATCAGCCGGGCGCGAATTCTCCATTTCTGGATTGGTATACCTGCCGATGATGGGTAGCGTCCTAATTTGAATTTGGGGAATAATCCAGAATAATTCGATGGATTCCTGACAATGTCGCTCAAAGTTAGACATGGCCTACCCCTGGCTTCTATTAAGAAATATAAGCACGTTTTATGGCCCATCTATAACTGCTATCTATTCACCCTTATAAAACCCATTAAAATGGGTTGATATGGATATCTTAGCTCTATATAGGACCCTGGAGACATTTAAAGTTTTAGTCCCAAGGGTCAGGTCTCATCTGGTCTTGGTTTGATGATGGTCAGCTCAAATCTTAGTCATTAAAGATGATACAATTGCCGTTGCAGAGAGTCTAACCCGCCCTCAATTCCCTTCCGCCTTCCCGGCTGGGGCCGCCGGGGGGGCCGGTTTCTGCCAGCGCTCGCTGAGGCGCTGCGTGATCACGTAGAACACCGGCACAAAGGGGATGGCCAGGAGGGTCGAGGCCAGCATGCCGCCGAAGACCACCGTGCCGATGGCCTGCTGGCTGGCGGCGCCGGCCCCGCCCGCGACCATGAGGGGCACCACCCCCAGGATAAAGGCGAAGGAGGTCATGACAATGGGTCGGAAGCGGCGGCGGGTGGCCTCCACCGCGGCCTCGGGGATGGACATACCCTCCTCCCGCAGCTCCCGGGCGAACTCCACCACCAGGATGGCGTTCTTACTGGCCAGGGCGATCATCAACACCAGGCCCACCTGGGTATAGATGTTGTTGTCGAAGCCCCGGACCATCAAGCCCAAGAGGACCCCCACCATGGCGATGGGCACCACCAGAATGACCGCCGCCGGGTTAAACCAGTTTTCGTACTGAGCCGCCAGGACCAGGAATACCAGGGTGATGGACAGGGCATAAATGAAGTAGGCCTTGTTGCCCACCTGCTGTTCCTGGAAGGAGGTGGCGGTCCAGTCGTAGGACATGCCCCGGGGCAGGGTGTGGTTCGCCACCTGTCCCATCAGGTTCAGGGCCTCTCCCGAACTGAAGCCCGGCGCCGCTCCCCCGAATATGGAGGCCGCGGGATAGAGATTGTAGCGGGTGACCAATTCCGAGCCCAGGGTCCGGTTAATCTTCAGAAGGGTGCCCAGGGGCGCCATTTCCCCTTTGAGATTGCGGACGTAAAGACTTTTGATATCCTCGGGTTGCAGGCGGTACGCCGCATCGGCCTGGACGTAGACCTGGAACACCTGGTTAAACTTGTTGAATAGATTGACGTACGTCGACCCCAGGTAGGCCTGGAGGGTGTCAAAAACATTGTTCAGGGGGATATTCAGCGATTCGGCCTTGGTCCGGTCGATGTCCAGATAGAGCTGGGGGCTGCGGGCGCTGAAGGTGGTGGCCATGAAGCCCAACCTCGACTGGCCTTGCCCGGCCCGAATGATTTCCATGGCCGCCTTCTGCAGTTCAGCCAGCCCCAGGCTGCCCCGATCCTCCACCATCATCTGGAAGCCCCCGGACTGGCCCAGACCGGCGATGGGCGGCGGCACCAGTACCACAACCTGGGCGTCCTGGATGGTAAAGAACTCCCGCTGCAAGGTGCCGACGATCTGTTTCTGGCTTAACTTGGCCCCCCGCTGGCTCCAATCCTGGTAAATCACGAAGGTAGTCATGATGTTGGAGACGTTGGTGGCGTCCAGGATGGAAAACCCCCCCACGGTCACCCAGGCCTCGACCCCCCTCGACCGCTTCAGAATGGCATCTATCTGGTCCGAGGTCCGTCTGACCCGGGGTTGGGCCGCCCCTTCGGGCAGCCTGGCCAATACCATGCAGTAACCCTGGTCTTCCGTGGGGAGAAACCCGGTGGGCTGCTGGGTGAATCGCCAGCCGGCCAGGGCGATGACCGCAATAAACACCAGCAACATGAGGTTAGTGCGCTCCACCATCCACTGAATGAGGAGGACGTAGGCGTGCTCCACCACGCCATAAGCCTTATTGAACCCCCGGTAAAACAGGTTGGGTTCCTTTTTAACATGGGGGCGCAGCCACAGGGCGCATTGGGTCGGCTTCAGGGTCAGGGCGTTCAGGGCGCTGATGATGGCGGTGGAGGCGATGACCAGGGCAAATTGCCGAAAGAGCTGCCCGGTGATGCCCGGCATAAACGCCGCGGGCAAAAATACCGCGGTGAGTACCAGGGTGATGCCGATAACCGGCCCGGTCAACTCTTGCATGGCTTTGATGGCCGCCTCTCGCGGCTGGAGGCCTTTCTCAATGTAAACCGAGGCGTTCTCCACAATGACGATGGCGTCGTCCACCACGATGCCGATGGCCAGAATGAGGGCGAACAGGGTCATCAGATTGACAGTGAAACCTAGTAAGGCCATGGCCGCAAATGCGCCGATGATGGTCACCGGCACCGTCGTGGCCGGGACCAGCATGGCTCGCCAATTTTGCAGAAACACCATGATAACGATGAGCACCAGGATGCCGGCTTCAAACAAGGTTTCATAGACCGCGTGAATGGCCTGGCCGATGAACTTGGTGGTGTCGTAATGGATGGCGTATTTCAGGCCTACCGGGAAGGTCTGGCTCATCTCGGCCATGGCTGCCTTCACCTTGTTGCCGACGTCAATGGCGTTGGCCCCGGGCAGGGAGTAGACCAGGATTTGGCCGGATTGCTTGCCGCTCAGGCCGCCAAAATTGCTGTAATACTGCTGGTCCAAATCCACCCGGGCGATATCTTTCACCCGCACCAGCTGTGCGGTTTCACCTTGCTCGCTACGCACGCTCTTGACGATAATATCCGAGAACTGCTTGGTGTCGGACAGCCGGCCCAAGGCGTTGACGGTGAACTGGAAGGCTTGCTCGGGCGGCACCGGCGGGGCCCCCAGTCGACCCGCCACCACCTGGACGTTCTGCCCTTGAATGGCATGCACCACATCCAGCGTGGTCAGGTTGTAGTACTTGAGTTTGTTGGGGTCCAGCCAGACCCGCATGCTGTAGGGCCCGGCCCCGAACACCTGGATCTGCCCCACCCCCGCCAGCCGGCCCAGGGGGTATTGCAGGTTGATGATGGCATAATTGGAAAGATAGGTCGCATCATAGCGGTCGTCGTCGGAGTAGATGCTGATCACCTGCAAGATGTTGGTGGAGACCTTCCGCACCGTGACGCCCTGGGCCTGCACCGTCTCGGGGAGCTGGGCGGTGGCGCCGTTCACCATGTTTTGCACCAGTGCCAGCGACGCATTGAGATCGGTGCCCACCGCAAAAGTCACGGTAAGGGTGTAATTGCCGGAACTGGAACTGGTGGACGACAGGTAAATGGAGCCTTCCACGCCGTTGACCGCCTGCTCGATGGGGATCCCTACCGTGTTGGCGATGACCTCGGCGCTGGCCCCGGGATACATCGTAGTCACCTGAATGGTGGGGGGCACGATTTCCGGATACTGCGCCACCGGCAGAAGATACAGACACACCAGCCCCAAAATGACCGTGACGATGGCGATGACGTTGGCGAAAATCGGCCGGTCAATGAAAAACTCGGAGATCATGGGGTGGCTTTCTTGAGTTGCCCGCCGGGCGCCGGGGCCGGTGGCTGTTCCGAGTTGGAGGCCGAGGCCTTGACGGGAGTCACCTGTTTACCCGGGATGGCCATGAGGAGCCCGTTGGTGATGACCCACTCCGGCGGTTGCAGGCCCTCGGCGATGACGGTCAGGTCCTTGACCTCGGTGCCGAGTTTGACGCCCCGGCGTTGCACCACGTTTTTGTCGTCCACCACCAACAGGAAGGGACCCAACTGGTCGTAGCCGATGGCCACGGTGGGAACCAGGAGCGCCGATTTTTCATGGGTCACCGGCACACGGAGCTTGGCAAATAGCCCCGGCAGCATCATGCCCTGGGGATTGGGGAAAACCCCCCGCAGTGTCAAGGTGCCGGTGGTGGCGTTGAGGCTGATGCTGGCAAAGTCCAGGGAGCCCTTGTGGGGATAGTCCTCCTCATTGGCAAGACTGAGATAGAGAGGAATATCCTTGCGAATAACCGCATCTACCGATTCCTTGGTATCCTTGGTGACATCCAGGAGGTCCCGTTCATTCATGGTGAAGTAGACATAGAGAGGATCGATCTGATCCACGTCGGCCAGAAGGGTGGCTTCGCCGGCCCCCACCAGATTGCCCGGGTCCTTCAACCGGCGGCCGATGCGGCCGTCGAAGGGCGAAGTCACCTTGGTGTAGCTCAGGTTGAGCCGGGCCAGGTCCCGCTGCGCCTCCGCCGACATGACTGCGGCCTGGGCCGCGTCCCGTTGGTAGAGCCAGTTGTCCACGTCCGTTTGGGCCGCGGCCTTCTGGGTCACCAGTTTGGTGAACCGGGCATATTCGGTCTGCGCATGGAAGAGTTTGGCCTTCTGGGCCAGAATCTCCGCCTCCGCCTGCTTGAGTTTGGCTTCGTAAGTGTTCTGCTGGATCAGAAACAGCAGTTGCCCTTTTTTCACCCGGTCGCCGTCTTTGAAATAAATCTGCTCCAGGTAGCCCTCCACCCGGGCTTTAAGTTGCACTGTGTTGATCGCCTGGGTGTTGCCCGTGAATTCAAGGTAATCGGTCACCGGCTGCGTCACCGGCTGGCTGACCGTGACCTTGGGGGGTGGCGGCGGCGCGTAGGTGTTCTTGTCGCCACACGCGGCGCTTGCCATCAGGATCGCCAGGCTGAGAATCGCGGCCAGGGGACGGTGGCGCGGCCTTGGCGCCGGTATTTCCCCAACCGCCATGGTCTGGGCCTTTCCTCCACTGTTCATGGAATACCACCTCATTGCAGCACCACTGCCGTGAAAAGTTTTTCGTAGGGTGCGTCCTACGCACCCTAGCGTCTTGGGAACCAGGACAAAAGCCTTGGTTATGCTCCTTTACCAATCCGGGGCGCGCATCAGGCGGCCTTGGCCCTCCGGGGCCGGCGCCACCGCGGCCGGGGCGGCCAACAGGCGGCCCCAATTGGTGCGCCTGGCCATGGTCTCTTTGACCTCCGCCGGCACAAAATCCTTTCCTTCCCGAATCTCCCAGCCGCCTCCCAGGGCCCGGTAAACCCCCACCAGATTGCGGGAAATGTCTCCCAGGGTGGCGGCCAGGCTGTCCTGTTCGCTCAACAGGGCCTGCTGGGCCGTCAGGACGGTGGTGAAATCGGTGATCCCCTCCCGGTATTGCAGGACCGCCAGCTCCAGCGACCGCATGGCCGCGGTGGTGCTGTCAGACAGAAACCTGGCCCGCTCCTGGGCCTTCAGGAAGGCCACCAGGTTGTCCTCCACCTCCTGCTGCGCTTTGAGGACCGAGTTCTGATACGCGATGAGCAACTCCTGGAACCGGGCGTCCTGGAACCGGACGTCGTTGGTGATTTGCCCATAGTTAAGGATATTCCACTGCACCGTGGGGCCCATGGAGCCGGCCCGGTTGCGCCAGTTGAACATGTCTGAGAGCGAGGCCCTTCCCACGTCAGTCGCCTGGGGCCCAAAGGTCCCGGTCAGGGAAAAAGCCGGGAAGAGTTGAGCCTTGGACACCCCGATTTGGTCGCACTGAGCCGCGGCCCGAAATTCCGCGGCCCGGATATCCGGCCGTCGCCGCATCAGGTCCCCGGGAATCCCCACCGCCACCTGGGGCGGCGGCGCCGGAATAATCGCCTTACCCTTCAACAGATTCGCCAACTCCCGCGGCGGCAAGCCCAACAGCACGCAGAGGGCGTTTTTCGTCTGGCGCACCTGGCTCTCCAGGGTGGGGATGGTCGCCTGGGTGTTGGCCAGAATGGTTTTGGCCTGCTCCACGTCCCGCTCCGAGGTGGTGCCCCCTGAAAACCGCGCCTCGGCGATCTGCAAGCTCTCGGTCTGGATGCGCACGTTTTCGTTGGCGATGGCCAGTCGTTTTTCCAGGGTGCGCATGAGGATGTAGCTGTTCGCCACGTCCGCGGTCAGGCTGACCAGGACATTGTCATAATCGGCCATGGTCGCCTGGAGGCTGGCATCGGCGGATTGGATGGCCCGGCGAAATTTGCCCCAGAAATCCAGTTCCCAGCTGGCCGTCAGCCCGACCTGGGCTTGAAGCAGACTCAGCCCTCCGAAGGACGATGAAGTTTCTGGTGAACCGGTAACCACGCCCCCGGGGCTTATCCGCTCCTTTTGCAGCGAGCCCGTGGCTTGTTGAGTCTGGGGATACAACTGGCCGGTGACGATGCCCAGTTGAGCCCGGGCCGCCAGGACCCGCACCCCCGCAATCCTCAGGGTCAGGTTCTCCCGGTAAGCGGTGTCAATGAGCTGGTTGAGGGCCGGGTCCTTAAAGGCCTGCCACCAATCTTTATAGTCCGCCGGCGCGGTGTGCACCCGCTTGTCAGCCGTGTCTATCCAGGTTTGCTCCACCTGGACCGGCGGGCGCACGTAATCGGGCCCTACCATAACGCAGCCCATGAACAGCACGGCCAGGCCTACCGCCAGCCCAACCAGCCGGGTTACCAGTCCCCGGCTGATATCACCGCTCATGAGTTCTGTAGTCGTATCCAAAATCTGGGCGTTGCTTCCTCTCTGGGTCCCGGCGTTTTCCGCCTCCCCCAAACTTTTACCCCTCTAAGTCTGCCCCGCGGGTCGCCCTTTGACAGGCTATTTCAGGGGGGAAATGCAAATGCGCCTCATTGTATGGCACTTCCGCCCAAAACTCCAAACGAAAAACTCCGGGGCCATCATGAATCTTTGCCTCCCGGAGGCGTTGACGTCAGCCGAATCAATCCTTATTTCATAAAGAGGAAGGCGCGGGCAAGGAGGTGCCCCGGAAATTGCCGTCCCCTCACCCCCCCGGCGCTAGGGAGCACGCATGACCAACTATCTGATCATCGGTAACGGCGTGGCGGGCAATACCGCCGCGGAAAATATCCGGAAACATCACCCGGAAGGCAAAATTGCCGTCTTTTCCCGGGAGTCCCAGCCCTTCTACTATGTGCCTGCCCTGCCTGAATACCTGGCGGGGGCGAAGACCGCGGACCAGATCATTATTCATCCCCAAAGCTGGTATGACCGGCACCGGATCGACCTGCATCTCAACACCCGGATAACCCGGATCGACCCCGATCAAAAATTTGTGGAGACCGACCGGGGGGAGCGTTTCCCCTTCGACAAGCTCCTCCTGGCCACCGGCGGCAATTCCTTTGTCCCGCCCATGCAAGGCGCGGACTCCCCCGGGGTCTTTACCCTGCGGACCCTGGATGATGCCGACCGGATCAAACAGGCGGCGGCCCCGGCCAAAACCGCGGTGTTGATCGGCGGCGGCCTCCTGGGTCTCGAAGCCGGCAACGGCCTGCGCCAGATCGGCCTGAAGGTAGCAGTGGTGGAGTTTTTTCCCCGGCTGCTGCCCCGCCAGTTGGACGCGGCCGGCGCCGCCATCCTCCAGCGGCAGATGGAGGACCTGGGCTTTATCTTTCACCTGGGGGCCAAGACCCGGGAGATTGCGGCCGGTCCGGATGGGCTCCAGGTCAATCTCGAGAGCGGCGAGCAACTCACCGGCGACCTGGTGCTCATTTCCGCCGGCGTGCGGCCCGATCTCTCCCTGGCCCAGGCCCTGGGGCTTAACATCGACAAAGGCGTCCAGGTGGATGATACCATGAAAACCTCCCGGGACGGCATTTACGCCGCCGGGGACCTCATCGAGCACCGGGGGCGGTTTTATGGTATCTGGCCCGCAGCCCAAGAGCAAGGCGCGGTGGCTGGCGTCGCCATGGCGGGACAGGCGGCAACCTACCCGGGCACCCTGCCGTCCAACGTCCTTAAGGTGGTGGGGGTCGACCTGGTGGCCGCCGGCGACATCGATGCCGACGGCAAGCTGGGCGCCATCGTCCACGCGGATTCGGCGAAAAAGATTTACCGCAAGTTGGTGATCCGGGATAATCTCCTGGTGGGCGCCATTCTCCTGGGCGATATCCGGGGTAGCGCCGAAATCCAGGCCGCCATCCGGAAGCAACAGGACATCAGCCTGGTAAAAGACGAGCTGGCGCAAGACAATTTTGACTTTAACCGGCTAATCCCTTGAATCAAGACCAATTGACCCTGAAAAAAAGGAGCAGCTTATGAAACTTCCGGTATACGTTACCGTGGAGGAAGTGCAGCGGGTCTGCAAGGAACTTAATATCCGGGACTGGACTCAACTGGCGGATGCCAGGGTGAAGCCCGAAGAGGCCCGGGTGATTCTTGAGGAGGTCAACACCGAGGGCATGCCCATCCCTTTGACGGACTTCGTCACCGGTCTGGAGGTGGAACTGGAACACGGCACCCGCTTTCAGGATGCCAATGTCACCAATAATCACCCCATTCTCACCGGCAAAATCGTCCTGGCCCACCTCAAGGAGACTATGGACTATTACCAGCGCCTGGACGTGGCCGAACTGGAGGGCGACCTCCTCAAGGCCATGGCGGCCAAGGACCTGAACAAGGCTGCCGCCAAGTACCGAAAACTACTGAAGGCCAAACTGGCCCTGGCTGAGGCCGAATCCCGGGAGTGTTCTGAGAAGGGAGTTTGAGGGAAGGGCGGGAAAAATTTTCTGTAATTTCTGTAATTGCTGTAAGGGGCTCTCCCGCCCCGGCTCGGCTGCGGGTGTCTGCCCCGGGAAAATTAGAAAGTCCGTAAGGTGAACCCGGCTTCCAGATAGCGCCCCAGGCTGGGATGGCCGCTCGTGTCGTCCAGCAAGGGCAACCCCTGGGCCTTCGCCTCGGGCAGCGACCCGGTCTTGGTGGCGCAGGCCCGGCAGACACGTTCGATCAACCCGGCTGCCCTGGCCGTTATCGTTTAAGGAGCAGGCTGCCGCTAACCGTCTAGGGTCTGATCAACTTCCTGCTCCATCTCGGCGATGCGTCGGTAAACCATCTCCAATTCCCGGGCCAGCATCTGGACCCGACACCTCAGATCCGCCAGTTCCTCTTCCGGGGTGGCATAAGACCTGGCAGCCGGGATGTCCCACCACATGGCCGGACCGTAACCGGGCAACCCATAATCGCCCTCCCGGCGGTAAGAGCACCAGCCTTTGTCCCAACGAAGGCCGCCCCCCCACGGTCCTTTTTCCTTGAAACCTGGCATACCCTCATCCTCCTGGGTATGGAGTGATTGACGCCTCACGGGCTGTTATCCGGTCAGCCCGCAGTTATGCCTAATTATCGCACCTTTGTGCGTTAGTAATTATACTCGGGTTTATTGCCGTTTGTCAACCGGCCGTTGAGTTTTTCTGACCCGGGGGTTAACCGGCCCCCAAGGAGTTTCCAAAACCTCCATCTTCAGACTGGGGCGCCTCTCCAGCATTTTTGCCAAAATCGCCTCGATTCTCTTGTCAGGTAACCGGCAAATAGGATATAAGTAATTAGGATATAAGTTAAGTTGGAAAAAAATGTGAGGTGCATCTTTTTGAATCGGAATTTCAGGTTGAGGGTCTATCTCTGGCCGACCCTGGTGTGTGCGGCCCTACTTTTCTGGGGCTGCCAGGCTAAAGAGGCCCCGTTGAGCCCTGCGGCCGCCACCTTTAAGAAAGAAATAAAAAGTTGCCTTGCCATTCTCGCCGCACCCCTGTTGGAGCCAGTCGCCAACAAGGACGCGGCGAAAATTGCGGGCGCCCTGGAAAAAGTTGAGCCCCAGACCGTGAAATTGTGCCGCATGTGTCCCTTTCAAATCGGCGTCTTGAACGCAGCCGGCGAGACCCTGGCAGTTCACCCGCCCACGAAGGAAAACAAGAATTTCTCCAACTATGACCTGGTGGTTAAAGCCATCAATAGTAAAAAGATCCAGCAGCAGCGGCTCTTTCTGCAGGACGGCGCCCAGCTTTATCTCATCTGCGCCCCCCTCATCCGCCAGGATAAGGTTATCGGCCTGATGGCCATCGCCATCAGCGCTGACGAAGCGGAAAAAAGATGGGGCCTCACGGAAAAGGATTTCCTGGCTTTGAATTTTAATACCTGAGCGCCGCCCCGGCGGATACTTGTGCGCCACGAGATAGGCCCCTCCTGCGGCGGCAGGTCAAGAACCTTGCCCCGAACGCAAAGGAAAACGCCAGAGTGCCAGGGCACGGTTATACTATTCAGGTTAGCGGCGAAAAAGGCAAAGCCGTCACCTTCGCCGTGTCCGGCCGGGTCGCCCTGGATAATCTGCAGTCCTTCACCTCCGAGATCCAGTCCCGGCTCCGGGAGCTAATCCCCGCCAGTCTCACGGTGGACCTGGCCGGCGTCGACTACCTGGACAGCGCCGGGGCCCTGGCCCTGATGGACCTGGAGGACGAGGCCCGGGGCCGGTCGGTGACCTTTAAGTTCGTCAATCTCACCGACAAGGCCCGGGGGATCATGGGGCTCATTGACCCCCGAGCCCTTACCACGCCGCCGCTCATCACCGATCGCCAGACCGGCAATATCCTGGAACGGGTGGGTGAGGCCACCCTCACGATCCTCGACGACTTTAAGCAAATGTTGAGCTTCCTGGGGGAACTTCTGAGGGCCCTGACCCAGGTGTTCTTTCATCCCCGGGCGGTGCGGTGGCAGGACGTCCTCGCTTACATGAAGCGGGCCGGCGTGGATGGGCTGCCCATCGTCGGCCTCATCAGCCTCCTCCTCGGCCTCATTCTGGCCTTTATGTCCTCTCTTCAGCTTAAACAGTTCGGAGCCAATATTTATGTGGCCTCGCTGTTGGCCATTGCCATTGTCAAGGAACTGGGGCCCATCATGACCGCCATCCTGGTGGCCGGGCGGTCG
>JBKQVS010000093.1:0-23738 GCA_052139855.1 Desulfobaccales bacterium
TGCCGGATACCGGGGATATCGCCTTGGTTATTTCCGTCCATCCGTTTGTATTAACCCCCCCAGCCCAAAAGGTCCAAACCCACAAACAGGCCCAGACCAAGCACGACGATGAAAAACCCAAGCCATAAAGATAACCAGTCTTCGCTGATACCTTTTTTCCTTCCATACCTCGTACCTCACGTTTGACTAATGTTACTTAACGAGATGCCAGGCGCTGCCTTGATCCCCAGGACCCGGCAGACGGGTAGTGGGTTAACCAGTCGGTCATGCCGCGCGGATGCTTATCCCAGGCATTCCCCCTTTCTAACCTCAGGTCTTCGTAACTTCTTTTTTGTAACTATATGACCTCTTTTATAACTTTCAACAGATTCTTTCCACTATTTTTTTGGCAGCCGGACGCCTCAGCTTCGGGCAACGGGTCAGGGCATCCCAACCCACAAAAAAGGCCGGCAACATGCCGGCCTTTCATGAAAAGCCACGCCAGGCTTATTTATAGAGCTTAATGCTCCTTGCGCAGCAACTGCCGGGGCCCGCTGGCCCCGGCGGGGCGCCAGTCTTTGGGGCCGCAGTAGGCCGTGAGGCGGTCCAGTTGCCCCAACTCACTCAGGCGGTTATAAATCAGGGCCCAGACGCAGGGCACGTCGCACTTTAGGGTAACCGAAACCTCGCATTTGCCGCCCTGGGAGCCGCCGCAGGGGCCGTTGAGCAAGCCCTTGGCGCAGCGGGTCACCGGGCAGAGGCCGCCCGTCACCCCCAACATGCAGTCGCCGCACCCCTGGCAGCGCTCCTGCCACAAGCCGGTCCCCGAGGTCTCACCGATAAACATGGTGTTGAGGCCAGGAAATACCGCCTTCCCCGGCAGGCGTTCCGCCAGGCTCTGAATCCCGGCGCCGCAGGCGATGGAGAGCACCGCCTCGGCATTTTCAGCCTTGTCGATGACGTCCAGGAGAAAATCATGGATACATTGCCGATCAACGCTCACCTCCAGGATCTCCATTTCTTTGCCTTCCAGGCGAAAAGCCATGTCCAGGGCCGCGGCCAATTCCGCCACCTGCTTGCGCCCGCCACTCATGCATTCCGCGGTACAGGTGTCACACCCGGCGATGAGAATTTTGCCATAGGGGCGCACCATCTCCTTGATTTCGGAGAGGGGTTTCCTTTCTCCTACAACCATAATTTCCGTCCTTTACAAAAATAAAAGAATTCCCGGGAGGTTCTGTCTGGCGCCCCCGGCTCAGACCAGCCATAGCTTGAAGCTATCTTATTAAATATAAAGTATCTTGCTTCAGGGGGCAACAATTCTTGTGAAATAGTCCGGCGAGAAAAAGTGCTGTTCCCATGGCGGCCTGATCTTCTCTGCGCCATGGTCATTTGCCTGGGAGTGATGAGGACACGGCAATGCTGTGCCCTTAGAAAGAAAAGGATTCCTTTAGGAGCATACCAGGCTATGCCCCTAAAGGAAGTCACGCATCAAACTTTTCGGAGCAGGTGCGTATGCATCTCTTACCCGCACCCCTCTCCCGATTTCTTGTTGCAGCAGCCCCCCGCGACGCCGGCCCGCCGGCCTCTGAGCGCCGACAGATCGCCGCCCCCGTAAATAGCCGCCAGGGCCATCTCGATGAAACCATTCATCACCACCGGTTCCAACCCGGCTTCGCTCAGGATGGCCTGGGGGGTATCGCCCATGGCGCTTACCAGGATAGCGCGGCAGTCTTTAAGGGTCTCAGCTATGGTCCACCATCGGTCCCCCCCGGTACCGGGCCGGGGAGCCGGGCGGGCTTCGATCATCTGAAAGCCGCCGTCTTTTGGGCCCCATACCTGAAAGGAGGTCGCTTCGCCCAGGTGCAGGTTCACCAGCACCCCCTCCTGGGTGGCGACGGCCACGTAGGGCCGGTCCGCCGAGGCCGGCACCTGATTGGCGCACGCCGACAGGCAGCCCCGGAATTCGTCGGTGCGGTCGGCCTCCAGCAACCCCACCGCGTCGGCCCGGCACCGGGTGCAGTGATGCATCTGGGGTATAATCGGCTCCGCTTCCCGGCGGATTTCCGCCATCTGCGCCGGCAACGGTTCCGCCAGGTGGCCGAAGGGCGTGTCGGCGGTGGGATAAACCGGCATGCAATTAAGGATATCCGCTCCCAACTCCGCCATCTTCTTGGCCACCTCCGGCACGTGGTGATCATTGACCCCAGGGATGATGATGGTGTTGATCTTGACCGTGATCCCCCGGGCCTTGAGGCCGGCAATCGACTCAAGTTGCCGCTCCAGCAAGACTTCCGCGGCCTTCAAGCCGCGGTAGATCGCTTTGCCGTCCCGCACCCAGCTATAAATCTGTCTGCCGATCTCCGGGTCCACCGCGTTCACCGTCAGGGTCACGTGGGAAACCGCTAACTCCGCCAGTTCATCCAGATAGGGCGGCAAGCCCAAGCCGTTGGTGGCCAGGCACAGCAGGAGGTCTGGAAACCGCTGCCGGATGAGACGAATGGTTTCCAGGGTCTCTTTGGGGTTAGCAAACGGGTCTCCCGGCCCGGCGATGCCCGCCACCGTGATACGGGGTTCGGCCTCCAGGACCTTTTCCAGGTAAGCGATGGCCTGTTTTGGCTTGAGCACCGAGCTGGTGACCCCGGGGCGGCTTTCGTTGACGCAATCATACTTGCGGTTGCAGTAGTTGCACAGGATATTGCACTTGGGGGCCACCGGCAGGTGCACCCGGCCGCACTCACCCTTAACCGCCACATTGAAGCATGGATGTCGATCGGTATTCAGCATGACCGTATTCCCTGTATTGCGAGTTCCGAGCCGTTGGTGTGGTAACGTCTCCACTACCCGCTCGAAACGTAGTTCTGACTCCTTAGATATAGCCGTAGCCCACCGGGCTGGTCTCCTGCTTATGCTCAATCATGGCGTTGACGATCTGGTCCAGGAGGTTTTGGGCCCCCCGGTATCCCAGATGCAAAATCCTGGGGCCCCCAAAGCGGTCATGGATGGGAAAACCCACCCGCACCAGGGGAGCCTGCCAGCGCTTGGCCAGATGGTAGCCCTTGCTGTGGCCCACAAGCAAGTCGGGCGATAGTGCCTCCGCCTCTTCGGCAATCTCATAAAAATCCATGCCTTCTTTGACCACCGGAGGCTCCGGCAGCAGGTCCTCGGTGACCTCGGCCACCGCCGCCGATAGTTTGCCGCTCCGGCCGCCGGAGGCGCAGAGCACCGGCTTAACACCGATCTCCGCCAGGAAGGAGACGATCCCCACCACCAAATCCTCCTCGCCATACACCACGGCCCGCTTGCCGGAAATGTACTTGTGCCCGTCCACGTAGGCGTCGATGAGGCGGCCCCGTTCCTGGGCGTGTCTGTCAGGGGTGGTCCGCCCGGTCAGGTTTTCCAGCACCTTGAAAAACTCATCCGTCTCCCTCAGACCTATGGGCAGGCCCAGGGGGTGGTAAGCCACCCCGAATCGTTCCTCCAGGAAACGCCCGGCGCTCTCCTCAGCGAATAGGGTGCGTCCGAACTCCAGGGTGGCCCGGGAAGCCCCCATGGCCCGGATGGCACTGAGGGGCGTGCCGCCCGCCGGAATCTTCTCATAGTCCAGTTTGGCGGCTCCGTCCAGAGTCTCGGAAAAATCCGGCAGGATGATCCCGGGAGTCCCGAAATCCGCCAGGATTTCCTTCAGGTAGCGGATATCCGCCGGCGAGACCAAGCCCGGCAAGAGATTGACCGCCCACGTGGGCTCGCCGCCCTGGGCCATTTGCTCTACCACCGCCTTGACCGCGGCGTGGAAACCCTCCATGTGGGTGCCGCTGTAGCTAGGGGTAGAGACTGTAACGATCTCCGGCGCCTCCGCCGCTTCCAACTCCTGCCTGAACTCCTTCACCAGCATGGGCATGTCGTCGCCGATGGTCTCGGTGAGACAAGTACTGGCCACCCCGATGAGGCTGGCGCCATACTTGGACATGACGTTCATGAGACCTTGCTTGAGGTTGGGGCCGCCGCCGTAAATGGCGTGCTTCTCCCCCAAAGACGAGGACGCAATGTCCATGGGCTCCCTGAAATGGCTGATGACGTAGCGCCGCATATAGGTGGCGCACCCCTGGGAGCCGTGCAAAAAGGGCACCGCTCCTTCGATCCCCTTAAAGGCCAGGCAGGCCCCCAACGGCTTACAGAGCTTGCAGGCGTTGGTGGTGGAGACGTATGGTTCGCCAGAGTTCTTCATGGTCTTATCCTTAACAAGCGTGATGCATCACGCCTCTGCATCCGATTCTCTTCTGAGGCGACCCATCCGGCCGCCCCCACCCTTACGAGGTTGGGAGAGGGGGTTTGGGGGAGGGCGGCAGGGGCCGTGGGCCCCTGGCCCCCTCCCCCAAAATCCTAAGCTCGCACTACCCTCCGGGGCACAAAGCGCCACACCGGGCTCATCACGGTGTTATAAACTTCCCGGGCGAAATTAAGCATGCCCACGAAGCCTTCCAGAGCTTCCTTGCGTTCGTGGTTGTGGTCGCAGAAGCCCACCCCCAGTTTATAGGCGATGGGGCGCTCTTTGACCCCACCCACGAAGATATCCACGTCCTTTTCCTGGAGAAAAGCGGACAGCTCCAGGGGATTGGAATCATCCACGATGATGGTGCCGGCATCGGTGATGTCGTGGAGTTCCTGATAGTCTTCCCGGGTGCCGGTCTGGGAGCCCACCAGGACCACTTCCATGCCCAACAGGCGGAAGGCCTTCACCAGGGAGAAGGCTTTAAAAGCCCCGCCCACATAAATTGCGGCCTTCTTGCCGGCCAGGGCCTGCTGGTATTCCCGAAGCTGGGGGTAGAGGACCGACAACTCCTCCCGGACCAGTTCCTTGGTGCGCTCCATCATCACCGGGTCTTTAAAGAACCGGGCCACGTCGTAAAGGGACTCGGCCATATCCTCCACCCCGAAGTAGGAGACCCTGAGGTGCGGGATATCGTATCTCTCTTGCATCATTTTGGCCAGGTCCATAGTGGAACCGGAGCACTGAACCACGTTCAAGGCGGCGCCGTGGGCCCGGCGGATGTCATTCACCCGGCCGTCGCCGGTGATGTTGGCCACCACCTCGATGCCCATGCGCTTGAAGTAGTCCCGGATAATCCAGATCTCCCCGGCCAGGTTGAAGTCGCCCAGGATGTTGACGCTCTTGTCGCTGATCCCGGTGGTGTCACCGGTGCCCACAAGTTTGAACATGGCCTGGCAGGCGGCGTCGTACCCGGCCCGCTTATTACCCTTAAAACCTTCGGACTGGACCGGCAGCACTGGGATGCCCTTCTCCTCGCTCACCTTTTTGCACACGCCCTCCAGGTCGTCACCGATAATGCCCACAATGCAGGTGGAATAGACGAACGCGGCCTTGGGATGGTGCCGGTCGATGAGTTCGGTCAGGGCCCGGTAAAGCTTGTCCTCGCCGCCGAAGATCACGTCCATTTCCTGCAGGTCGGTGGAGAAGCTCAGGCGGTGAAGCTCCGGCCCCGACGACAGGGCCCCGCGGATGTCCCAGGTATAGGCGGCGCAGCCGATGGGGCCGTGCACCAGGTGCAGGGCATCGGCGATGGGATAGAGCACCACCCGGGACCCGCAGAAGACGCAGGCCCTCTGGCTCACCGCTCCGGCCAGGCTCTCCCGGTCGCACTCCATCTGGAAGGGCGTCTCGCCCTTGCGGTGGATCTGGTGCTGGCGTTCTTCAAAAATAGGGTTATTCATGATCTCACCCTGGGGCGCCCCAACGGGTTGCCCCCTTTTGGGGTTTGGGGAAGGGGCCTGGGGCCGTCGGCCCCCGGCCCCCTTCTCCAATCTTCTCATTCCGCCAAATATTCCTTGGCCGGGCCGCCGTTTTCCAGGGCGTCCAGGATGGCATCGATGGCCTCCTCGCCTGCCACCCCTTGGTACCAGTAGCCTTCGGGGTAAACCAACACCACCGGCCCTTTTTCACAGAGCTTCAGGCAACCGGTGCTGGAAACCATGACATTTTCAAGACCCCGGTCGGACAGTTCCGACTCCAGGTAGCCCAGCAGATCAGGAGCATTTTTCTTGATACACTTGCCCTTGGGCTCCAGGCCCCGAAAACTCATACACACGAAAATATGGTGGTCAGGTTTTTCCATGGTCTCTTTCCTTTCTCCAGAAATATGGCCCCGCCGCCCTCGGGGGCGGCGCTTCTACATCACCAACTCGAAACTCTCTTCCAAGGCATCCCGGTCCTGGCGGTCCAGGAGGGCGTCCAGGATCTTTTCCAAGAGCCTAAGTCCGCCCCGGTAGCCCACGGTGGGAAAGTAGCTATGGCCGATGCGGTCCAAAATAGGAAAGCCGAACCGCACCAGGGGAATGTCTTCATCCCGGGCGATATACTTCATGTAGGTGTTGCCCATCAGCAGGTCCACCGGGTCGTTTTTGATCCACTGGTGCAGCAAAAACATGTCGCCGGCGCTCTTGACGTTGACCGGATGCGGCACTTCCTTAGTGATCTCCTTGATCCGGGCTTCGAACTTCTTTCCCGGAGTGCCGGTAACGATATGGATCGGCCACATGTCGATGGATACCAGAAACTCGGTAAGGGAAATGAGCTGATCCGGGTCCCCGGCCAGGGCCACTTTGCGGCCATAGAAGTACTGCTGCATGTCGGTGATGACGTCCACGAGCTGGCCCCGTTCGATATTGATGGAGTCGGGCACATTGACTCCGGCGATCCTTCTTAACGTGTCGATGAAGGTGTCGGTGGCCGTCAGCCCGATGGGCAGGTTCAGGATTTCACAGGGCACCTTGCACTTGGTGTCCAGAGCCCGGGCCGCCGGTCCGGAAGCCAGAGGTCCCAGGGCCACCGTGCCCATGCTGCTGCCAGCGCGGATCAAATCTGCCACCGGGGTGCCCCCGGTGGGATACATATGGTATTTGCCGGTCTGGGGCCCGTTCATCACATTGGAGGTGTCGGGGAACATGATGATGGACACTCCCAATTCCCCGGCCAGGTGCTTGATCTCTTCCATGTCGCTCGGTTCCACGTAGCCGGGAATAATATTGATCCGATTTTCCTTGTGCTCGCCCACCTGGGCAAAGTAATCCACCATGCCCTTGACCATGTTGGCGAAGCCGGTGACATGGGACCCCACATAGCTGGGGGTGTTGGCATGAATAACGTATTTCCCCGGCGGGATCTTGCCCTCATCCCTGGCCTTGGCGACGATCTGCGGGATGTCGTCCCCGATGGTCTCCGACAGGCAGGTGGTATGAACCGCAATGACGTCCGGCTCATACACCGTGAAAATATTGTTAATGGCCTGGAGCAGATTGGCCTGCCCTCCGAACACGGAGGCGCCTTCGGTAAAGGCAGACGTCGCCGCGATCGCCGGCTCCTTGAAGTGCCGGCTCAGGGTGCTGCGGTGATAGGCATAGCACCCCTGGGAGCCGTGGCTGTGCGGCAGGCAATTATGGATGCCCAGGGCGGCGTACATCGCCCCGATAGGCTGACAGGTCTTGGCCGGGTTAATGGTCAAGGCCGAACGTTCCGTGATTTCTTCTGGCGTATGTCTCAGTAACATGACGTTATCCTCAATTCCTCATAAGAGGCGGCGAGCCTCAACTCATTCCCAGGCGTATTTGGCAGCCAGTTCTGGATTCTCCTGCCAGGGAGCCTTCAGAAACTTCCAGACCTTGCTGTTGACCATGCGGTCGATCTCCCGGTAGAAGTTGATGGCGCCTTTAAAGCCGGCGTAGGGTCCGCTATAGTCGTAGCTGTGGAGTTGCTTCATGGGCACACCGCTCTTTTGAATGATGTACTTTTCCTTGATCCCGCCGCAGACGATGTCCGGATGGTAGAGTTCGATGAGCCGCTCGGTTTCGAACTGGCTGATATCGTCAATGACCAGGGCGCCACTCTGCATCTCCGCCATCATGCCCTCATATTCACTGAGCTTGATGCCGGCCTTCTCCAGCCGTTCGATGTCCTCCTCGCTCAACCTGGGTTGGAAGCGCTCCGGGTCCGGTTCCACATGCAACTCTTCAATGTTACGGCTGTCTGCGTCCACTTTAAGACCGGGTAGCACCCGCCGGCCTTCGTAGTCGTCCCGGTGGGCAAACTCGTAGCCCGCGGCGATGGTCTCCATGCCGATTTCCCGAAAGAGTTCCTGGTAATGGTGCGCCCGGGAGCCGCCCACGAAGAGCATGGCTTTTTTGCCTGTGGTCCTAGGTTTAACTTCTTCCCTCACGGCCTCCACCGCGGGCATCTCCCGGGCGATGACCGCCTCGACCTTCTCCGTCAATTCGAGATCGTCAAAAAAGGTTGCGATCTTCCGCAGGGACTTGGCGGTGGCCTCGGCCCCGATAAAATTGACCTTGATCCAGGGGATGCCGAATTTCGTTTCCATCATCTCGGCCACATAGTTAATGGAACGGTGGCACATGATAAGATTCAAATCCGCGGTGTGGGAGTTGGCAAAATAATCATAGCTGGAGTTGCCGCTGAAGGTGGAAATCAGCGTAATGCCGCAGTCCTCCAAGAGGCGCTCGAGCTCGAAGGCATCCCCACCGATGTTGTATTCCCCCAGCATATTGATTTTGAATTTGCCTTCTTTCACCGTGTCGTCCAAACCCACCACGTGGGTGAAGATACCGTTGTTGGCGATGTGGTGGCCGGCGGACTGACTCACGCCTTTATAGCCCTCACAACTGAAGCCGAAGACGTTGCAATCGCCGAATTTTTCCTTCATCTCCCGGGCCACCGCGTGCACGTCGTCCCCGATAAGGCCCACGGGGCAGGTGGAGAAGATGCCGATGGCCTTTGGTTTGAACAGGTCATAGGCCTCCTGCACCGCCTGCTTCAGTTTCTTCTCGCCGCCGAAGATGATCTGTTCATCCTGCATATCCGTGGAAAAGCAGTACGGCATAAAGTTATGGTCTTCCGGGTTCGGGGGCTTGGTCTGGTTCCGGCGGGTCAGCCAGGAATAGAAGCCGCAGCCGATGGGTCCGTGGGTGATATTAACGATGTCCCGGGTGGGGCCCAAAACCACGCCCTTGCAACCGGCGTAGGTGCAGCCCCGCTGGGAGATGATGCCGGGGATGGTCCTGACGTTGGAGGCGATCTCCGGCACGCAGCTATCCGGATCAACTTCGTTGACGACGATCTGCTTGGCCCGCTTGCGCGCCACCTTGGTGGGATATTTGCTGAGCAATTCCTTTTTGGCTTCCTCAGCGTTCATATCCAGCCCCAAGGTATCCAAATCTTTTGCCGTTAAATTTGCCATGTTCTCTCTCCGCACGATTCTCTTGAGGTTTTGGCGCCTTGGCTGAAAATTCGTCAATCAAAGACCCTAAGAACGCCAAGGGATTATCGCGTGATTAGACTTCATCCAAGACCTGGTCGCCGGACTCCCCGGTGCGCACCCGGACGGAATCCAAAATGGGCATGATAAAGATCTTGCCGTCCCCGGATTTACCGGTGCGGTTCACTTCGATGATGGTCTTCACCGTCTTGGGCACCAACCGGTCCGGCACCGCTATAAAGAAGATGCGCTTGGGAATCAGGCGCTGGCTCTGGCCCAACTGCGCCACGGCCTCCTCGTAGCCTTTTTCCGCGCCTTCCAGCAGGGTCAGGTCCACCAAACCCTTGCCTCGGCCCAGCGCGTCCCGGGCGGTGATGGACGAGATCCCCGCTTCCGCCAGGGCCTTCTTGGTCTTGTTCATCATATTGATGCGCACGATGGCCATGATCTCTTTCATATCTTGACCTCTTCCAGCTCGCCGGCGCCGCTCTCCTTGATGCCGGAGCTGATGGTGTAGACTTCTTCCACCGGGGATACGAAGATCTTGCCGTCACCGAAGGCGCCCTTGTCGCCGGTACGCGCCGCCTTGACCACGGTCTTGATGACAAAATCCTTATCCGCGTCCTTTACTACGGTGAGCAGCAATTCCTTGGGGATCTCGTCATAAGTGATCTCCCCGATCTTAATGCCCCGCTGCTTACCCCGGCCCACCACGCTCATCTTGGTGACGGCGGGGAACCCCGCTTCCATTAAGGCGGCCAGGACCGCGTCCACTTTTTCCGGCCGCACCACTGATCTGATCATAATCATAATATTGCTCCTTCAGATAAATTTCCGTTTACTTGCTTGCGATGGCGTCGGTCGGAGCTGCTGCCCGGACCTTCATGCCCGCCCTGATTGCGGCAACCACCCAGCCTGCCGCCCACAGACTCACTAACACTGCGCCGATAAAATTCATGGTCCCCTCCCCTGCTCTTAACCCGCCAGGCCGTAATCGATGAGCAGCTTTTCCAGTTCGTCGGTGCTCATGGGCTTGGGGATAATGTGCATTTCGTTGGCCTCGATTTTCCGGGCCAGGGTCCGGTATTCATCGGCCTGGGGGTGCGCCGAATCGAATTCGATGACGGTCTTCCGGTTGATCTCGGCCTTCTGTACCATGTTGTCCCGGGGGATGAAGTGGATCATCTGGGTGCCCAGCTTAGCGGCGAAGGCCTCGATCATCTCCCGTTCGTTATCCACCTTGCGGCTGTTGCAGATGACGCCCCCCAGGCGCACGCCCCCGGCCTCGGCGAACTTGACGATACCTTTGCAGATATTGTTGGCCGCATACATGGCCATCATCTCGCCGGAGACCACGATATAGATCTCCTTGGCCTTGCCTTCCCGGATGGGCATGGCGAACCCGCCGCAGACCACGTCGCCCAGGACGTCATAGAAGGCGTAGTCCAGCTTTTCGCTGTCGGCATAGGCCCCTAACTGCTCCAGCAGGTTGATGGAAGTGATGATGCCCCGGCCGGCACAGCCGACGCCCGGTTCCGGGCCGCCGGATTCCACGCACACCACCCCGGAAAACCCGGTACGGCGGAGATCATCCAGATCCACGTCCTCCCCTTCTTCCCTGAGGGTGTCCAGGACGCTCTTTTGGGCCAGGCCGCCCAACAGCAGGCGGGTGGAATCCGCCTTGGGATCGCAACCCACCACCATAACCTTTCGACCCATCTCGGCGAGCCCCGCCACCGTATTTTGAGTGGTGGTGGACTTACCGATGCCACCTTTGCCGTAAATTGCGATTTTGCGCATAGCCATTTCCTCTGTTCAGAATTTTGTTAAGTAGGTAAAGCAAGCCTTATGCCACTTTCACGATAAATTATTTATCTAGCTGATAAACCTGCATATATAATATTTTTACAGGCAAGCTTGCCACGATAAAACCTAATAATTATACATAAACGTATTTTTAAAATGACTTTAAACTACTATTTCGTATAAAAGTATTTTTTATATTTACTTATTTGTATTTTTTTAGAGAGGACCCGGATAGACTGATCATGCCTTATAGGGTAGGTGGAGTTGGGAAAGTGGAAGGATTCCAGAGGGGCTGCTCAAGT
Source organism: Desulfobaccales bacterium (assembly GCA_052139855.1). Lineage (GTDB taxonomy): Bacteria > Desulfobacterota > Desulfobaccia > Desulfobaccales > 0-14-0-80-60-11 > 0-14-0-80-60-11. The sequence goes on from JBKQVS010000093.1 coordinate 11,372, forward strand.
GGCGTAACCACCGTCGGCAGAATCTCCTCCGCCTTCAGCAGGGTCCCTTAATGTTTCTTGGCCGTCAGACTGATTCCCGTGGCTTGCATGTTCAGGAAAATCGTCTCCAGGTTCGGGTCGGTGGTGATGGCCTTGATAAACTGGGGCGAGGGTGTGGGTTGGTGCATGTTATCCGCCAGGATCAAGCCGCCTGGACGGACCAGGGGGAGAAGCTGCTTGAGATAATCCGGGTATCCCTCTTTGTCCGCATCGATGAACAGGATATCGATGGGCTCCTTCAGTTGGGCCACCGTCCGGTGGGCATCGCCCTCCACCACCGTCACCAGGTTCTCCACCCCGGCCCGTTTGAAGTTTGCTTTGGCCAACAAGACTTTGTCGTGATCTATTTCATGGGTAATCAGTTTGCCTCCCGTGGTCTTGAGGCCCAGGCACAGCCAGAGGGCCGAGTAGCCGTTCGAGGTGCCGATCTCCACGACATTTTTGGCATTCGTTGACTCTGCCAAGATGCGCAACAATCTCCCGTGCAGCGTATTCACGTTTGCCATCCAGGGCCCCTGGTTTATCTCATCAAGGACGCTCAATATTCTCTTTTCCGATTCGTTTTTGGCCAAGGACGGATTTTCTGAAGTTGCCAGGCCACTGGCCCCTTGGCTACCCATCTTGCCTAATCCCCAGCCCGGCGCCAAAGAGATTGCCGCAATGGCCATGGCTGTCACCACCAGTAAGATTCCTGCAAATTTTATCGATTGCATCTTCTCCATCCCTTTCTCGCTTCTCTCGTACCATAAGTACCCGCCGCCTGGTGTCTCTTTGAGAAGAATGCGCCAGTTTGAGCCTCCGGTTAACTCATAAACCCCCGAAATGGGGAAAATCAGCGCAACACCATAATATTGTAAGTAAAGTCGCCCCAGGGACAGGTGCAGCCGGCATCTCCTTAGTAGCCTAAAAACCCCGGGCCGCAACCGTCCGTTAAGGCAAAATCCTGGAAAAACCGAGACGACCAAACTTGTCCTCTCCGGGCCTGGTATAAAACTCTAACCCAACCTGGTGCGAACCGGGAGAATATTTGGCCTCGTGCAGGGATAAGCGGGAATAGCCGGTAGCTTGCCGTCTCCTCTGAAAAACCACCGGCCTCAATTCATGATGGGAAGCGCCAGGTCACCTGGTCAATCGATTCATAGGTGGTAACTCAGCTTCATGAGAGGAAATGCCGCCGGCCCGGGCACGAGGCGGAAAGATTTGCAGCCCACCTGCGATCCACCCTAAGAAACCCTGATCGCCGGACGATTGAAAACTTTTATGTTGGCATAAACATCTCCGGGATGGTCTGCCAGATGCCGGTCCCAGGCCTCCTCGGTGCTTTCCCGCGGCTCCATCTCGACAACGGCCATGCGGTAATAAAAATATTTTTCCATTATTTCATGGGGCAGGTGCAAATTTGCCGGGGTTGGGCCACCAAACCTTGTCTCGCTCATGACATCCTCCTTCATACGCATCTTTCCATGAAAAATTGACCTGCGATTGATTTGGTTAAAAAGCAACTTCCATGCCACCGGGTAAACGAAAACCAACACCTGCGGCCTTTCCGCAATTAGAAATTATTATGGAATAAATTTAATTAGTTATAAAATTGAATTGTTCCTGCAAACCGGCAGAGGCCGAGAGGAATACTACAATATGGTAATTTAAATAAGATTATGTGATGATTGTAATAACAAAAAAGTTAAGTGTGGGGTTGAGGGGGATGGCGGGGATCATGGCAAAGATTATATCCTGGTCCTTTCCTTTTTGGATGTGAGGACCGCCCGGAAATGGGCCTGTTGCTGCTTGGCCTGGCTGAGCGCCGCCTGCAACCGGACCCGCTCCTCAGGGGCGCCTCCCTCATCCAGGGCGGCCAGGGTCCTTTCCAGGTCCTCCACCCGGCGGGTCCAGCGGTAGAGTTCTTCGGCCAGATAGCGAACGGTCATGCTCGCCTCAGGATTCCGGCGGCGACTCCAGGTCCACCGGCAGCGGCCCTTCCGGCGTCACCACCAGGGGCAGCACAAAATAAAAGTTGTTGCCCCCCGGGGTGGCCTGGTAGCCCACCTCACCCCCATGGGTTTCCACCACGGTGCGCACAAAGAAGAGCCCCCGGCCGGTTCCCACCTCGCCATCGATATTGGTGCCCCGGTAGCCCTCGTCGAAGATGTGGGGCACATCTTCCGGCGGCAGGTGGGGTCCGGTGGTAAAGACGTTGAACTTGACCCCGTCTTTGCCCGGGCCGAAATAATTTTGCAGCAGATCTCGGCCGTAAGCCATGTACTTGCGCCCTTCATAGTTGCGCCGGGCATATTTCACTGCGTTGGAAAAAAGGTTGGCGTAAACCTGAGCCATCAGGCCTTTGTCCACCGACAGGGGCAGGTCTTCATCGGGCATAACCCCGGCGCCCGTGTCGATCTCGATGTGGCGCTCACTGAGCTTGTCAATAAACAGGTTCAGTTGCGGCTCGATGATTTCCTTGGTTACCCGGGTGGTCCGCCGCCGCAGCACGAACTGGCCCTTCTGGAAATGGGACAGCCGGAACAGGGACTCGATAAAGAGACTGACCCCTTTGTAGTGCTGCTCCAGATTCTCGTAGTCACTCTCCAGGTCGTCGATCAGGGCGCGAAAGGTCTGCTTGGCATCCGACAGCTCCGGGCACTGGTCACTTCTGAAGGTACAGACGCACTCCAGTTCTTTCAGATTCTTGATCTTGTTCCGCAAATGCCGCAGGTAGAGGCTGAGGCTGATATTGGGGATAATAACATTGTGTTCGATATCAGCCACCAGGCTGTTGATAAAGCGGATATGCTGGATGTTCTGCCGGGCGACGATTTTAATGTGCAGGTTGTAGCCCAGGCGGTTGGCATACTTTTCCAGGAAAAACCGGTCCGCCTCCGAGATTTTGTTCTCCGGGTACAGTTCCAGCAACCCGATGATCTGGTCTTTGGCGTAGAAGGGCAGCTGGTTGACCAGGAGCAAATTACCCCGGATGGGGATGATTAAAGAATCATCCGCGGAATATGCCTTATTAGCCAGATGGATATGCGCGGGTGGGGCAGCCTTGTCGGGATAGAGGCCCCGGAGACTGTCGCACACCAGATCCAGCCGGCCCTCGGAGCACACCAGGTACAAGCGTGCGTCCAGATCAAAAAATTCTTTGATGACGCTCACGGTGACCCGGTAAAAGTTTTCTATGGTCTCGTATTCCTGGGCCAGGTCATAGAAGGTCTTTAAGGCGTCATCCTTCAGGGGGCCGAAGTTATACTCCTTAAAGATCTGTCTCTTTTCCTGAACCCGGGCCGAAACCTCTGCCAGGTCCATGGGGGTATCCATATCAGCGTCCTCTGACCGGGGCCAGCCAAAATCCCGGCTCACCCCTCAGGGCCCCAGTTATCAACGGGAGACTGTGCGCCGGTATTCCCTGACCCCTTGCTCATAGAGATCACGGCCCTGACAGTCATTGATGACAATGGTGGGGAAATTTTCCACCTCCAGGCGATGGATGGCTTCCGGCCCCAGTTCGGGAAAGGCGATCACTTCGGCGGTTTTGATCCGCTGGGAGATGAGAGCCCCCGCGCCGCCGGTGCCCCCAAGGTATACGGCCTTATAGGTTTTCATGGCCTCGATTACCTCGGGCGCGCGCTTGCCTTTGCCGATCATCGCTTTCAAACCCAGCTTAATCAGGGTGGGGGCATAGGGATCCATGCGGTAGCTGGTGGTGGGCCCGGCGGCCCCGATTACCCGGCCGGGTCGCGCCGGGCTGGGGCCCACGTAATACATGATTTGCCCCGCTATTTCCATCGGCAAGGGTTCGCCTTTGGCCAGCAAATCCACCAGACGCTTGTGAGCCGAGTCCCGGGCCGTATAGATCACCCCGCTGATCAGCACCGTATCGCCGATGGCAAGCTGCAACACGTCCTGGTCAGTCAGGGGGGAGATCAGTTTCACCGTCTTGGTCATGATTCACCTTTTTTGCCCGTTTTCCCTGCAAATACTGCAAGCCAAATGACTTACTTATTGATATCTTTATCTTTTTTACCTCAAACCAAAAACCATCTTACAGCACCACTTCCTGGTGACGGGAGGCGTGACATTGAATGTTGACGGCCACCGGCAGCGAGGCGATATGGCAGGGCTGCATCAAGACATGCACTGCCATGGCGGTGATCCGGCCCCCCAGCCCGGCGGGGCCGATGCCCAGATCGTTGACCTCGGCCAGGAGCTGCCGCTCGATGGCGGCCACTTCCGGGTCGGGGTTGGCCTGGCCCAGTTCCCGCAGCAGGGATTTCTTGGCCAGCAAGGCAGCCCGCTCAAAGGTTCCGCCGATGCCCACCCCCACGACTATGGGCGGACAGGGGTTGGGGCCGGCCTCGGCCACCGTGGTCACCACTTTTTCTTTGATCCCGGCCAGGCCGTCCGCCGGCTTCAGCATGTAGAGGCGGCTCATATTTTCGCTGCCCCCGCCCTTAGGGACTACCGTGAGTTTGAGCCGGTCTCCCGGCACAATCTCGATGTGAATCACTGCCGGCGTGTTGTCCCCGGTATTGGCCCGGGTCAGGGGATGGCAGAGGGATTTTCTCAGATAACCCTCGCCATATCCCTGGCGGATGCCTTCGTTGATCGCCTGAGCAAAATCCCCGCCCACCAGGTGAACGTCCTGGCCCACCTCGGCAAAGATCACGGCCAGACCGCAATCCTGGCACATGGGAATGCGCTCGTCTTTGGCAATGCGGGCGTTTTCCAGTAATTGCCGAAAGATTTCCTTGCCGCTGGGTGATTCCTCAGCCGCGGCCCCTCGGGCCAGAGCGTCCAGGAGGTCGGCCCCGGGCTCGTAATTGGCTGTAATGGCCGCGGCTTTCACCGCCTGGGTGACCTGCGCCACCTCGATCTGTCGCATGCATACTCCTTATTGCCGCAGGGGGAAGGTAAGGACCTGACGATCCAGGCCCGCTTCTCTTCCGCCGTAATGATTGGGCCGGTTGAGAGTTGGTTGCTTAGGTTAGGTTCACCGGTTTGGTGGTCGCACGGGGCGCCGACTGTGCCGCCTCACTCCTGGCGTGCAACGGGCCTCTGCGTGCAATGATCCACGCCGCCCCAACCGCGGCGATTATTCCAGGTCATTTTTAAAAAATTGCTGGCTGGTGGCCTGGGGGGTCGAAGTTCTTTCCTTCAGCCCCTCGTCCTCGGGGTAGAAAGTCTCCTCGGATTGGGATGGCACTTCATCATCGCTGGAGCTCTCTTCAGCCCGCTTGGCCAGCACCGTCGTGCTCGAGACCCCCGGGAATTGCTCCACCGGCGTGCCCTTCAGGGCCTCTTGCATATAAGCGATGAAGATGGGGGCCGCGGCCTGGGAGCCGGTTTCCTTGGGGCCCAGGCTGCGTTCGTCATCCATCCCCACCCAGCTCCCGGTAATCAAGGACGGCGTGAAACCGATAAACCAGGCGTCCCGGGTTTTGTTCGTGGTGCCGGTCTTGCCCCCCATGGGCCGTCCCAGGACCTGAACCCGGGTGGCGGTGCCCCGCTCCACCACGCCCATCATGAGACGCGTCATGATCTCGGCGGTTTGGGGGCTGATCACCTGCTGACTGCGGGGTCGGTTTTCCACCAGGACCCGCCCGTCCCGGTCCTCGATCCGGTCGATTAACACGGGCTCGATCAGCTTGCCATCATTGGGGAAAGTGGAGTAGGCCCGGGTCAGCTCCATCAAAGTGACATCGGAAGCTCCCAGGGCGGACGCATAATTGGGAAAAATGGGGCTGGTGATTCCCAGGGTCTTGGCCATATTGACCGTGGCCGGGACACCGATGGCCATCATCAGCCGCACCGCGGGCACGTTGCGGGAATGGGCCAGGGCAAAAGCCAGCGGGATCGGTCCGTAAAACCGGTGGTCGTAATTCTGCGGCGACCACAGCTGCCCGTGCCGGCCTCCGGGCAGTGAAAGGGGGGAGTCCTGCAAAATGGAATCCGGCCGAAAGCCTTTTTCCACCGCGGCGGCATAAAGAATGGGTTTGAAGGCCGAGCCCGGCTGCCTCCGGGCCTGGGTGGCCCGGTTGAAGGTGCTGTCGCCAAAGTCCTTACCCCCCATGAGCACCCGCACTTGGCCGGTCTTGAGCTCCATGGAGACCAGCGCCGCCTGGACCATGGGCGCCGGGATCAGTTCCCCTGTCCACTTGCCCTGGCGCTCCCGGTCCACCAGGCGCACCTGCACCACATCCCCCGGGCTCAGGGAGGACACCATCGTGGTGGCCCGGGACTTGCTGCCGCCGGCATCCTTCAAGACGCCCCACTGTTCCCCTAAACGGAAATACACCGCGCCGGTCCGGCGCCGGTCCGCGGCGCCCACCACCAGGGCGGTCACCGCCAGCCCCTTGCGCGGCGGGTATTTCCGGTAATATTTCACCTGGCGGTCCTGGAAAGCGGCCATTTCCTTGCCGCGCACATGCCTCAGCGGCCCCCGGTAGCCATTGCGTTGAATCAGGCCGTCGATGCCTGATTCGATGGCGGCCCGGGCCACCTTGTGGAGATGCACGTCCGCGGTGGTATAGACCCTCAGCCCCATGCTGTACACCGATTCTTTGCCGAACCGGTCTTCCAGTTGGCTCCGCACTTGCTCAGTGAAGTAGCCGCACTCCTTGATCCATTCCGGCCGGAAGGGCTTGAGCTTGATGGGCTGCTGGAAGGCTGCCTGCTCCTGCTCCTTGCTGATGAACCCCACCTCGGCCATCCGCTTGAGCACATAAGCCTGGCGCTCCTTGGCCCGCTGGGGGTTGAGGTACGGGTCATAGCGGCTGGGGGCCTTGGGGATGCCCGCCAGGATAGTCGCCTCCGCCAGGCTCAGGTCTTCCACGTGTTTGGAGAAGTACTCCTGGGCCGCCGCCTCCACGCCATAGGCCCCGTGACCCAGAAAGATGTGGTTCAGGTAAACGCTGAGAATCTCTTCCTTGGTCATGTAATTGTCGATGCGGTAGGCCAGCACCGCCTCCCGGATTTTCCGGGCAAAACTCTTCTCCGAAGTCAGCAGGATGCGCTTCACCACCTGCTGGGTGATGGTGCTGCCGCCCTGGACCACTTCGCCGGCCTCCAGGTTGCGGAAAAAGGCCCGGGCGATGCCGGTGATGTCCACCCCCGGGTGCTCGAAGAAGCGGGCGTCCTCCGCGGCCACGAAGGCCAGAACCAGATGCCGGGGCAGCCGGCTGTAAGGCACCTCAATCCGGCGCTCCGAGTAGAACTCCCCGATGCGCTGGCCGTCCCGGGCGAAAATCTGGGTGATCACCGAAGGCCGGAACTCCTTGACCGAGGTAAAGTCCGGCAGGTCCTGCAAGAAATGCAGGTAGATAAAGACCCCGACGCAGATCGCGCCCAAAAACCCGGTGAACACCAGGCCGTAAAAGATATAGGTCAGGCGCCGGGCCCAGCGCCGCCGCTGATGATATTTTTCCAGCCGGTTGGGGCTGGGTGCCTTAAAGAACTTCATAGCTGCCTTGGGTGCTCTCTCGCCGTCGCCCTCTGCCTCTTGGCGGTTTTATAAACAGTTCTTGTCAGGCCGTACCTGCGGCTCCGCCCTGTCCCGGGCCCATTAGGGTGCGCCCTTGAGGTTCATCCGGTCAGGCTATAAGACCCGGCCGCCGATACCTTATCGTCATCCCACCTCTGGGCGCGGGTGCCGTGCCCCCAACTCAATGCTCGTGGGTACGGGATGCCTCGGAGGGGGTCGGGGGAGGGAGGGCATGCCTCTGGCGGCCCACTTCTCTCCCTTCACCCTGCCATCCATCCTGAATCCGGGCCGGCCTCCCCGCCGGCGCGTCCTTCCCTAAAGACCTTCGATCCAAACTTGTTGTTAAGCTTTGATTATATCTTATTATCATACCTTTTTGAAGTTTTCTAGAAACTGCCCGATCTGCACCCCCAGGTGGATGCATTCCACCCCGTCCATGCATTTGTCCGCATCCACCTTGTCGATATAGGTGGCCAGGTGGTGCGGGCCTTTCTTCAATTCCAGGACGTAGGTTTTTTTAGCTTTGTCAAAGGTGACCGTCGAGGCCACCCCATGCTTGTCGATACCCGGATACATCTGGTGAATCTTGACCTTAACTTCATCGAGCGTGTGCTTCATGATTATCACTCCTTCGCGGCGAAATGAGGCGGCGGTTCTCGCCGCCCGGCCTCAACGGACCTATGCCTTAAAATTAAGTACCACAACCTCCTCCGGCAAGGGAAGAGAATGGCATTCCCCAAAAAATCCCATGACTTTTATTTTTCCGGCCGAACTAACCCCCTACCTGCCTCCAATGACTCCTTGAGCTGTTGTCGGGTGCGTCTTGCGCACCAACAATTGTTTCCCCAGGCGCAACCCTACGGTTAATCCGTGCATTCTTGAGCGCCACCCGCTATTGATCCAGGTTTCTCACCCGAATTTCCGATCCATCGTCCGATATTGAATCGCTTCGGCCACGTGGGCCGGGCTTATGGAACCCTCCCCTTCCAGGTCGGCGATGGTCCGGGCGATCTTGAGGATGCGGTGGTAGGCCCGGGCCGAGAGCCCCAGGCGCTCCATGGCCACCTCCAGCAGGCGCTGGGCCTCGGGACCCGGGGCGCAGTGCTGCTTGATGAGCTTAGGCGGCATGTGGGCGTTGGCATAGATGCGGGTCTTGTGAAACCGGTGCGACTGGACCTCCCGGGCCGCCATCACCCGCGCCCTGAGCTCCACGGAGCCCTCCCCCGTCTCCGGCGCCGCCATATCCCGAAACGGCACCGCCGGCACCTGGACCTGGATATCGATCCGGTCCAGGAGCGGCCCGGAGATGCGGGAGCGATACGTATTGATCTGGTTGGGGGTGCAGGTGCAGGCCCGCTTGGGGTCGCCGTAAAAGCCACAGGGGCAGGGGTTCATGGCCGCCACCAGCATGAACCGGGCCGGATAGGTGAGCGAGGTGGCCGCCCGGGAGATGGTGACCTTGCCCTCTTCCAGGGGCTGGCGCAGCACCTCCAGGGTGGAGCGCCGGAACTCCGGCAGTTCGTCCAGGAAGAGCACCCCGTGGTGGGCCAGGCTCACCTCCCCGGGCCGGGGGATGGTGCCGCCGCCAATCAAGCCCGCGTCCGAAATCGTGTGGTGGGGGGAGCGGAAAGGGCGCCGCGGCACCAGGGCCTGGCCGGGCCTTAATCTCCCCATGATGCTATAGATCTTGGAGGTCTCCAGGGCCTCTTCGAAACTCCAGGGAGGCAGCACCGTGCGGAGGCTTCGGGCCAGCATGGTCTTGCCCGCGCCGGGCGGGCCCACCATCAGGACGTTGTGGCTGCCGGCCGCGGCGATGAGCAGGGCCCGTTTCACCGGCTCCTGTCCCCTCACGTCCCGGAAATCCTCCTCATAGGCCGGGGGCGGGGCCAGAAGCTCCGGCGTCGCCGGGGTAAGTGCCGTTAACGGCTCCCGCCCGCTCAAAAACTCCATAACCTGTGAGAGGCGCTCGGCGGGATAAATGTCGATCCCCTGGACCACCCCGGCCTCTTTGGCGTTGGCCTGGGGGATGATCAGGGCGAGATGCGCCGCCCGGGTGGCCAGGGCCATGGAGAGCACCCCCCGGGTGGGTTTGAGGCGGCCGTCCAGAGAGAGCTCCCCGTAAAGCAGATAGTTCTCCGGGGCCGAAGGCGGCAGCAACCCCTGGGCCGCCAGGATACCCACGGCCACCGGCAGGTCGAAGCCGGTTCCCTCCTTGCGGATGTCAGCAGGGGCCAGATTGATGGTGACGCGGTTGCCGGGGAATTTGTAGCCGGAGTTCTTTACTGCAGCCCTGACCCGGTCTTTGCTCTCCTTGACCGCGGTCTCGGGCAGCCCTACGGTGGTGAAGGCCGGCAGCCCCGGGGCCAGGTCCACCTCCACCTCGACGATGTAGGCATCCACTCCCAGCAGGGCCCCGCTTTTCACCCTGGCCTGCATTCACTCCCCCCAAAATCCGCCGCCCGCGTCTCCCCCGGGCCCCCCGCCGGCCGCCCCAGGGGGTCCTATCGCATGAGGGGCAGGATGGTCCCTCCGTATATCGCGAAAATAACCACGAGGACCATGACCAGCATGACGACATTTTCCTTGCACAAATAGTACTTATCCTCTTTCAACCGAATATTGGAGTATGGCCAAATTTTTCTGATGTCATAGAAGACTAAAAACATCCATACCACCAACAACCCGAGCTTATCGAGAAAATATAGCGGGTAACCTTGCCTGGCTGAAATAATGATATTGGCAATTAATATAATAGTAATGAAGAATACAATAATTTTTTCTATGCTAATGATGAAGGAATACCAGGCAGTTTTATTCTTCAAGTAATTAATTATGCTAGTATATGTATCGTATACCCACACCGGGTCCGTGCCTTCAACACTGAGTTGGATGGAGTATTTGCTGAAATCGAGTAGAATATTCTTATCAAAGCGGGTCTTCTGATCCCATCCTTCGATCCAAAACGACAGGTCGGCCACCCGGTCCCCCAATTCTCCTAGGCTCAAGAGTTGTTCAACCGAGTTGGAGAAAACCCGGGTGTGATTGAGGACCGTGGATATGCGAAAATATCTTTCGACTTCTGGCTTAGTGAAGGTTCCCTGGACTATCTTCTCTAAAGCCAAGATATCATCCCGGGTAAGCACGCAGGGTTTTATGCGCCCGTGCCGTTCATATCGCTTCTCGACGCTTTCCTTGGCCATGGCTTCTTCTCTGCCTGATGCCACCATAAGCCAAGCAACGGTGATTTTCAATCATTATTCTCCCGGGAGACGGGTGCGTGCCATGACGCCTCGACTTTTAAAGGCGTTATCTCATCGGGCAATCTTTAAGGGAACAACTGACGCGCCAATCAGGGGCGCTGAGTGACCTTAATGGGGGCGTGTCGGGGCGGAATCGGGCGGCCTGGCGTTTCCGCAGTCGCCGGCTGGGGTTCCCGCGCCCGGCCCTCAAAGCTTTGGACCGGAGCGGCAGGCCACCCGGTTGTCTGGATCAAGAGGCGGTCAGCGCTGGCCCCCTGCCTCCAGGAGGTCCTCCAAATTCTTACTGGAGTACCCATAGCACAAAATCGGTTTAATCACCTGGGGCTGCCGCTTGCCTTTGGCCGGCTTGAGGTGTTTCTGGGGTTTGAGGGGTTCCATCTCCGTGGCTATGGGGGATTTGCTCTTGATAAAACCGCTCCTCAGCCCATAGATGTCAAAGATCGTGCCATTGTTAAACCACCCCAACTGCCTGCCGTTCCAGTCATACAGCTTTTCTTCGGACACATAGGCCACGGGGCGGCCGTCCCACAGATAGATGGTCTTCCCGTCATCCGCGATATAGGCTACCGGCTTGCCACTTTTATTGAACAGGGTAATTTCCATGCGGTTCAACTCCTTAACGGCCAACAGGTGGGCGTCCCACCCGGATTGTTCCTCGCCTACACCTGGCGCTGGTTATGTTCGATCTTCAGGCAGCGGTCCATAACCACCTGGAGGCCGGCCTCCCGGGCTTTGTGGGCCGAGTGGGGTTCTTCCAGCCCCTGCTGCATCCATACCACTTTGGCTCCCACCGCGATGGCTTCAGCCACGATCGTGGGGATTGCCTCCACTCTGCGGAAGATGTCGACGATTTCCACCGGAAAGGGGATATCCCCGAGAGCGGCGTAACACTTTTCCCCCAAAATCTCCCGGCAGCCGGGATTAACCGGCACAATGCGGTAACCATGCTCTTGAAGGTATTGGGCCACCCGATAGCTGGGCCGGTTAGAATCATTGGATAGCCCCACCACCGCCACCGTCCGGTATCTATCCAGGATCTCGGTGATCTCCGCCGCACTGGCCTGAAGCTCCAAGGTTGTAGTCACGTTGCCTCCTACTCAGGTCCCAGGCGAGCCGGCCTCAGGTCGGGGGGCCGGGGCGGACCCGCGGCCGCCGGCGCTCAGAACGTCATGGTGGTGGACCCGGGGCCCGGGCCCAGAGGCTGCTTTACCTCCAGGGTGTCCGCGATCTTTAAGGCACTCTTGAGGTATTGATACCCGAACTTCAGGAGTTCCTCATCATCGTCCCAGATCCTCTCCTTGACGTCGTCGTCCACATTGAAGATGGTCAGGAAACGGCTCTTAAAGACGAAATTCCGGAATTGGTCCAGGTCATACATGACCATAGCGAAGAGCCGGTTGCCCCGCTCATCCGTAACCGGCCCGCCATCTTCGGCCCGGCGCAGCATCATGAGCTTCCACTCCCGGTTCATCTCGTCGTACTTGTCCACCCCCTGGTCTTGCCGCCAGGTCGCCACGGTCCACTCGTCCTTCTCTTCATAGCCGCGGCAGTGCGGTTCCCGGACGTAGAAAAAAAACTCGTCCAGGCCCTC
>JBKQVS010000094.1:0-3139 GCA_052139855.1 Desulfobaccales bacterium
CACCCCCAATCCTTTATGAAAATACAAGGGGCAACCCGCCGGGTCGCCCCTCCCGTACAGGGGGTTGGAAGAGGGGTTTGGGGGGAGGGCGGGGGACCCTTACGAGAAACGTCCCCCGGCCCTTCCCCCAAGACTTGCTTACTTCCCGCCCATCAGTTTGTCGAACTCCTCCACCGACACCGCCGGATGGGTGCAGAAGCTGATCCCGGTCAATTTGCCCAGGGCCACGGAGGTCTGCATGGCCGCCTCCACCCCCGGCAGGTCCACGATGAGGACCAGGTCCATCATCCCCAGCATGGCGTAAATGGCCTTGACCTTGCCCCCCTGTTTTTTGATCAGGTCCGCCGCCTTTTTGGTCCGCTGCGAACTGATCCCTTTAACGCCTTCCGCCGAGTACTTGCCGAACATCAGGAATGTGGCCATATTTATTACCCTCCTTCGGAAGATTAATATGGGTGATTCTCGGTTTCGTCAATCCTCTTTTTGGCCAGGGAAGTTGGGGCCGCAGGCCCCGGCTTCCCTGGCCCCTTATACGGGTTGGGAGGGGGTTTGGGAGAGGGCAGGGATGAAATCCCTGGCCCTCCCCCAAAGAGTTACTGCTTTTGTGGGTCCGGGCTCGTAGGAGCCCGACCCGCAAAAAGTGAAAGTAAATATATCCTCAGTTCTTAACCTTCCAGATAGTCCCCTGCGGCGTATCTTCCAGAAGGATATCCAGGTCCAGTAGCTGTTTTCTGATCTCATCAGCCCGCTGCCAATCCTTGTCCTGCCGCGCCTGGGTGCGCGCGTCGATGAGGCCCTGGATTTCTTCGGGAGAGATGCTCAGGTCCGCGGCCTTCTGCCGCAGGGAGGCCACCATGGCTTGCGGGTCAGCCTGGAGGAGGTTCAGCACCCGGCCCAGGTCCTTCAGTTCATCGGCCATCTCCCCAAGAATGGTGAGATAGCCCGGGTCGGCCGAGGGCGCCTCCAGGAGCCGGTTGAGCAGCCGCACCGTCTCAAACAGGTACCCCAGGGCCTGGGCGGTGTTGAGGTCGTCATCCATGGCCGCCTCGAATCGGGCCCGCAGCGAGCCGAAGCGGTGAAATTCCTCCAGGGTCAGGTTATCGGGATAGGTGTCGACCGGGTGCTGGGGTTTCAGGTCCGGGTATGGCCGGAGCACTTCCTGGATCCGGGCCAGGCAGGTGTAGAGTCGCAGCAGGGCGGTCTCGGCTTCGGCCAGGGCCGCGTCCGAGAAATCCAGGGGGCTGCGGTAGTGGCAATTGATAAGAAAGAAACGCACCACCTCCGCGGGAAAGCGGGACAAAACCTCCTTCACCGTAAAGAAATTCCCCAGGGACTTGGACATCTTCTCGGCGTTGATGGTGAGGAGGCCGTGGTGCAGCCAAAACCGGGCAAAGGGTTTCCCGGTGGCCGCCTCCGACTGGGCCAGTTCGTTTTCGTGGTGGGGGAAGACCAGGTCCTGGCCGCCGCCGTGCAGGTCGAAGCTCTCCCCCAGGTACTCCATGCTCATGGCGGAGCACTCGATATGCCAACCCGGCCGCCCGGGGCCCCAGGGGCTGTCCCAGGCCGGTTCCCCGGGCTTGGAGGCCTTCCACAAAACGAAATCCAGGGGATCCTCTTTGTCGGGGTCAACCTCAATCCGGGCCCCGGCCTCCATATCCTCGACTTTCTGTCCCGAAAGTTTGCCGTAGCCCGGGAAACGGCGCACCCGGAAGAAGACGTCGCCGCCCCCGCCGGGCTTGGGGCAATAGGCAAAGCCCAGGTCCTCCAAGCGCCGGATAAGGGCGAGGATCTGGGGGATGTGCTCCGTGGCCTTGGGCTCGATCTGGGCCGGCGGTATCCCCAGGGCGTCCATGTCCTCCTGAAAGGCGGCGATGTAATGCTCGGCCACCTCCTTCCAGTCCACCCCCGACTCCTGGGCCCGGCGCAGGATCTTGTCGTCGATGTCGGTAAAATTGCGCACCCAGGTGACCTCAAGACCCCGGCGCCGCAGATAGCGCACCAGGACCTCAAAGGCCACGCAGGAGCGGGCGTGCCCCAGGTGGCAGTCGTCGTAAACCGTCACCCCGCAGGCGTAAAGACCCACTTTTCCAGGGCTCAGGGGCTTGAAGGTTTCTTTGTGTCTGCTTAACGTATTATAGAGTTGCATAGGAAAAAGGGGTTGACAAGGTCGGGAATTTAGGCGAAGTCAATCCCCAATCAGGCCGCCGCTCAAGGCAGCCGGTAGGGGGAACATGATGTCCGAACTCATCAGTCAAGTGAGCAAAAATGCCCGGGAAATGGTTTTCCTTTCCCTGTCCGAGTTTAAAGGTCATCGCCTCATTGATATTCGGGTTCACGTGCCGGGAGATCAGGAAGGGGACTGGGTGCCCACCCGCAAAGGGGTGTCTCTGGCGGTGGGACTCTATCCAGCCTTCAAGCAAGCCCTGGCTCAACTGGAAGCAGCCCTGATCGGGCAGGGTCTCCTGGACCCGGAAGACCTGGAATCTTCCGACTAAACCCTTAAGATTCATAACTATACTTAATCCAGAGCCCCGATGCAACGAAAAGGACGGCGGGGTGATCCCAAGCCGGGCCGCGGCTTAAGGCGAGCGTCGGCCTTGCCCGGGGTCTGCGGGACTTACCCTGAACCACCTCAAACCCCGGGGGGAAATATCCGCCGTCGCCTTGCGTCCGCTGATCCCGGCACTATCTTTAAGACAAATCTGTGAGGTCCTGATCTGAGGACCGGGAAGGAGACTGTATGGCTTATGTCGCCAAAGATTTCACCGCTTTGTTAGGGATGCCCGGATTCAGCGACACCCTGCTCAAAAATCATTTCACCCTCTACCAGGGCTACGTCAACAACACCAATAAAGTCATGGAACTGCTGGCGGGCATGGTGAAAGCGGGCCAGGAGTCCACGCCGGAATTTGCCGAGCTGAAACGCCGCCTGGGCTGGGAGTTCAACGGCATGCGCCTGCACGAACTCTACTTTGCCAACCTGGGGGGCGACGGTGACATGGCCAAGGCCCCCAACCTCATGCAGAAAAAGGCCGAGCAGTTCGGCGACGTTGCCACCTGCGCCAAGGATTTCAAAGCCACCGCCTCCATGCGGGGCATCGGGTGGGTGATCATGTACCAGGATATCGAGTCCGGCCTC
>JBKQVS010000095.1:0-14045 GCA_052139855.1 Desulfobaccales bacterium
GGGGGGAGGGGGTAAGGGCTTTCGCCCTTAGCCCTCTTCCCCCGGTTGCTTTAGCGGCAAGACTAAGGCCGGCGGCCTTAGGCTTGCCTGCAAAATAATGTTATATTTTAACTATCCTGGATGCCGATATAATCCTATATGCCTGATGAGTTCCATTTAGTCACGTCGTTTACCCCCAAGGGCGACCAGCCCCAGGCTATCGGCAAGCTCATCGCCGGGGTGCGGGCCGGGTATCCCCACCAGGTGCTGCTGGGGGTTACCGGGTCCGGCAAGACCTTCACCATCGCCAACGCGGTGCACCGGCTCAACCTGCCGACCCTGGTCCTGGCCCCCAACAAGACACTGGCGGCGCAGCTTTACGGCGAGTTCCAGGAGTTTTTCCCGGACAACGCGGTGGAGTATTTCGTCAGTTACTATGATTACTATCAACCGGAAGCATACGTCCCGCAGGCCGACCTCTATATCGAGAAAGACTCCTCCATCAACGAAGCCATTGACCGGATGCGCCACTCCGCCACGCGGTCGCTCTTTGACCGCAACGACGTGATCATCGTGGCCTCGGTGTCCTGCATCTACGGCTTGGGTTCTCCCGAGGCTTACCACGGCATGCTCCTCTATCTGGAGGAGGGCGCGGCGATGAACCGCCGGGAGGTGTTAAGCAAGCTGGTGGAGATTTTATACGAGCGCAACGATATTGATTTCCACCGGGGAACCTTCCGGGTGCGGGGGGATCGGGTGGAGATCTTTCCGGCCTACGAAGAGGAGCGGGCCATCCGGGTGGAGTTTTGGGGCGACACGGTGGAGGCCATCCGGGAGATCGACCCCCTGCGGGGCCAGACGCTGCGGCAGCTCAAGCGGGTGACGGTCTACCCCGCTTCCCACTACGTTACCCCGGACCTGGTGCGGCGCCAGGCCATGGCCGCCATTGAGACGGAGCTGGACGAGCGGGTGAGATGGTTCCGGGAGCAGGAAAAACTCCTGGAGGCCCAGCGGATAGAGGAGCGCACCCGCTTCGACCTGGAGATGATGCGGGAGTTAGGCTACTGCCACGGCATTGAGAATTACTCCCGGCATTTGACGGGCCGGGCCCCGGGGGAGGCCCCCCCTACCCTCCTGGATTACCTGCCCCGGGAGTCCCTGGTGGTCATCGACGAGTCCCACATCACCATCCCCCAGCTCCAGGGGATGTTTCGGGGGGACCGGTCCCGGAAGCAGACCCTGGTGGACTATGGCTTCCGCCTGCCGTCGGCCCTGGACAACCGGCCCTTGTGCTTTGAGGAATTCGAGGCCCGGGTGGGGTGCCGCATCTATGTTTCCGCTACCCCCGGCCCTTACGAAGTGAAGCAGGCCGACGGCCGGATCGTGGAGCAGATCGTGCGCCCCACCGGTCTCATGGACCCCCTGATTACGGTCAAACCCGCGGCCAACCAGGTGGACGATCTCCTGGGGGAGATCCGGGCCCGTCTGGCCAAAGGCGAGCGGGTGCTGGTCACCACCCTGACCAAGCGCATGGCCGAAGATCTCACCGAATACTACCAGGACCTAAAGCTCAGGGTGCGGTACCTCCACTCCGATATCACCACCTTGGAGCGCATGGATATTCTCCGGGATTTGCGCCTGGGGGTCTTCGACGTGCTCATCGGCATCAACCTCCTGCGGGAGGGGCTGGATCTGCCGGAGGTCTCCCTGGTGGCCATCCTGGATGCGGACAAGGAGGGCTTCCTGCGCTCGGCCCGCTCCCTGATCCAGACCTGCGGCCGGGCCGCCCGGAACGTCAACGGCCAGGTCCTGTTTTACGCCGACCGCGTGACCCCGTCCATGGCCGCGGCGTTGGAAGAGACCAACCGGCGGCGGGGCGTCCAGGAGGTTTATAACCAGGAGCACCACATCACCCCGGAAACCATCCGGAGCACCATAAAGGACGTCCTGGCCTCGGTGTACGAGGCCGATTACGTCACGGTGCCCCTGGCCGCAGAGGAGCAGATGCCCTACCTGACGGACCGGCCGGAAGTGATCATTAAACGCCTGAAGAAAGAAATGCAGAGCGCGGCGAAGAAGCAGGAATTCGAGCGGGCCGCCTCCCTGCGAGACCGTATCCGGACCATAGAGACGGAAAATTTGAAGTATGGGGGGTAATGCTTTGAGGTGAGGACCGGGGGACTAAGGTCCCCCGCCCTCCCCTCAAACTCCCCTCCCATCCCCCTGTATGAGGGTTTGGGAGAGGGATTGTAAGTGGCCGTCGACCCCTGGCCCCCTTTTCCAAAATCTTTCTTCAAAAAAAATAATTCAGCGGTTGGAAGCGGCGGCGGGCCGCCCAGGCGAAGTAGAGGTTGAAAATCAGCATGTTCAGGGCGTAGGGGGCCCGGTGGAAGCGCTTGAGCATGGACAGCGGCGAATAGAACCGCCGGTTGGCGCGCCAGTAGCCCTCCTCCAGTTCCCGGACCGTCATGTGTTTGGGGTGGTAAACCACCTGAAAGCCGCTGTAGTGGCTCCAATCATGGTCAAAGATGCGCCCGGCCTGGAGCAGTTCTTTCTGCACCTTGGTGCCGGGGCGGGGGGCCAGGATGAACATGAAGGCGGCCGGGGCCTTGACGCGATTCAGGAAATCCACCGTGGTCTCGAAGATGTCCGTCCGGTCGCCGTCGAGCCCGAACATGACGTTCACGGAAAAGCCGACGCCCCGATCCCGCAAGCCTTTGAACTGCCGCTCATAATCCTTGGTCTTGTTCTGCTTTTTGTTGATGGCCTTGAGGCTCTCGGGGCTGATGGACTCCATGCCGATATTGACGTGGCGGCAGCCGCTGCGGGCCAGGAGGTCCAGGAGTTGCGGGTCATCCCCCACGTTGGCGGTGGCCAGGCAGGCGTAATTCAGCTTGAGGGGGATGAGGCGCTCCATAATTTCTCTGGCGTGGCGACGGTTGGCCACGAAGTTGTCATCCACGAAGTAAATGAAACCGCTCTCGGTTAAGCGGCGAATCTGCTCAATTTCGTTGATCACCTCATCCACGGGCCGGTGCCGGAACTTGCCGCCATAGACCTGGGTGACTTCACAGAAGCTGCAGTTATAGGGGCACCCCCGGGTGGTCTGGGAGGGGATGTTCCAGACTTTGTAACGCTTGAGGTCCAGCAGGTCATAGCGGGGCACCGGCAGGTTCTTCAGGTCGGAGAGTTTCTCGGCCTGATAGCGGGGCAGGAGGCGCCCGGCCTGGAAATCCCGGAGGAGCCGGGGCCAGGCCTCCTCGGCCTCCCCCAGCACCAGGGCATCGGCATGTTCCTGGCATTCATCCGGGGCCAGGGTGGCGTGAAAACCGCCCATCACCACGGGAATACCCCGGCGGCGGAAACCCGCGGCCAGTTCGAAGGCCCGGGGGGCCTGGTGAGACATGAAGGAGAGGCCCACCAGGTCGCAGTCTTCCCGGAAGGTAATCTCCTCCAGCATGTCATCCTTGAGCTCCACGTGGATGTCGCGGGGGGTCAAGGCGGCCACATACGGCAGGGTCATGCCCAGGAGCCAGCGGTTCTTACGCCGGTCCAGGCGGCCGTTTTCCCGGTAGCCCGAAGCTTGGATCAGCAAGGTTTTCATGATAAGGCGAACTCTGGCCCGGGCCGGACGGTCCCGCCCCGAAACGGGGATTGGCGACACTCTGGTCTCATGTTCAACTCCAAGGGGATATCTTGCATCAGCAGGATGATATCAAATAACCGGAGAGAAGTCAGTTTTTCCCGCCGACCGGACCGACTCGACCAGCCGGTGAAGGAGGCCATAAATCGAATGAGGTCGGGCGTTTTTGGGGCGAGCGGGCAGGTGCGGCTCATTCACTTCAGGCTTCCATCCCCTTAAACCCGTCCAATCCCCCGGGCTCCTTCAGCCGCAGGAACTCCTGAAGGAGCTGCTTCTGCTGATCCGAGAGTTGGGTGGGGGTTTGGAGGTCCACAACCACCACCAGGTCGCCCAAAGATTTGCCGCGCAGGCCGGGCAAACCCAGGCCCGGAATGCGGAAGGTGGCCCCGGGCTGGGTGCCGGGGGAAATGGCCAGGCGGGTTGAGGCCGTCAGGGTGGGAACCTCCACTTCCGTGCCCAGGGCGGCTTCCACGAAAGAGATTTGGGCCCGGTAATAGAGATCTCTGCGCTTGCGGGTGAAAATCGGATGGGGAGCGACGCAGATTTCCAGGTAGAGGTCCCCGGGCGGCGCCCCGCGGGTCCCGGCCTCCCCTTCTCCCCGGAGGCGCAGGCGGGTGCCGGTATCCACCCCCGGCGGGATGTGTACCTGGATCTGCTTCTGTTCGTTGATGACCCCGGCGCCCTGGCAGACGGAGCAGGGAGCGGTGATGATGGTACCGGCCCCCTGGCAATCCGGGCAGGTGTTGAAGATTTTCAGGAGTCCCTGAGACGGGCTGACCTGCCCCTTGCCCTGGCAGCGGGAACAGGTCTGGCGCGGGTGATCGGGCTCGGCGCCGTGCCCCTGGCACCGGGGGCAACCGGTGCGGCGTTCCACGGTCAAGCAGTTATTCTGACCCCGGGCGGCCTCCTCCAGGGTCAGCACCACCGGCTTGCGGAGATCCGCACCGGGTTGGGGCTGATCCGGCCGGCCCCGGGAGCGTCCGAAATTGAAGAAATCCTCGAAGACCTCCCCGAAGGAACTGAAGATATCCTCGAAACCGCCTAAGTCAAAACCCGCCAGCCCGGCATCACCGTAGAGGTCGTAAAGCTGGCGCTTTTCCGGGTCGGCCAGGACCTGGTAAGCCTGGGAAATCTGTTTAAATCGGTCTTCGGCCTCCTGATCCCCGGGGTTCTTGTCGGGGTGATACCTGAGGGCCAAATGGCGGTAAGCAGCTCTGATCTCCTCCAAGGCAGACTCTCTCGCAACCTCCAAAATTTCATAGTAGCTCGGCATCCCGAAACAACCATAAACCCTTTGGGATAATGAATGGCGGCTCACCGTTACATTTGCTCATAATTGTTATCATCCGACTAAGCGTTGTCAAGGATGGGGCTGGGGAGTTGCGGGCGAAATCAGGCAGATTCTTGGGAGTCCGGCACCAGGGAAGAGAGGCGGTGGCGCAGGTCCGGGGACAGGTCGTAGACCGCCACCACTTTGGACCGGCTCTGGGCGCCCAGAGTGAGCTTGAGGGAGGTCTTGGGGAGGTGGAGGGATCGGGCCAGGAAATCGATGAGCTCGCGGTTGGCGGCGCCTTTTTCCGGCGGGGCCGCCAGACGCAGCTTGAGACGGTCGCCGTACAGCCCCACCACCTGGGTTCGCTGGGCCCCGGGCACCACCGTCAAGCGCAGGATGTATCCCTGGCTGGTAGCCAGAAAAAAGGGGGACATGGGGCGGAAGACGCCGCGTTCAGCCGAGGCGCAGCGCCAGATCTACCAGGGTGGCGACCAGGAAGCGCTGCAGGAAGACGATGACCAGCACCACGAGCAGCGGGGCCAGATCCATACCGCCAAAGACCACGGGCACCCGTTCCCGGATCCACCCGAGCACTGGTTCGGTGACGTTGTACAAAAACCGGACGATGGGATTATACGGGTCGGGATTGACCCAGGACAGGAGGGCCCGGGCGATGATCACCCACATATAGATAGTCAGGGCCAGGTTGACAATGGTGGCCAGAGCTTCGATCAGGTTTCTGAGGGCAAACATTCCCACGGTCTCCGAGGTCTAAGTATTTGGTATATATATAAACCCGGGGCCGCGCCCTTGTCAAGCCCGCAGCTCGGAGCATCGCCGCCCGGACAGACCATTGCACAAGCAGAGCTCTTTCCTTATGATAAAGGTAACGATGCCGCGCTCCTTGTCGGTAGCGCCACTGAGCCAATATGCGACTAGCCGATCCAGGAGCCGCACCAAGCTTGATTCCGACCATGCGCCAGGTCACGCAGGAGCCGAGATGAACCCGGTGCGGTTTTCCACCTTTGCGGCCCTGCGCCACCGCAATTTCCGGCTGTTTTACTCCGGCCAGACGATCTCCCTCACCGGCACCTGGATGCAGTCCGTGGCCTTCGGCTGGCTGGTCCTGCTGCTCACCAACTCGGCTTTCTACCTGGGCCTGGTGGGGGCGCTGCAGACCCTGCCGGTGCTCCTCTTTTCCTTCCTGGGCGGGGTGGTGGCCGACCACACCTCCAAGCTCCGGCTGCTCTTCATCACCCAGGCCGTGCTCATGCTCCTGGCCCTGGTTCTGGGGGTGCTGGTGGAAGTCAACGTGGTCCAGATCTGGATGCTCTGTGGCCTGGTCTTTCTGTCGGGCACGGCCATGGCCTTTGACATCCCGGTGCGCCAGGCCTTCATCGTGGACCTGGTGGGCAAGCCGGACCTGCCCAACGCCATCGCCCTCAACTCCACCCTATTCAACGCCACCCGGGTGATGGGACCGGCGGTGGGGGGGGAGCTCATCGCCCTGGTGGGCATGGCCAACTGCTTCTTCCTGAACTCCGCCAGCTTCCTGGCAGTGCTCCTGGCCCTCATCCTCATGAAGCTGCCGCCGGCCCAAACCGCGCCCTGGAAGCCATTTCTCAAGGCCTGGCGGGAACTCTTTGATCACCTGCTGGAGCGTCGGGAGCTGAAGCTTATCCTGGTGCTCATGAGCACGGTGGCGATTTTCGCCATGCCCTATTATGTGCTTTTGCCCATCCTGGCCCGGGACACCCTGGGGGTGGATGTCCGGGGCCTGGGGCACCTCATGGCCATGAGCGGCCTGGGGGCCTTTGCCGGGGGCCTCGCCCTGGCCCGGCGCCTGACGCGCCGCCCGCCCATGCCTTCGTTTCTGGCGGGCCAGGGCCTGTTCCTCCTGGGACTGGTGGGCCTGGGGCTCTGCCGCAATTATTACGCCGCCCTGGGCTTTATGGCCCTGGCCGGATTCGGCATGGTGACCCAACTTTCCACCGGCAATAGCCTGATGCAACTTAACGTGCCGGATGAGTTGCGGGGCCGCCTCATGAGCCTGTTCGGGCTCATGGTCATGGGCTTCGCCCCGGTGGGCAGCATCTTGTACGGGGTCGCGGCCCATTACGTGGGGGCCGGCCCGTCAATCACCGGGGGCGCGGTGATCGCGACGGTGGTAGCCGGGGTGGTGCTCGTGAAGAACCCGGAGCTGCGCCACTTCGGCTTCACTGACCCGGAGGCGCCGGCCCCGGAGACTATCCCGCCCACGATTACCCCGTTTAATGGGTAATTTTATCGTTTTGGCGGGATTAGGCGCCCGACCAGTCGCCTTATTTTCAGGAAAACCGGGGCTTCAGGCATATCTACCCCATGGAGTTATCCAGATCATATCGGCGCTGCCTGGCAATTTTTGAGTTGTTTTGCTAGTGGCAAGTTAGTTGCTAAACATGAAGGGGTTGGTATGGCCAACCGCAGAAAGATACCTTCACCGAGCAATTTATATGAACGCGCTCTATACCCGCAAATGTTGTTGATGGGTTTAAATGGAACTTACCCGCTTCGCCCAAACCATGCTCCTGGAGCGCCTGGATTTCTAGGCGCTGCTTGGTCTTCGACCCCCAGATAACGCACAACCTTTCCTACTCAATTAGCGTGCCGGACAGCAGGGTAAAAAAATAATTACTTGCGTATCGGTGTGCCGTAGTTCTGCATCTTAGCCTGCATTTCGGGGGTCAATTGTTTGACCAGCTCTGCATTGTACGCCCCAGTAGGCAGCAGAGGTTTCTTAGTCTTGTATATCTGCTGAGCCGCGACAGCATAAGAACGCGATATCGCCGCGGGGGACCCGTCTTTGACTGCCGGATCAACATCGGTCGTTAAGATTGACACAGTATTGTCGCGGTTGCGGACAATCTCGAAGATGCGAAACTGCTGAGGAAAATCCCTTAATGCTGACGTTTCAATCTGCCAGAAACCGAGTTCAGGACGGGCGTTATCAGGTGATTTTAGTGCGGTAACTGGATTGACATGACGATGTCCCGCGATCCACAGGATGAGATTGGGATAGGTATGAAGTTTGGCAATCAGATTCTTCTCGGATACAAAAGACTTGGACCACCAACCGACATAAGAATCCACCTTTTCGACCCCTAGCGGTACGTGGGCCGCGATGATCATCAGCTTACCTTCAGTCTGGCCCTTATCCAGTTCTTTTACCAGCCAGTTATAACGCTCCTGGTCAAGAGAGCCGTGCCCCCAGCCGCGAGCCTTGGGATACTCGAGATCATCGTCCCTTTGGGTATCGTCGAGCACGATAACTTTGAGCGGGATATTCGCCTTCGGCTCGAAGCTATAACAGGCAAAGCCATGGTCCAGGTTGGTCTGGGTGAAACCGTGACCGACCGGAGTTGATGATGTTTTAAAGAATTCGCTGATCCACTCCCTCCTCGAAAGTGAACGGCGATTCGGATCGGCAATTACCTTTGGAGGGGTGGTGAAATCTTTGACAGGTCCGGCGCCATAAATGTCACCGTAAGGCGTCCGGCCGTCGATGGAACCCATATAAAAACCACGGCTATTGACGCCGAGAGGGTTGAGGAATATATCTCCCAGGTTGAGGATATCCTCGCCAATATAGGCTTGTCGGAGGTAATCGGTCACGGGGTTTGTCCCCATCCAGAAATGGTCGTGGTTGCCCATAGTCTGATACCAAGGGAGCGTCTTATCAAGCCCTGCCGCCTGGTAAGGTTTCTGATAATCAATGGTGTCGGCTCCGACATGAGCACCGGAGCTTGGGGTGATTACCTTGCCGTCAAGGACATCGACATACCATCTTAGTTCGTTGTACTGAGTGTTGTTGCAGGCGTCGCCCAGAGAGATCCCGAAATCAAACGCATTTTGTCTGTGAAGGGCGTTTATCGTCTGGACGGCGGCGTCGAGAACCTGAGTTGTATAAAGCATAACCGGAGAATATGCCGAAGAAACACCGTCTTTGGGGCCAAGATAGATCGCCTGAGTAGGAGATTCTTTGTCGGTGATATGCATGTCGGTTATGGTGAAGAAATTCAAGAGCCTGGCAGTATTAATGGCTGAGGCACCGCGATAAGTAGCCGGCATGAGGTCGAGCCGCCTTACGGAATCGAGACCTGGTCCGTAATGCCAACTGCCATAGCCGTTTTGCTTGTATTTTGAAATCTCATAAGGGCGAATTTTCTCCGAACCGGAAGGTATTGAGTCAGGCATGACCGTCCTCTGGCGCGTCGTCAAAACCTCGGCAGCAATCGGGTATCCTCCGAGTTGACTTTGATTTCCGGCGACGCTTTTTGAACCTGCCGCTGAAAAGAAAATCAGCAGGCCCATTAAGAAGACTAAACAGAACTTTTTGTATCCATAGGATGGTTTCAAAAACCCCCTCCTCCGTTTTTGATAAGGTCCGAGATTAGGTTGCAATCTTGGCCGCCACAACCCAAAATGGTCTTCGGGATAGCCCTCTCCCGAAGGTTAACCCAGAGAAGGTTCTTCTTTTGGGAGCCAAATCGTCTCATGGGAGGCAAGATACCACAAATTTCAATGAAATAGTAATTCGCCCATAAATTTAAGCATACGTAACCGTTAGAACCCAGACACCTCACTGCCTGAACAACTTGAACCAGTGTTTTCAAGCCTGGCTTGCTAATCTCAAAGCGCGGTCAACTCCCCCGAGCTGCTATCAAGAAGTACGGAGTACTGCTATATATATGTGGTTTAAGCCTCAAGGAGAAAATATTTGATATGGTGAGCCTAGCTGACTGAGCTGGAAAAAGTTTTGGCAGAAAGCGGTGGTGGTATTATTGATGAAAATCGGGGGCTCGGGCGCCTTCCCTGCAAAAGATAGCTCACCAGAATCTCCCGAAAAATCTTGTCAAGTATGGATAGTTCTGGTATAAAAAATAGATTTGAAAAATTCTCACGCGCGGTTTGGGCGGGCTGGTGCCGACTATGATGGGTCGGTGGCCTTGCCGGCAACGGCGCGGCGGACTAACCAGGAGGAAGTTCCATGTCGTATGTCACCATGAAGGAATTGCTGGAGGCCGGGGTACACTTCGGCCACCAGACCCGCCGCTGGAATCCCAAGATGGGACCTTACATCTTCGGAGCCAGAAACGGCATCCACATCATCGACCTGCAAAAGACCGTTCAGTTCTTTAAAACCGCCTACAACTACGTGGTGGAAACCGTGGCCAACGGCGGCCTGGTCTTGTTCGTGGGCACCAAAAAGCAGGCCCAGGACGCCATCCGCGAAGAGGCCCAACGCTGCGGCATGTTTTACGTCAACCACCGGTGGCTGGGGGGCATGCTCACCAACTACCAGACCATCAGCCGCTCCATCGCCCGCCTCAAGGAGTTCGAGGCTATGAAGGAAGACGGCTCCCTGAAGCGCTTCCCCAAAAAAGAAATTTTGATGATGGAAAAGAAGGCCGCCAAGCTGGAGCGCTCCCTGGGCGGCATCAAGAATATGGGCCGCCTGCCGGATATCGTCTACGTGGTGGACCCCCGGAAGGAAGACATCGCGGTGGCGGAAGGCCAGAAGACCGGCATATCGCTTTTGGCCATCGTGGACAGCAACTGCGACCCCACGGAGATCACTTACCCCATCCCGGGCAACGACGACGCCATCCGGGCCATTCGCCTGCTCACCTCCCGGGTAGCGGACGCGGTGCTGGACGGCAAGAAGCTGGCCGAAGAACGGCTCCAGGCCATCACCGACAAGGAGATGGCCGAGGCTGAAGCAGCCGTGGAGCTGCCTCCGGTGGTGGAGGCTGAGATTGCGGAAGAGCTGGCGGCGGTGGAACCCGAGGCGTAAAGAGTGGTCCTGGCAGTGAACCAGATTCACGAGGTTCACTGTTGATCTAAGGCGCAACAAACCTGAGGGGCGGTGCGCGCACCGCCCTTTCGCTGGTTATTTCAAGGGGGTCGCGTCCAGGGCGGACGCGGTCTCGGTCAGGCCATCTTCTGGTCGCCTCAGGTCAACCGGAACCCTCCATTCTAAGGAGACAAACGTTGGAAATTACGGCTGAATTGGTAAAAACCCTGCGCAACAAGACTGACGCCGGGATGATGGATTGCAAGAAAGCTTTGAAGGAAACCGGCGGCGACATGGAGGCGGCGGTGGCCTACCTGCGCCAGAAGGGCCTGGCCGTGGCCAACAAACGGGCCGACCGGGCCACCTCCGAAGGCGCGGTCTGGGCTTCCATTGCCCCGGACCAGAAGTCCGGCATCCTGCTGGAGGTCAACTGCGAGACAGATTTTGTGGCCAAGACCCCGGCCTTTGTGGAGTTAGGCACCCGGCTGACGGAGCATTTGGCCGCGGTGGCCCTGGAAAGCGTTGAAGAACTGCTGACCCAGCCCTGTCCGCATCAGACCAATCTCTCGGTGACCGATTACCTCAATGAAGTGATCGCCAAGACCGGAGAGGCCATCCGCATCCGGCACTTCAGCCGCTATCAGGGCGACCTGGTGACCGCCTATATCCACCACGGCGCCAAGATCGGGGTGATGCTGGAGTTGGAGGGCGGCGGCACCGCCCCGGAGGCGGTGGCCGCGGCCAAGGACCTGGCCATGCAGGTGGCCGCCACTCTGCCCGCGGCCGTGGGCCGGGAGGAAATTTCGCCGGAGCTCGTCGCCAAGGAGAAGGCCATTTACGAGGCAGCGGCCAAAGACAGCGGCAAGCCGCCCCAGATCATCGAGAAGATGGTCACCGGCCGCCTGGAAAAATTCTATAAGGAAGTCTGCCTGGTGGAGCAAACCTTCGTGAAAAATCCGGACATCACCGTGAGCCAATTCCTCAAGGAAGTGGGCGCCAAGCTGGGGGGGAAGGACCTCAAAGTCAAACGGTTCATCCGCTTCCAGGTAGGAGCGTAAGCGAGATCTGCATGGCATCGCCGTCCCTCAAATATCGCCGCATCCTCCTCAAAGTGAGCGGCGAGAGCCTGGCCGGGGAAAAGAAATTCGGCCTGGACCCCGCCACCCTGAGGGCCATCGCCGGAGAGATCAAGGCGGTGGTGGACCTGAAGGTGGAAGTGGGGATCGTGGTGGGCGGCGGCAACATCTTCCGGGGGCTGGAAGCCAGCGCCCAGGGGATTGACCGGGCCGTGGCTGACAACATGGGAATGCTGGCCACCGTGGTCAACGCCCTGGCCCTCCAGGACGCCCTGGAAAAGGCCGGGGTCCCTACCCGGGTCATGAGCGCCATTACCATGAACGAAGTGGCGGAGCCCTATATCCGCCGCCGGGCCATGCGCCATCTGGAAAAGGGCCGGATCGTGGTGTTCGGGGCCGGCACCGGCAGCCCCTACTTCACCACGGATACCGCCGCGGCCCTGCGGGCCACCGAGATCGGGGCCCAAGCAATCCTCAAGGGCACCAGAGTGGCGGGCATCTACGACCGGGACCCGGAAAAAGACGGCCGGGCCCAGATTTTTTCCCGCCTCACCTATTTCGAAGTTCTGGAAAAATCCCTTCGGGTCATGGACAGCACCGCCATCACCATGGCCATGGAACAGCATATCCCCATCATCGTCTTCAAATTGCTGGAGCCGGGAAATATGAAGAAGGTGGTGCTCGGAGAGGTGGTGGGCACCATCGTGGAGAGTCGCGGCGATGAAAGATGAGGTCCTCAACGAAACCAGGCGCAAGATGGACAAGGTCCTGGAGGCCATGGCCCGGGACCTCACCCGGGTGCGCACCGGGAGGGCTTCCGTGGCCCTGCTGGAAGGGATCAAGGTAGAGTGCTACGGTACCACCATGCCCCTGGACCAGGTGTCCTCCCTGGCAGCGCCGGAGAGCCGGTTGCTCACCATCCAACCCTGGGACACGTCCGTGATGGGGGATATCGAGAAGGCCATCCTCAAATCCGACCTGGGATTGAATCCCGTTAACGACGGCAAGATCATCCGCCTGCCCATCCCGGCCCTCACCACCGAACGCCGGAAAGACCTGGTGAAAATGGTGAAGAAGATGGAGGAGGAGGCCAAGGTGGCTCTGCGCAACGTCCGCCGGGAAGCCAACGAGGATTTCAAAGAGATGAAGAAAGAAAAGCTCCTGGCCGAGGACGACGCCCACCGGGGTACCGATGAAGTCCAGAAGATCACGGATGAATACACCAAGAAAGTGGAAGCTCAGGCAGCCGAAAAAGAAAAGGAGATCATGTCCTTTTAGGGCGGGTTCTGGGTTTTTCGGTAAATATATCGGTTTATCACCTGCATTGCCTATGAAGTCCGCTGAAATCGCAAGGGAAACTGCTTGATAAGGGTCCGGGAAGCCGCCTTGACTGAACCTTTTATGCCTCTGGACCCCCAAAAAATCCCCCGCCACGTGGCCATTATCATGGACGGCAATGGCCGCTGGGCCCAGCGCCGGGGGTGGTTCCGGGTCCGGGGCCACGTGGCCGGCATGGAGTCAGTGCGGGTGGTGACCCGCCTGGCCCGCCGCCTGGGCATCTCCTACCTCACCCTGTTCGCCTTTTCCGAAGAAAACTGGCAGCGCCCCGCCATGGAGATCAGGGTCCTGATGGCCTTGATGCGGAGTTATTTGCGCCGGGAACTAGTCGAGATGCAGGATAACCAGATTGCCCTCAAGGCCATCGGGAACCTCAAACAGTTGCCCGAAAGGGTGCAGCGGGAACTGGAAGAGACCATCGCGGCCACCTCCCAAGGCGCCCGGATGGACCTGACCCTGGCCCTGAGCTATGGCGGGCGCAGCGAAATCGTCCAGGCGGTGCAAAGCCTGGCCCGGGAGGTGGCGGCAGGGCGTCTCAAGCCCCAAGATATCGACGCCGCCCTTTTTGCCCGTTGCCTCTATACCGCCGGCATGCCCGACCCCGACCTTATCATCCGCACCAGCGGCGAATACCGCCTGAGCAATTTCCTCCTCTGGCAGTCGGCCTATACCGAACTCTACGTCACCGACACCCTGTGGCCCGATTCCGGGAAGAAGACTTCCGGGCCGCCCTGGATGCCTACTGCCAGCGGGACCGCCGCTTCGGCCTCACCCAGGAACAGATCCAGGGCCCGGACGCCTCCGGCCCCGGGCTTTGAGAAATATCGTGGATTTGTTTCCTGGTTCCCAGGCTCCGGCTTGGGAACCTATTTTTTTGGCAAGGGATGCCTGGTAGGGCATGGG
>JBKQVS010000096.1:0-9845 GCA_052139855.1 Desulfobaccales bacterium
CCTACAGCCAGCCGACCGGGGCGCCGGTGGCCTATCTCTGCCGGGATTTCACCTGCCTGTCACCCATCACCGATTCCCGGGAACTGGCGGCAAAACTGGCGGATGTCGCCCCCAGGCAGCCTGGCGGGGGAATGACCCAGGAAAAGACGGGCGGAGGTTAGGACAAACCGGAATATTCTCAAGAGGAAACGCACATGTTTAAAACCCTGTTGACCACCGATGCCAGGCAGTGGGCCACCCTGCCGCTGCGAATCGCCCTGGGCCTGATCTTCCTGGCCCATGGCGGCCAAAAACTCTTCGGCTGGCTTGGGGGTAAGGGCCTCATGGCCACAGCCGGTTACTTTGCCGGAAAATTGGGATTGAACCCGGGGTTGTTGTGGGCCGCGCTGGCTGGAGTGGGAGAGTTCGGAGGCGCGGTGCTCTTGCTCTTCGGTCTCTTTACCCGGTTGGGCGCTTTATCTATCGCAATCGTGATGTTGGTGGCCATAACCCAGGTCCATTGGGGTACCTTCTTCATGCCCACGGGCCTCGAGTTTGCCTTCTCTCTGCTCGCCTCAGCCGTGGCGCTCCTCATTGCCGGCGGTGGCAAGTTTTCCCTGGATGCGTGGTTGCAACCGGCTGGCCCGACTCAGCAGTGACCAGACAAATCGGCCGCTAACGTAATCCAGGCTAGGGTGATTTCCGGCTGAGGCAGAAAACCGCAATTCCCAGCCCGATAAAGATTAACATGATGAAGATGGCGAAGTTCTGTCGGAACTGTAACTCCTGGAAGCCTTTCTGAACCTGTTGGCTGAGGACCGCAAGCTTTTTGGTGAACTCCGCGGTCTTGCTCTTCACCAGATTCACATCCACGCTATGAAACAGGGTGCGGTATTCTGCCTGGGTCCTGAACAGGGTCTTTTCTTCGTCCCCGGTGGCGATTAAGTCGGCCTTCAGGGTCTTAAGATTCTTATCAATCTGGTTGATCTTCTGTTCGGTCAGGAAGAGCGAGGCCTTGATGTCCTGGGCCCTGGCATAACTATGGCACACCCCGCATAATTTCTCGTTAATAATATTGAGGCTGGCTTTCTGGATGCTATGGGAACCGTGGCACACCACACAGTTGGGCCCTCTGCCGGTGGCCATTAAGGCCTTGCCATGATCGCTTTCCAGGTAGCTTTTCATGATGCCTACGTGGCATTTGCCGCAGAACTGCGGCACCACTTTCGGCTTGGGGGTCCCGACGAAACCTTTCTCCGGTGACATGGACAGAGCGATATCTTTGGGGTCACCCCCATGGCAGTCGTTACATGCCACCCCATTCTGGTAATGCACGCTCTTCCGCCACTCCTCCGGGATGCCCCTCATTTTTTCCGGCACCAGGGGAGTGCTATGGCATTCAAGACAGTTAATCTGTTCAATCCTGGGTTTTTCCGTCCCGGCCGGCCCGGGAAATCCCGGCTGCGCCGCATCACTCCACGCCGCTCCGGGAAAGACCAGCAGGCTCAGGCAGAAGGTCACCGCCAGGAGTGGCCGCATCAGTGCGCTCCCCACAAGGAAAGTCCGATCCACGCCGTCACGGTTACCAGGAAGAGGGCCAGCAACAGGGGCCGTTTAAGAATATTGGCCTCCCTGGATGTATCTATGAAGGGCCAGAGCACGAAGACCACCACCAGGGTTAACTGCACGGCGATCCCCAGGAATTTATTGGGGACGAGCTTGAGCATCTGGTACGGAACCAGGAAATACCATTCCGGCCTGATATGTGAAGGGGTATTGAACGGGTCGGCCGGCAGGGCGGTGTCTGCCGGCAGGAACAGGGCCGGCGCCAGGGCGATGATGGCGAACATGATGACCACGTAGATGATGATCATCAGCGCCTCTTTGGAGACGAAGTCGGGATAAAAGGGCGGGCCGTCGGGATAGTCCATGTGCCTGAATTCCCGCCATTCCGGTTCCTCTTCACCGCCAAAGGGAGGCGCCGATATGCCGATGCGCCTCACCATAAAGACGTGCAGGCCGAAGAGCCCCATGAGCAGCGCCGGCAGCAGCCCCACGTGCAAGGCAAAAAACCGGCTCAGGGTCTCCTGGGAGACATTTTGACTTCCCCGCAGCAATTGACAGATAAAATCTCCACAAAAAGGAAAGGCGGTGGGAATATTGGTGACCACGGTGGTGGCCCAGTAACTCAACTGGCTCCATTGCAGCAGATAGCCGCTCAGGCAAAAGGTCAGGGTGGTGAACAACAGTAAGGCGCCCACCACCCAGGTGAGTTCCCGGGGTTTCTTATAGGCCCCCAGGCAGAAAACCGACGCCATGTGGAGGAAAACCACCGCCACCATGAGATTGCTCCCCACCACATGCATCAGCCGGAAAAGCCAGCCGTACGGCAACACGTTCATGATCGTCTGGATGCTTTTAAAGGCGTGCTCTTCCTGGGGCACATAGTAAGTCAGCAGCAGGATCCCGGTTATCACCTGAATCATAAAGGCCGCAAAGGCCATCATCCCCAGGGTATAAAAAAGATTGAGGTTTTTCGGGACCCGGTACTCGGTCAATTGGGATCGGATGAGTTCATCGAGGCCGATTCTGGTTTCAATCCATTCTTTGATCTGCCGCATCATCTCTTCACCCGATCACGATATTACCGTCTGCCACCTTGACCGCGAACTTAGGCAAAGGCTGGGGCGGCGGTCCGGAGATGACGTTGCCTTCCAGGTCGAAGCTGCCCGCGTGGCAGGGGCAGATGAAAATCTGTTTTGTTTTGTCGTAATTCACCAAACAGCCGAGATGGGTGCAGACCCGGGAGAGGGCGATATATCCTTTATCCTTCGTATGGATGACGATGGCCGGCGTCCCCATGACCAGAATATCTTTCACCGCATCTATGGGTAGTTCACTCTGGGCGATGGTTATAGCTTTTGCCCTTGCGGTGGCCTCACCGGGGGTCAGGAAACGAAGCAGGGGGTAGATAAACGCCCCCAGGCCGGTTAATCCCAGTATGGATGCCAAAAATTTTAAAAATCCCCGCCTGTTCATATCGAACCGCTGCCGCGCACCGCTTTCCCTATTTTTTGAAGGTCCGGGACATGTAATCAACCACGGCCTTGATCTCGGCGTCGCTCAGAGGGAGGGCAACCATCTGTCCTTTGCCCTTCTTAATGATATCCGGGATCTTCTTGGCATTGTCACCCTGCCAGAACTTGGGGTCATGAAAACTGACCGGCTTGGGGTTAAAAACCTTCGCCAGGGCGCCGTCGCCTTCGCCATTCGGGCCATGGCAGGGAGCGCATCTATTAGCAAAAAGCTGTTTTCCCTGGGCATCTTCAGCCATTATTGCCCCCGGGGCCGAAAACAGCATTACTCCCAAAAACAATCCAGCCGCGACCCAGGTCACTAATTTCCTCATCACACTTTTCTCCTTTCCATGACAATCGAGGCCGGCCCGGCGATCCACCCTAGGCCCTTCTCATGCTTCCCAGGTTTTTTCCCATTTTCATCAACTCTATCGCATATAACTCAAGTACTCTCTGATGGCAAGTTAAATAAATTCCCCAAATATTTATTCTGGCGGAGAGAAAAAACCGGTCTCCAATTTATGTGCCTCAGACCGGATTTTTCCCCTGCGTCGAGGTGCGAGGCTGCATGAGGTCCTGAACGGATCAGGAAAAGCAATAGGTGGGAAGGCGCGGCAACCTGCGGGCCTGAGCCTGGACCCGGCCCCTCATCCGGGCCGCCTCAGGCCGCCCCCAATCGTCACGCGGCATGACTTACCAGGCTTGTACTTAAATCATTTATCTCTTATAATCGGGGCAGAGCCAGGGAGGGCTCTGGTATGGACCGCGATGCTACCTTGACTCTGGTCCGGACCCTCACCCAGCCAGTGCTGGAGCTCTTTGCCCCGGCCCAGGCGGATAATTTCGCAGACGATTTTGCCGCCTGGTCCCTGAGCGCCGGCGCCCTGGGGGTGTCGGAAAAAATCTCCACCCTGATCCCGCCGGGGCGCGGTCTCGATACCACCCTGGTGGCAGGGATGTTCTTCCAGGTGGTTATGGAGGCCTCCCGCTTACCCTCCGGCTCCCAGGAACGAGTCTCCTTCATCCGCAAGCGGGCTAAAGACTACCTGGTCACGCAACTGGCCGGGCAGATCACCCTGTCCCAGTTTTACCGCCTGCTCAACCTCATCGAGGAAGAGGTGGGTCTCTATTTCGCCCGGCAGGATTGGTCGGGGGGCAAACCCGGCTTCCGGGAGACCCGGGATACCGGCACGCCCCCGCGCTTGCCGGAGTCGGTCAAGAACGAAGCCTTGCGCCTGGCGCTGGCCAAAATCGCCCTGCCCCTGAAAGGCCGGCGCAAGCTCACCCCCGAGACCCTGCGGGACTATCTCCGGGAAACCGAAGGCCGCTGGTTTCGCCTGCTGGACTTCGAAGCCCGATTTCAAGTGAACAAAAAGACCGCCTGGGGTTATCTGCACCTCTTGCTCCAGGAAGGCGTCTTGACCCACAACGGCGAAAAGGCCAACCGGGTGCGCTATGCCCTGGCCGCGCCCTTTCAGCCCAATCCCGCCGCCGCCGCCAAAAATTCTAACGGCCTTTGATTTCGGAGCTTTTGATGTATTGGCGCAGGGCATCTTTCTGCGGTTCGCCCAGCCACTCACTCCCCGTCAGGGTGCGGGTCCGGTCCAGAAGGTTTCCCGGTTCCAGAAAAGGCGTCAGGACTTTTTGGTTCAAGCGGTATCGAGGCGTGCCGTCCCCCTGACTCATGGAGGGACAGGATTCCTTTTCCATAAACTTTTCCAGCAGATTCGCTAACTTGTGGTCGTCGCGCCCTATGGTGCTCACCCAGGCTATGGGTTCGGCTTCCCCCGCCAGGTCTTTCCAAAACGTTAAAATTTCCGGCAGTTTGGGGCACGTGAGGAGGGACTCGTCCGTGGCCGCGGTCCGCACCTTGGCGAGCACCAACTCTTCCAGGCCGGCCAGATCATCACGACGCATCAGGGCCTCCGCCTTGGGCCGCTCCTCGTCGTCATACTTGTCGCCGAGTTTCCCCAACCCCATGACGATCTTAGCACTGATAAACACCGCCCGGCCCTTGGTGATGGCTTGCCGCAGCGTGTCAAAACGGCTGTCCCACGGCAAGCGCCGCAGGAGCTGCATGATTATCTGGGCCACCCGCTGTTCGTTGCCGATGGGCAGCTTGCCGGTGCCTTCGTCTTCGGGCCGGATGAACTGATCGCCCACATCAAACAGGCTGAGGAAAATCGACGGAATCGACTCCACCGCAATCTCGCTGCCGGTATAATCCATCACCCGGTCCAGAAAAGCATGCAGCCGGGTGAAGCCGTCGGGGCGAACCTGGGCTGCCAGTTCCAGCAGATGCGCTGAAAAGTCCTCGGGATTGTCCGCCAGGGAGAGAATAACCTTGATCTCCGCATTGGAGATGTCACCCTGGGGCAGCGCCAGATGGAAAAATATCGGGAAGATATCCGGACTGCAGATGCGGAGTTGCTTGCGCCAGGTGGCTTCGTTGGGGGATTCGAATCCAAGATCACCCCACATTTCTCCCAACTTGGGAAAGAGCAGCGACAGCAGTCCCTTCACCGCTTCCCGGCTTTCCTCCGCGATCTGGGTGACCCAGGATTCCTGAAAGGTCCGTAGTTGTTCCATCTTACTGACCACCCATTCCCGGCCGGTGAATTTTTCGGGATACGTGCGGATCATGTTATAGGCCTCGGGACAGAAAATGCGCAGGGTCTCAATGCCGATAAAATCCACCGGGTTCACCTCGCCTTGGACCGCCGGGTAGGTGACGCTGAGCGTATTGGTCAGCAAATTGATCTTGCGGGGCGTGCTGATGAAGTGTTCAATCCCTCGCATGAAGACATTGCCCCAATAGGTTTGGTCAAACAGCCCTTCCGGCGTGTCCGCCATGATATCTTCCAGCCTGGCAAAGAGTAAACGGTACAACGAAGACCGATCCGGCAAGGGCAGTTCAAAAGGAAACTGGACGATTTTCTCCAGGTAGTTTTCCCCCGAGATACCCTGGGATTCTCGCAAGGCTTCTATGACCACTTTTTTGTCAAAGGTGAGGAGATAAACCATGTTGGGGAAATCGGCCACGGATTTGACCACCCCGAAGAGCTGCCGGATTTCTTCTGGATTCAGGCGGTCGATGTCGTCCACGGTGACGAAAATCCGCCGGGGTTGCCTGGCGAGCTCCTCGGCGATTTCCATTTTCAGTTTGATGACGTTTTTAACCGAAGATTTCAGGGGGGTGAATTCCACCGCAATCTTGCCGATGGAAATGTAAGGAATGTGGATGGATGCCGGCAACTCCGCCACCATGTCGGCAAACTCCGCGATCTTCCCCTGCAGAACCGCCAGGTCAATCTCACTGGTGGCCAGGGAGGCCTGGAGTTGGTCAAAGAAATGCTTGGCCAGCTTTTCGTGCCCGGAAAACCACCAGGGGTTGAAGGGCACGATGATGGGTTGCTCATCCACCGGAGCTTCTCTAAAGTAATGAAACAGAAAATTCAACAGCGTGGTCTTGCCCGAGCCCCAGGGGCCATAGATGGCCACCACGAATCCCTCCGCCGGCACCATCCTGGTCAAGGAGAAGGCCAGATGCCTGGCAAAGAGGGCATACCCCAACTGGTCCTCTTGCGGCTCTACCAGAGGTTTGTCGGCCGAAAGTGTGCAATAATGCTTTTGGGACAAAAGGTAATCTCGCAATTGACGCGGTCCGTCCTCTCTGCCGCAGGGCAACTCCCCATCTTTCCCAGACTCTCGCCCCTGATCGCGGCAATAAAGCGGCGCCCGGTTTTGTCTCTCTCCTTGCTGATTCGGTGTTTTTCCCCCAAACTTAAATCAAAAAGCACTTTTCTTCCGATAAAACCGCTTATAGTGCCTGATCGCCTCCCCTTTTTTTAAACTCTTCGGCGATCCCGGCATATCTGTCCACCTGCGACCCTGGTTCTATTGCCCCCACACTTGGCAATAATCCGACCCAAGACCCCCGGGCCGGCCCGTTAGATGATGTTTAGGGAGATTCCGGGCGGTAGTTGCGTGGTTTATTGTTGAAGAGGCCCGCGGCAAAAAAAACTTGAGTTTTCGCTCCAGGTATCCGAATTCCCCCCGAGACCTCTCTTCGCTCCCGGCGCTGCCCACCCATGACGCCGGGTCGGTTGGTCTGTAAACTATATGGTACCCTAAAGGAGAATAATTATGGCAGGAGCCGCTGAAACAGGTTAAAATTATTATTTGTGGCTCAAGGCCTTCAGGCCGCATCGGATTGCACTACCCGGTGGTATTGAATGTCTCCCATTACTTTGCCGCAGCAAGGAATGATAAATGCCCAGAGGAAAGGAACGCCCCGAGCTGGGGTTGAAATTAGAAGTGACCGTGATCCCTTCCAAATTCCTGGATTGGACCCTGGTCGATATCGCCCGTCATTTTGGCAACGGCCCGCTGTTGTGGCCGGGTGGGGCCGGGCGCGCCCAGGGAATCAAGTTTGCCCCTTATGAGATCAAGAAAAAACGGGGTCGCAAACCCAAGCCCAAAGAACAAGCCCCCCGGCAGCCGGAACCCGGCTTTGGCAGTAAAACCACAACCTGATCATCCTTTTCCAGCTCTCTGACGATAATCAGCGATGCCTGTCCATAAGATCATTATCCGGGGCGCCCGGGAACATAACCTCAAGAATATCGACCTGGAACTGCCCCGTAACCGGTTCATCGTCATCACCGGGGTGAGCGGTTCGGGCAAATCCACCCTGGCCTTCGATATCCTCTATGCCGAAGGGCAACGCCGCTACGTCGAGTCCCTGTCGGCCTACGCCCGGCAATTCCTGGAACTCATGGACAAGCCGGACGTGGAGTATATCGAAGGGCTCTCCCCGTCCATCGCCATCGAGCAGCGCTCCGCCTCCAGGAACCCCCGCTCCACCGTCGCCACTTCCACCGAGATCTATGATTACCTCCGGGTGCTGTTCGCCCGGGTGGGCACCCCTTTCTGTTATCAATGCGGGCGGCCCATTTCGGCCTTGAGCGTGCCCCAGATGGCCGACCAGGTTCTGGGGTTGCCGCCGGGCCGCCGTATCACCATCCTGGCCCCGGTGGTGGTAAATCGCAAAGGCGAACATCAGAAGCTCCTGGAAAGACTGCGTAGCGAGGGCTATAGCCGCATCCGCCTCAACGGCTCGGTCATGGAGTTGGAAGAGCTGCCCGTCATCGATAAGAACAAGCGCAACACCATCGAGGCGGTGGTGGATCGACTGGTCATCAAACCCGACCTGGGGGCTCGCCTCACCGACTCCCTGGAATTGGCCCTGAAGCTGGCCGACGGCGTGGTCCGGGTGGCGGTGGTGGACGGCGAAGAGCTGCTCTTTTCCGAGCGCTTCGCCTGCGATCACTGCGGCGTTTCTCTCCCCGAACTCACGCCCCGGTTGTTTTCCTTCAACAGCCCCCAGGGCGCCTGTCCGGCCTGCAGCGGCCTGGGCACCCGCCTGATCATCGACTCCGACCTGGTGGTCCCGAACCCCGCCTTAAGCTTGAGAGAAGGCGCGGTGCGTCCCTGGGCCCACCGCCATTCCCTGCGCCACCAGCAGATGCTGGAAGCCCTGGAGCAGCACTACCACTTTTCCATCCATACCCCTTTTAAAGCCCTGCCCCAGGAGACCCAGGAGGCCCTGCTCTTCGGCTCCCAGGGCCGCCCCATCAATTTCTTCTATGAGCAGGGCGGCCGCCGTTTCTATGGTCCCCGGCCCTTTCCCGGGGTGATCCCCCTCCTCAAGGAGCGTTACGTCGAGACCGACTCGGCCGCCGTAAGGGAAGATATCCAGCAGTACATGAGTCTCCGGCCCTGCCCCGACTGCGGCGGCGCCCGGTTGCGCCAGGAGGCCCTGGCCGTAAAGCTGAACGGGGCCAACATTAGCGAGGTGACCGCCTTTACCGTCACCCGGGCCCTCACCTGGTTCGGCGGCCTCGAACTTTCTCCCCGCCAGGTCGAGATCGCCCGGCGCATCCTCAAGGAAATCATCGAACGCCTGGGGTTTCTGTCGGAAGTGGGGCTGGATTACCTCAGTCTGGACCGGGCCACCGGTACCCTGGCCGGGGGCGAGGCCCAGCGCATCCGCCTGGCCACCCAGATCGGTTCGAAACTCTCCGGCGTCCTCTATATCCTGGATGAGCCCAGCATCGGCCTCCACCCCCGGGATACCCAGAAACTCCTTCACACCCTCAAGAACCTCCGGGACCTGGGCAACACCGTGATCGTGGTGGAGCACGACCCGGAGACCATCCGCCAGGCCGACTTCGTGGTGGACATGGGGCCGGGCGCCGGCCGGGAAGGCGGCCGCGTCGTCTTCGACGGCACCCCGGAGGAGCTGGTGCATCACGCCCACTCCCTCACCGGCCTCTTCTTATCCGGGAAACGCCAAATCCACCTGCCCCGGGGCCGCCGCCACCCCCAGGGGCTTCTCCGCCTGGTGGGGGCCCGGGGCCACAACCTCAAAAACCTGGAGGTGGCCATCCCCCTGGGCGTACTGAGTTGCATCACCGGGGTCTCCGGCTCGGGCAAGAGCACCTTGATCATGGACACCCTCTACCTGGCCCTGCGCCAAAAACTCTTTCAGGCCAAAATTGCCGCGGCCCCCTATGACCAGATTCTCGGGCTGGAACACCTGGACAAGGTGATTAACATCGACCAGAGCCCCATCGGCCGCACCCCCCGCTCCAACCCCGCCACCTACTCCGGGCTCTTTACCATCGTCAGGGAGGCGATCCAGCCGATGATGGGCCTGTCGATTCCTTTGGACCATCGGTCCTTGGTCAACGGCCGCCGAAGAAAGCGCCGGACGGCTGCCAGATC
>JBKQVS010000097.1:0-32200 GCA_052139855.1 Desulfobaccales bacterium
AGACGAAACGCACTTACGATTTCATTGCTGTGGTTTCCATTGCACTCGGTCCGCACCTATGGTACGTAAAGTGAAGTATGCTGGAGGTACACGGACATGAAACTCGAACGAAGCTGCAAAAAGTAGAAGGGTTTAAAACCCGCCCCTACCATGTTTGAGATAGAAAATGCAGGGTGGGCATGGCCCACCACTTTTAGAGGCCCGGCAGGCGCCAACCGCCCTCTCTATTTTTCCTTTTTGCCTGCAAAAACCCGATACAACACCGCCACCGCGATGGCGGCCCAGATGGCCCATGCGGGCCAGACCTTGGCCAAGCCGACGCTCACGATGATCTCCGGTAATTTGGGCATCGCCGCCAGGTAGGGGATGAGGCTGAGGCCCAGCAGGACGCCGGTGAACAGCATCACCACCGCCACATCGATGAGATCGAGGCTGGTGAAGACAAAATAGCCGGTAATGACCAGTAAAACCAGATAGACGCCCACCACAACGGCATAGTGCCCCAGAAAGGCCTGGGTCGCCCCCAGCCATTGCCCGGGACTGATGAGCAGGAAGGCCAGTTTAATCAGGACGAGCGCCGCAAAAACCCCGGCCAGGATTTTTTTGCCCAGCATTTGTCTCACCTCTTAAAGGTGCCCAAGCCAAGCTTGGGCGGCAAAGTCACGTTCCCAAACGGAGCTTGGGAACGTGAGGAAAGGCAGCCTCACATAAACTTTCTGCGTTTGAATACTGTAACATCTGCGCCAGTTAATTCGAACCATTCTCCACTTTTTCTCTTGTCTTCGAACCTTTTATGCCAATATGCCTCTATCCCAACTGGATCGTCAGTCCTTATTTTATGTATCATTTCTACTTTTTCTGGAAGAAGAAGTTTCACTTCATATTCACGCCTACCAGCACTACCACTTCTACCTATTTTATAGTATTTCCCATATTTCATTAAATAAATGAACCCATACTCTTCTGAGGTATTATGTTCCTCGAAATATTTTATTTCCTTTCCGCCCCTCAGTGTATGCAGACAAATATCAACTATATCACGTAGTTCATCTGTTTTTTCACAATACTCCATTACTTTCTTTACCATCTCTTGCTTGTTACCTAATCTCCCAAAGGTATTATGGCTGGGAAATGTTTTATCCTCAAATGTTTTCATTCTAATTTCGCCATGTGTTGGGAATTTCCCTTTTTCTCTGATGAGTTCAATTAACTTGTTCATAAGCAATTCATCATCGAATGGCATATTAAATCTATTTGGTTCATAACCGGCCTCTTTTAAGGCATCTCCCCACTTTGCCCAATATTTACCATACCAGTCATGGAATCTTATTCCCGTTTGATTTTCAAATTTTTGGCGTCCTAATGGTATGCCTCCATTTTCTTTAGCCGTCCTGACTATCTCT
Organism: Desulfobaccales bacterium; assembly: GCA_052139855.1. Lineage (GTDB taxonomy): Bacteria > Desulfobacterota > Desulfobaccia > Desulfobaccales > 0-14-0-80-60-11 > 0-14-0-80-60-11. The sequence continues at coordinate 1,404 of JBKQVS010000097.1, forward strand.
CTTATTATGTAATCCTTTTGCATATCCAATTCTCCACGACTTTAGCTGAATGCTGAAAGCTGACCGCTGATAGCTTCTTCTCAATCGTCGTCCTCATCGTCATCGTCATCGAAGGTCTTGATCTTATCCGGCTTCACCCGATAAGACATCTTGCCGGGTTTGGCGGTCTTCATGGGGATCTTTTCTTTAAAACCGTTGTAGCGCTTCACCATTTCCAGGTAGTTCAGGGGGTCGAAGTTCACCTGCTGGTATTGCTGGAAGACCCGGCCCCCGCCCAGGTAGCTGTGGACCAGGCGTTTCTGGAATTCCACGAACGTGAGGGAAGTCTTGAAGGCGATGTCGTGGCTCATGAAGTTCGGGCCCTTGGCGGCATTGGACTCCACCGCCACGGGGTCGTTGGTGAACTCAAAGGAATGGTAGAGGCCCAGCAAATGGCCTACTTCGTGGATCAGCAGGTTGGCCAGCCAGTGCCGGTTGAGGCCGGCGTCCTTGGGGTCGGCGGAAAATTCGGCCTTCTGAAAGCGCTTGAAGGAGACGTGGATGGTGGATAATTGCAGGTGGGCGAAGGCGCACTTGTCCAGGCAGACTTGCATGAAGCGCAGCTGAAACGGCGGCGCCACGTCGAAAGCCTTGAAGCTTTTATTCAGCCACTGGCGGTCCGCCAGAATTTCGATGCGCAGGCGCTTGGCCGGGGCCAGGGGTCCGGGCTGCGCCTGGCCGGGCGTCTCCACCAGGTTGACGCCCATCCCGGCATAGAATTGCCGCACCTGCTCCCAGACCTGGGCCAGCATGCGGCGGCAGTCGGCCAATTCCTCCTCCGGGGCAACATAGACCTCCACGGTCACCGTCTTGGGGGAGAGGTCTACCTGCCCCAGGTCGTTGAGGGAGAACAGGGCCGCCTCTTCCCGGGAGTCCAGGCTCCGGGCCTGGGCCGGCGTTCCCGCCAGGGCCGGCCCCAGGACCAGGCACAGAACCAGCGCCACACTCCCTAATTGCCGCATTCTGAAAAATATCATCCTTTTTCCCTTGCTTCCCCGGGATTTTTTTATAAACTTAAAAAGTTTGAGGAGGATGCGTCATGTCCTATATGTGTGACATTTGCGGCAAACGCCCCACCGTGGGCAACAACGTCAGCCATGCCAACAACCATACCAAGCGCCGCTGGAAGCCCAATCTGCGCAAGGTCAGGGCCGTGCGCCAGGGTTCCGTCCGTTATATCCAGGTGTGCACCCGGTGCCTGCGTTCGGGCAAAGTAATCAAACCGGCCTGAAACAGTAGCCAGTAGCCAGTTGTCAGTAACCAGTTCGTACCACTTGCCAATTCATTTTTTTACTGACCACTGACTACTGGCAACTGACCACTGCTTTTCCTATCCCGTCATCCGCCGCACCGAAATCACTTCTTTCAATCGCTTCAGGGCGCCGAAGACCTTGTCCAGGTGCTGCTGGTCCGCCACCTGAATGGTGAACTGGGCCACCCCCTTGTTTTCCGAGGTGGTCTCCACCGAGGCCTTGGTGACGTTGACGTCGGCGGTCTTCAAGGCGCTGGTGATATCGGCCAGGAGTCCCGGCTTGTCCACCGTCACCACCTGAATTTTCACGGGGTAGAGTTTCTGGGGCCCGCCGGCCCCGTCCCACTCCGCCGGAATGTGGCGGAAGGTCTCGGTGCTGGCCAGATAGGGACAGTCGGCCCGATGGATGGTCACCCCCTGACCCCGGGTGATGTAACCCATGATGGGATCGCCCGGGATGGGCTGGCAGCAGTTGGCCAACCGCATCATGAGATCGTCCAGGTCCTTGATTTTGAGGCCGGCGGGTTCTTCTTTGGCCCGCTTGGCCGGGGCCTCGGGGATTACCTCTTCCTCCGCCGCCGGGGCGTTCAACCGGGCCAGCCGGCCGGTCACCTGCCCCGGAGACACCTTGCCGTGGCCGATGGCCGCCAGAAGATCATCCACGCCCACGAAGGACAAATCCTGTATGACCTGTTTGAGGTCTTCCCCGTCCTTGATGAGCTTTTGCAGGCTGACCCCGGTCTTGCGCAGTTCCCGCTCCAGCAGTTCCTTGCCCAGGGCCACGGACTGTTCTCTTTCCGCCACCTTGAGCCACTGGCGGATCTTGTGGCGGGCCTTGGTGGTCTTGACGAACTGGAGCCAGTCCCGGCTGGGCTGGTGGTGGGGCGAGGTAATGATCTCCACCGTGTCGCCGTTCGAAAGTTCGGTGCGCAGGGGCACCATCCGGCCGTTGACCTTGGCGCCGGTGCAGCGGTCGCCCACTTCCGAGTGGATGGCGTAGGCAAAATCCACCAGGGTGGCGCCCCGGGGCAATTCCTTGACGTCGCCGGTGGGCGTAAAGGCATACACCTCATCGGGATAGAGCTCCAAGCGCACCCCCTCCAAGAGTTCCTGGGGGTTCTTTAACTCCTTCTGGAGGTCCACCATCTGCTTGAGCCAGGTGAAGCGCTTGGCGTCCTTTTCGTGGAACGCCCGCCGCTCTTTGTAGCTCCAATGCGCCGCAATGCCTTCTTCGGCCACCCGGTGCATCTCCCGGGTGCGGATCTGGATTTCCAGGCGTTCGCCGCCCTGGCCGATCACCGTGGTGTGCATGGATTGGTACATGTTGGCCTTGGGCATGCCGATATAGTCTTTGAGGCGTCCCGGCACCGGCCGAAACAGGGCGTGAATCACCCCCAGGGTTTCATAACATTCCTGGACCGTATCCACGATGATGCGAAAGGCCAGGAGGTCATAGAGTTCATCCAGGGTGATCTGCTGGGCCTGGAGCTTGCGGTAGATGCTGTAGAAATTCTTAACCCGCCCGTTCACTTCCCCCTTGATGTGGTGCTCCTCCAGTTTTTCCCGGAGAAACTGGCACATGTCCTGGTTGTATTTCTCCAAGGCGCCCTTCTTCCGGGCCAGGCCCTCCTGGATCTGCTGATAGGCATCCGGCTCCAGGTAGTAAAAAGACAGGTCTTCCAACTCGGCCTTGAGGCGGAACATGCCCAGGCGGCCGGCCAGGGGAGCATAGATATCCAGGGTCTCCCGGGAAATGCGCCTCTGCTTGGCGGGCTCCATGATCCCCAGGGTCCGCATGTTGTGAACCCGGTCGGCCAGCTTCACCAGCAGGACCCGGATGTCGTGGGACATGGAGAGGATCATCTTGCGGATATATTCCGCCTGCTGAGTCTGCCGGTCGCCGAAGACCAGCTGGCCGATCTTGGTGACCCCGTTGACCACATCCGCCACTTCCTCGCCGAAGTATTCCTCCAAATCGTCCAGGGAGGCGGCGGAGTCCTCCACCGTGTCGTGGAGCAGGCCGGAGGAGACGGTGACAGGCCCCAGGCCCATCTTGGCCAGGAGATAAGCGACTTCCAGGGGGTGGGACAGGTAAGGTTCGCCGCTCAGGCGCAACTGGCCTTCATGGGCCTTGGCTGAAAAGATGTAGGCCTTCTCGATGAGGCCGGTATCCAATTCCGGGTGATGCTTTTGCACTTCCTCCACGATGTCCTGGAGGCGGATGATCCGGCTAGCCATACTGCTCCTGCGCGATTTGATCCTTGAGGTAGGGGATCAGGTCGAGAAGGGGGACCATGAGGTTGTCCGAGGCACGCCGGTGGCGCACTTCCGCGGCTCCCTGGGCCAGGGCCTTGGCCCCCACCACCACCCGGAAGGGCAGCCCCAGGAGGTCGCAGTCCTTGAACTTCACGCCCGGGCGCTCGTCCCGGTCATCCAAGAGCACTTCCACCTCGGCAGCTTCGAGATCGGCGTGGAGGCGCTCGACGCACTCCTTCACCGCCGGATCATTGGGGGCGATGGGGATCAGGCCCACCTGGAAAGGGGCCAGGGCCACGGGGAAGATGATGCCGTTGGCGTCGTTGCCCTGTTCGATGGCCGCGGCCACGATGCGGCTCACGCCGATGCCGTAGCAGCCCATATAAAGATAGTGGTCCTTGCCTTCGGCGTCCAGGTAGGTGGCCTTCAGGGCCTTGGAGTATTTGAGGCCCAGCTTGAAGATGTGGCCCACCTCGATGCCCCGGAGGAGCGTCAGGGCCGCCCCGCACCGGGGGCAGGGGTCTTGCGCGGTTATCGACCGCAGGTCCGCCACCTTGGTGATCTTCACGTCCCGGATCGGATGGACGTTTTTCAGGTGATAGTTATCCCGGTTGGCCCCGGTGATGATGGCGGTCATCCGGGCCACGGCCTGGTCGGCGTAGATGGGCAGCTTGAGTTTCACCGGCCCGGCGAAACCCACTTCGGCCCCGGTCAACTCCTGGACCCGGATGAGCCCCGCCAGGATCAGGTCGGTGACCCCCAGGAGGTTTTTCACCTTCACTTCATTGACTTCGTGGTCCCCCCGGATCAGGACCGCCACCGGCCCTTCGTCCGTCTCATAAATCAGGGTCTTGACGATGTCCGCGGGGGTCACGTTTAAAAACGCCGCCACTTCCTCCACGGTGCGCACTTTGGGGGTGTGGACCGCCTCTGGCGCGCCGCCTGCCGGCGGGCCGGCCTCGCCCGGCTCCGGCCTCACCTCCGCCTTCTCCAGGTTGGCGGCATAGTCGCAGGCCGTGCACGAGGCCAGCAGGTCTTCGCCGGTGTCCGCCAGGACCATGAATTCGTGGGAGAAACTGCCGCCGATGGGGCCGGAATCGGCCTCCACCACTTTGAAGGACAAACCGCAGCGGCTGAAGATGCGGTTGTAGGCCTCGTACATCCGGCGGTAGCAGGCTTCGGCGCCGGTTTCATCCGCGTCGAAGCTGTAGGCGTCCTTCATGATGAATTCCCGCCCCCGGATCAGGCCGAAACGGGGCCGGATTTCATCCCGGAACTTCACCTGAATCTGGTAGAGGTTCAAGGGCAACTGCCGGTAGGAATGGACTTCTTTGCGCACCAGGTCGGTGATCACTTCCTCGTGGGTCGGGCCGAAACAGCAGTCCCGGCCGTGGCGGTCCTGGAAGCGCAGCAGTTCCTTGCCGTAAACCTGCCAGCGTTTGGACTCGTGCCACAGCTCCGCCGGCTGCACCGCCGGCATCAAGACCTCCTGAGCCCCGGCCCGGTCCATCTCCTCCCGGACGATGCGCTCCACCTTGCGCAGCACCCTCAAGCCCAGGGGCAGGTAATTATAGATTCCCGAAGCCAGCTTGCGGATCATCCCGGCCCGGAGCAACAACCGGTGCGAAACGGCCTCGGCCTCGGCCGGGTTTTCTTTCAAAGTCGGTATCAGCAGTCGCGAAAAGAGCATAAGCACCCCAAAGGTTATTTTATCATATTCATCTTACGATACGAGCCGCTTTCCTCACAACCTTATTTCCCGGTGAAATGGCGAAAGTTTGATGGCCGCGGTGATCTCGCCAGGCCACCGTGAACGGGCAGTTGGTGAAAAATTTCTCCCGGACCAACTGAGTGCGTCAAAAGCAAAAATTTTAGGTAAAATAACCGCACCAACTATGAGCGGCTACAGGCTGATTAGACGCTTGCAGACCTGGCACGCTTTGCGCCATACTACCGGGAGAGGGGAGACCAAACGATGAACCTGCCTGGACCCATCAGTTTCTTCGAAGTTATGATCTTAGTGGCTTTTATTGCCGCCTCCATCGCCATCATCATCACCACCCTGATTTTATTGTTACGCAAGAGAAACACTAAATCGGTGCGATTTGACCCGATCCATATTTCCGACCTGATAAAATTGATTGTCTCGGTGGCGTCCTTCGTCACCGTCTGCGTGACACTTTTCTTTATCGTGTTGCAAAATCGCACCATTGTGATGCAAACGAAATATAACCTGGAATCGGTGGAGAGCAATGTCTTCGGCACCATGACCAGTCAATCCCTGGCCTCTGATGATGTTTTTCTGAGAAACCCCGAGTTAAGGCCTTATTTTTATTCCGGGAAAGCCCTCATCAAAAATGACCCGCTGGCCGACAAGGTAAAATCCGTCGCGGAGTTCTACCTGGACTATTTTGAATCGCTATCAACCCAGTTAAGGAAATATCCCAACATATGGCGTTTCGAAAAGAATGCCTGGGAAGCGAACATCATCGACATGTTCGCCTGGAGCCCGGTGTTGTGCCAATATCTGGAAGTTAACAAAGAGTGGTATGGGGAGGAGCTTATGGGATTAAAAAAGAAGGGGGAAGCCAAGCGACGACAAGGCTATGCCAAACAGCCTTTTTGAGACCGCGCCGGTAACCTGCTCCCCGGGGGAAAACTTAGAGCGGCGATGCCAGGCAGGGCCGGTTACCATGGTGGGGCGAGGCCGTGAGCCGCTCCCGCTCCATGCGGAAGGCCGCGTCCATGAGCACTTCCAGGTTGACTACGTCCTCCCGGTTATAGCTGAGGAGAAGCTCCAGGGCGCCCTTATCTCCCCGCTGATAGCGCTGCCACAGGAGCACCGCCATGTAGCCGTCCATGCCGGTCACTTCCTTGGGTCGATGGATGCCGAAGCGGGGTTCGATCTTCTTCAGCCCCCCCTTGAACCCCAGGCGGGCCATGAGAAAGCGCAGGTCCACGTGGGCCGGGGGCAGGACCAACTCGGGGAAGTAAGCCCGGAGCACCGGCAGGTCGAACTGGGTGCCGTTGAAAGTGACCAGGAGGTCGAACTGGGCCAAGGCCCGGGGAAACTCTTGCAGATTGTGGCCCTGGACGAACTGGCGCATGTTTTGGCCGTCATAGAGGCCCGCCACCGTCACCAACAGGCCCGGCCAAACGGTGCCGGTGGTCTCGATATCCAGATACGCGGTCCGGGGCCGGAAGTGCTGGAAGAGACGCCAATGCTCCCCGGCCTGGAGCCGGGCGGCGAAATAGGCGGCGTCCGCAAGGTGCTCCAGGGACCGGGTCAGTTCCGCTTGCAGCCAATCCAACCGGTTCCGGGACAGGCCCTGGAGCCGTTTGGCGGCCAGAAAATCCTCCCAGGTAGCCAGCCCCTGGCGCCAGAAATGGGTCTCGCGCCGGGGCCCCACCCCCGGCAGATGAATGAAAGTGCGCTTTAACATTGTTCAAGCATATCATTGGGAAGGGGCTTTGTCACCAGACCTGAGCCATGCCTCTCCTGGAATCCTTGAGCCGCCCGGTCCAGGGCCCTGGACCTTTGTCCCCGGTGATGGTCACTAGGCTTTACTGGAGGATGCGAGGGGTCACGCACCTGGCCGGAGAGGAACGCCCGGGGTCAAAGGCCGGAGCAAGCTTGGCTCTATTGCCGCGGCCGGGGTGGGAGTAACTGGTTTTTATCGAGATACTCGAAGATCAGGTCGGCCGCCAGGCGGTTGCCCGCTTCATTCCAATGCGAATCCCTTAAGGAATACAACGGCCTGGTTTTCCCCTGCTCTTGGAATTGCTCCAACATGTCCAGGCAATTTATGGTATGGGTGCGGCAAAAATTGACGATGAGGTTATCCGGGTAGCTCAGGTCTAAATTGTTCTCGGCAATATGTCCATATTTAGCTATAACCGCTTCTCTCAAGGCCTGATCCACCTGGAATTGGTCAGGAAGAATGGCTATGACCAATTTTATCTTCCTCCGGTCACACCAGTCTTTCATTTTCAAAATAAGTTCAGAACATTTTCGCCATTCTTGATGTAACAATTCCCATTTATTTTTATCAAATATCCAACTTCTACTTCTTTCCACTTCTAAATAAGTTTCCTCAGAAAAATTCCCTACTTGCTGAGAATTGTGGCGTTTGGCCTCCTGTTTTTTCAGTTGCACTTCCCGATAACGAGTATATTTATTCTTGAGGAGACGATATAACCTCAAACCACTAAATTGATAATACCTCGAATATTTTTTAATAAAATTTTTGGGTTCGCTAATATAATTTCCTATTATAACTACAAAATCTGCTTCTTCAAAATCATTACCCACAAAAAAACCCACCAATACCAAGTCAGGTTTAAATAAATCGCCATATTTATTTAAAGCATACCAGTAGTATCCCGGACCCATTCCCTCCATACCGGCATTGACGATCTCTACTTCACTTTTGCCACTGCCAACAAATTGCTGCTGCAAAAAATCATTATAGTTTTGTCCCTTATCTTTTAAGAAAATGCTAAACGAATCCCCCAAATCCAATATTCTAAACACATCTTTTTTCTTGTTGAAGATATCTTCAGTTAAATAACCCCTGGAAGTGTAATCACTAAAATTTCCCACGGTATCTACCCCATCAATTCCAGTGAAGCGGTGGGGATATAACTGTAACCAGATTTCACATAAAATAGTTAAACAAAATATGGCAACGACACTCACGGCTATATTTTTTAAAGCACTGTTTAATTTATTAATATCAAATACAGCCCATTTATATCTATATATGATAACTAGTATTAACCCTGAGATATAAATACCGAACATTATATAACTATAAAATAATGAAATAATTGCCGTAATTATCACGCCTACGACCGTGTATCTGTCGAAATATTGCATAATTTCACGAATCATCTGAAAATCTCACTTATATCGCCAGGGATTTCTGGGTGATTATACCCGATCTTATTCTTCCTTCAAAATCGCCGCCAGGTGCGGCTGGATGGCCCGCCAGGCCGGGTAGGCCGCCGCGGCCAGGCTCAGGGACAGGACCAGGACCAGGGTCTGCCAGTAGATCGCCGGGGTAAAATAGAGGTGGATGGTCCAGCCGAAGGCCTGCTTGTTGATGACGAAGATCAGCAAGAAAGACAGGGCCGAACCGCACAGCGCCCCTAACAAAAAACTCAAGAAACCCGCCAGACCCGATTCCACCAGGACCATGCCTAAAATCTGCCGGCGGGAAGCGCCGATGGCCTGGAGCAGGGCCAGTTCCCGCTCCCGCTCCATGATGAGCACCAGGAAGGTGGTGATGATGCCGAAGATCGCCACCAGCACCGCCACCCCTTCCAGGGCGTAGGTCAGGGCGAAGGTCTCGTCGAAGATCTTTAGGATGCCGTTCCTGAGGTCCCGGTGGGACAGGGACAAGAGGCGGTAGCGGTCGCCGTATGCTTTCTGGAGCCGCTCCTGGACCTGGGGCACCCTGGCGGGGTCCTTGAGAAAGAGGCGCACCGCGTTGACATGGGTGTCGTGCCAGAAGCGCCGGAATTGGGCAATGTCCATCCAGACGCTGGGGCCGTCGGTGCGGTAATCGTAAAACACCCCGGCGATGGCGAGTTTTTGCGGGCCGCTGGGCGTCGGCAGGGTGATCGTACCGCCTTCTTTGAGGTGAAAGGTCTCGGCCAGGGGTTCGGAGATGACCACCGGGCCTGCGGCCGGTTTTGGGTTCCGGGTTCCGGATTCCGGGTTTTCGGCAGCCGCTTCTGAGGAACCGAGATTCTCTTGCCCTGGCCCCTGATCCCTGGCCCCATGCCCCTGGCCCCCTCTCCCAACTTCACTCATAATCTTTTTCGACTCCCCCTGGCGGAACCAGAGGCCGCCGTGGCGAGCCAGGACCTCGAAGCTGCCGCCGATGACCAGGATATAGCGGTCCTGAAACGGGATGCGCACGCAGCGGTAAAGGTAGAGGTCGGCCACTTCCGGATCCCGTTGCAGTTCCGGCAGGACCTCCGCCGGCAGGTACTGGTCGTAGGCCCCGGTAGAGAAGACCGCGGGCCCGAAAAAGATATCCCCGCTGATGGCCCGGGTCACCCAGTCATTCACCGTCCGGCGGAAGGAGCCGATCATCACGGTCACCGCGATGAGCATCCCCAGGGCGCAGGCCAGGGCCGCGATGGACACCGCGGCGCGGCTCAAGGACCCCGCCAGGTAGCGGCAGCCCAGATCCCCAGCGGGGCCCAGGATTTTCCGGAAGATGGGCTGTAAGCCCTGTCCCAGCAATCGGGCGGCCAGGGGGGTGAAGAGGGCAAATCCCAGCAGGATAAGGAAAGCCGCGGCAAACCCCGGCCAGGGGGGGCCGTCGTTGATCTTCCCGGAAGCTCCCACCCCGGCCAGGACCAGGGCCGCCAGACCCCAACCGAAGCTGCGCCCCGCTTTGCTCTCGATTTTTTCTTCCAGTTCCTCCCGGTGCCACACGGCCCTGAGTTGGGTGCGGGCCGCCTCCCGGGAGGGTAAATAGGCCGCCAGGAGGGTGGCGGCGACGGCCAGGCCCCAGGCCTGGAGCAGGAGGCCTCCCCGGACCCCAACTGCCTGGGCCGCCACCGGCATATAGAGGGAGGAGAGGTTCTGGGTCATCACCACCAGGACGCCCCGGGCCAGTCCCACCCCCAGGGCCAGTCCCAGGAGACCTCCCACCAGGCCGCTGGCCAGGCCTTCAGCCAGGAACAGGAGCAGCACCTGGCCCGGGGTCATGCCCAGGGTCCGGAGCAGACCGATCTCCCGGCGGCGGCGCACCACCGACAGCGTGACGGACTGGTAGATCAGGAACATCCCCACGAACAGGGCGATGGCGCTCAACACCGCCAGATTCAGGCGGTAGGAGGCCACCAGGCCCTCAGTGCGGCGCCCCTGCGCGGCCGGCCGCACCACCTCCACCCCGGCCGGCAGCGCCGATTGCAGGCGACTCTGGACCTCGGCCGGGGGCCCGGCCCCGATCACGTCGATATAGTCCAGGCCCCCCACCCGATCCAGGAGTTCCTGAGCCGGGCCGATATCCATGAGCAGCACCGCGCCGTCCAGGGGATAGAGGCCGCTGGCGGAAGTGAAGATACCGGCTACCCGCAGGGTCTGCCGCCGCGGTCCCACCATCACCGGCAGGGCGTCCCCGGCCTTGACCTCCAGGCGAGACGCCAGAGGCCGGCTCACCAGGACCGCACCGGGCCGGGTGAAAAAATCGGTCCAGGCCGTGTCGCTCAGGCCGGCAGCCTGCGAGAATGCATAATCCCGGAAAGGCCGCTCGGAGAAGGGATCGATCCCCAGGAGCAGGACGGGGCCCTTATGTCCCCCGGTGAGTTCCAGGACGGATTCCACCGCGGGAGCCGCGGCGGCGACCGACGGAAGGCGCCACACCTTGACGAACAGGGTTTCGTCCAGCGGTGCTCCGGGAGTCTGAATCCGCCACTGGGCCCGGCCGGCCACGGCCCGGACCCCGGCCTGAAAGCTCTCTAAGGCGCTGGCCGCGGCCAGGGAAATGCTCAGATAGACCGCGGTCCCCAGGGCGATGCCCAAGATCCCCAGGAGGGTGCGCCCGGGATATTGGGCCAGGTGGCTCAGGGAAATCCGGAAGAGCCAGGGTCTCATGCCAGCAGCCGGCCATCTTGAAGACGCAACACCCGGTCGGCGGCGCTCCCGGCCTCCGGGGCATGGCTCACCAGGATGATGGTTTTGCCCCATTGATGGTGCAGATGTGAGAAGAGCGCCAGGATCTCGGCCGCGGTGACGGAATCCAGGTTCCCGGTGGGCTCGTCCGCCAGGATGACGGCCGGCTGGTTTATCAGGGCCCGGGCAATCGCGGCCCGCTGCATCTCGCCGCCGGAGACCTGGTGCGGCTTATGATCCCGGCGGCCGCTCAGGCCCACCTCCCCCAACCAGTTCGCCGCCTCCTGTTGCGCCTGGCCATAAGCGGCCCCCTGGAGAACCCGGGGCAGGGCGACGTTTTCTTCCAGGGTCAAGAGAGGCAAAAGGTTAAAGGACTGGAAGACCACCCCCACCCGATCCCGCCGGAATCGGGTCAGTTCGGGCTCCGCCAGCTGCGCCAGATCCCGGCCATCCAGAAATACCCGGCCGCGGCTGACGGGCTCCAGGGCGCCGATGATGTGCAAAAGGGTGCTCTTGCCGCAACCGCTCTTGCCGGTGATGGCCACAAATTCCCCCGACTCGATCTGCACGTTGAGGCAGTCAAGGGCCTGAATCGCTTCAGGTCCCCGGTGGTAAACCTTGCTCACCTCCACTAACTTGATCACCTGGAATCTCCAAGATTTTAACGGTTCACTCATTATACCCGCCGCACCCGGGAATTTAAAGTTTGTCAGCCGGCTTCCCGATAGTCTAGGGGGCCGAGGCAGGGACGCAGGTTGTGGGGCGAGGCCATGGGGGCCGATCCCCGAGGCCGCCGGAACCATCCCTCTGGTCCAGTGTTTCCGTGTCTGCTCTATCTCACAGAGAGGAACCGTTATTTCTTCTTTAAGCCCTGCCGAAGTAACCCGTTATGCTCGCCAGATAACCCTGGATGGATGGGGTCGGGACGCGCAGGAACGCCTTAAATCCTCGCAGGTTCTCATTGCCGGGGCCGGCGGCCTGGCATCCGCCACCGCCCTTTATCTGATGGCCGGAGGTTTAGGCGCCATTCGCCTGGTGGACCACTCCCGGGTACACCTCGCCGACCTGAACCACCAGGTGCTCTTCCGGGAACGTGACCTGGGCAAAGCCAAAGCTACTACGGCCCAACGCCGTCTCAAAGAAATCAATCCCTTTGTTGCGGTGGAAAGCCATAACAAAATGCTTTCCGAGCACAATGTCTTCCGCCTGGCGGCAAGCTGCGACGTGCTGATCGACGCCAGCAATAACACTGGGGCAGGGTTCCTCCTGAACCTGGCGGCGGTCAGGCAGCAGATTCCCCTGGTGCATGCCTGGGTGTGGGAAATGACCGGCCTTCTGACCACTTTCTGGCCGGGCCGTGGCCCCTGCCTGGCCTGCGCTTCTCTCGAGGCCCCCTCTTCCAGCCGCCCTGCCCTGCTGGGCCCTCTGCCGGGTATCATGGGATCCCTTCAGGCCCTGGAGGTCTTGCGTATTCTGGGAGGGCTGGGACCGGCGCTCCTGGGCCGCGTCTTTTTCTTTAAAGGCTATCAGTTTACGACCACGGAAAAAATCATCCGAGCCAATCCCCAATGTCCGGTCTGTTCCGCCTGACCATGCCGGGCGATTTCGCAGATCTATCTATTACCAAAAGTAATTTCGTGTCGTAGGGGCACGGCGAGCCGTGCCCTTGCCGGGTTTTCAGGGAACCGCCCGCAATGCCTCCGGGATTAAAACCGGCAATCGGAAATAACTTTTTGGCAATCGCTATAAGGCGATAGCGTCCAAGACCTTTGGGCAGAACGCTCCCGGCTTTGCTCTCCATCGCTTCGCCAAGCGTGTCCGGCATCCGCACCGCAAATTGGCGATCTGCCTTTTTAAGTCGATCTGGTTCCCCTTCATAACCAGGGTGAGCCGGCCAAGAATTTTTTTTAAAGTTTTTCCCCGAAAATTTCGAAAAGAGGGATGGGTAGCTCACCGGGCTGATAAATAAGTTGAACCAGACCTCAGGAAACAGCCGGCGAGTCCGCAAGGGGGCCATAGGGGGCAGAGGGCGCCACGGGGACTTATGAGTGGCAAAGGCGGCTAAAGAGGGGCCAAGGGAGGGGCCGAGCCAACCCTCGCACCTTCAACCGGGGGAGACGGAGAATCATCAGAATAACTTCGGGTCCCCGGGAGTGGAAAAATCCAAGTGAATAAGTGCCGCCGGCAGGATATCTGGCGTTACGGGAGGAATTGCAGGCGTTTCTCCCACATAAAGAGGACCTGAGGCCTAGTCGGCCGAGGACAAAATTTTCCTGATGGGGCGGCGACCCCGACGCCGGGCTGCCGAGAGGAAGGAGAGTTATGGAAAAATCAAGTATTACCTACAACTTAATGCTCACCATCGATCAAATTTCCCAAATCACCGGAATTCGCAAATCCACGCTGCGTTATTGGGAAAAATCCTTTGATGACTTTTTGAAACCTGGTCGCACCCACTCCAACCGGCGACAGTACACTGTTGAGGACCTGGATCGGGTCAAAGCCATCAAACGCTTGCTGGAGCAGGAACACCTGACGGCTTTGGGAGTACGCATGCGCCTGCGGGAGCTCTTCTCCTCCCCAGGGGAAAAAGATCAGGGCCGCAAAGCCAAGGTCAAGGCCATCCGGAAGCGCCCGTCGCCCTCAGTGGCGGGGAAGGACTCGTCCATCCAGTAGGCGCGCAAGATTAGGCCCGTCGGGAGTAAACCCGAAGGCCTCCTGCCAGACCCTGGGGCTTTCCATGCAGAGATAGAGGAGGGCCTCCGGGGTCGCCTGGGTCAACCACTCCCGCATGCGGGCATACATTTCGACGCGCAGGCTCTTGAAATAGCGCAATTTGCCATCCGGGGCCAGGACCATTTCTTGAGCGGCGATGCGGCTTTTGGGGAAGCGTTGCAGCATGAGCTGACGCAGTGGCGGTAAGAGGCGCAAGCCTCCCAGGCTGATCCAGGCGATGGCCTGAGAGGGGACTGTGGCGCCGAGCCGTTCAACGGTGCGACGGTAAGCCTCTTCCCAGCCCGGGAAATAGATCAGGGGATCGAAGTGAAAGGCCACCCGGAATCCCGATGCCACGGCCCGGGCCGCGGCCTTGAGGCGAGTTTCCAGGGACGCGGCAAAGTTCTCTTCGCCGGAAATAATCTCGGCAGGATTGAGGGACCAGGCGAAAATGACCTGGGGATTGGGGCCCAGGGAGAGAAGATGGTCCATGTGCGGCCATTTGCTCTTGATCTCCAGGATCGCCTGCCTCCGGCCGGCAAACCGGGGAATCAGGAGTTCATTGAGGCCCATGAGGCCGTCCAGGGCCAGGCTGTCGCCAAATTCCCCGGTGCCCAAGCGCCAAATCTGATCCGGACTTTCGGCCCACCTGGCCTCCAACTCCTCCAGCAAATCCTCCACGTTGACAAAGACGGTGATGGCCGGGACGTTGATATAGCCCTGGAGCACGCAGTAGGTGCAGTCCATGGGGCAGTTGACCATGACCTGAAGCACCTGATAGCCGCAGCAGATATAGTCCCTGGTTCCGGGGCAGGGCCGCCAGAAAGGTCCTTTTTGGACCGCCAGCAGCAAGGTGGTCTTGGCCTCGGGCAGCCAAAGGGCCCGGTCGCGCCCCGAGCCCTTCAGGGCCTCCCGGTCCTGAATAACCTCCACCGGCACGGCCTTTAGCCGCGCCAAAATCCGCCGGGTCATGTCGTAATCCCGGGCCTCTTCCTCCAGCAAAATTCGGCGGATACGTCGGGGGAGCTGCATAAAAAACCCGGGGTCAAGAGCCCTGGCCCCTGACCCCGTATTGAACTCCTCTGGGTAAAGGTGGGGATTCAACCCCTGACTTGCAGTTACAGCGACTTGGAACGCCCCCCGGCGCCTTTTTGCTCTTTGATCGCGGCGTGGGCCGCGGCCATGCGGGCAATGGGAATCCGCATGGGGGAGCACGACACGTAGTTCAAGCCGATGCGGTGGCAGAACTCCACCGCCTGGGGTTGGCCGCCGTGTTCGCCGCAGATGCCGATTTTCAGATCAGGGCGGGTCTTGCGCCCCGCCTTCACGGCATAGTCCATGAGGAACCCCACTCCCAACTCATCCAGGATTTCAAAGGGGTTGTGCCGCAGGATCCCTTCCGTGTTGTAAATCGGCAGGAACTTGTTCTCCGCGTCCTCCCGGGAGAAGGAGAAGGTCCCCTGGGTCAGGTCGTTGGTGCCGAAGGAGAAAAACTCCGCCACCTCCGCGATCCTGGAAGCGCGCACGCAGGCCCGGGCAATTTCCACCATGGTGCCGAATTTGTATTTAACTTTGACATTGTAGCGCTTTTCCACCTCTTTATGAATCTTCTCCACCCGGGGTTTGACCCATACCAACTCCTGGCGAGTGCAGACATTGGGCACCATGATCTCCGGCCGGACGTCGATCTTTTCCCTCAGGGCAATAGCCGCAGCCTCAAAGATCGCCTGGATCTGCATGTCATAGATTTCCGGGAACGAGATGCCGCAGCGCACCCCCCGGTTGCCCAGCATGGGGTTGTATTCATAGAGCACCCGCACCCGGCGCAGCACCTGTTCTTTCTGGGCCAGGAGTTTCTGATCCAGGCCCTTGGCCTTGAACTCGCTGAACTCCCGGGCCACCGTCTCGATGGAGGGGATGTACTTATAAAGTTCAGGATCCATGATGGTCAGGGTGCCGGGCAACTGTTCCAGGGCGTTGAGGATCTGATTGAACTCTTTGAGCCGGCTGACTTCATTGATGAGCTCTTCGATTGAGGGTAAAAATTCGTGCAGGGGCGGGTCCAGCAGGCGGATGGTGACCGGCAGCCCGTCCATGGTCCGGAAGATTTCCACAAAATCCTCACGCTGCATGGGCATGAGCTTGTCGGCCCAGCGCCGCCGCTCTTCCGGAGAATCGGCCAGGATCATGTTGCGCATCAGGGGCAGACGTTCCGCCGCGTTGAACATGCGCTCGGTGCGGCAGAGGCCGATGCCCTTGGCGCCATGGTGACGTGCCTTGATGGCCATGTCCGGGGTATCGGCGTTGGCCCATACTTCGATTCTGGCTGCCTTGTCGGCCCACTCCATCAGGGTGGCCAGGTCCTTGGGAAGTTCCGGGTCCAACATGGGCACCGCACCCAGATAGAACGAGCCCGCGGTGCCGTCGATGGTGACGATGTCCCCTTCCTTGATGACCACGTTGCCTACCCGGGCCTCTTTTAGCTCATAGTTGATATCCAGCCCCTCCACGCCGGAGACGCAGGGCTTGCCCATGCCCCGGGCCACCACCGCGGCGTGGGAGGTCTTGCCGCCCCGGCTGGTTAGAATCCCCTGGGCCGCAAAGAAACCGTGGATGTCCTCGGGTTTGGTCTCAATGCGCGTCAGGATGATCTTCTCCCCTGCATTTCCCATTCTTTCAGCCCGGTCGGCGTCAAATACCACCTTGCCGGTGGCCGCGCCGGGCGAGGCCGAAATGCCCAGGCCCAGAGGCTCGATCTTGGCATTCGGGTCGATGCGGCGGTGGAGAAACTGTTCCAGCATGTCCGGCTCGATCCGGAGCAGGGCCTCCTCTTCGGAGATCAGGCCTTCCTGGTACATGTCCACCGAGGTTTTGGTGAGGGCCCAGGCATTCATCTTGCCATTGCGGGTCTGGAGCATATAGAGCTTGCCCTGCTCGATGGTGAACTCGAAGTCCTGCACTTCCCGATAATGCTTCTCCAGGGCGTTGTGCAGCTTTTCCAGCTCCCGGTAAATAGTCGGCATGTCGGTGCGCAGCTCCCGCAGAGGCCGGGGGGTGCGGATCCCCGCCACCACATCCTCACCCTGGGCGTTGATCAGATAATCACCATAGAGAACGTTCTCCCCGTTGCCCGGGTCCCGGGTAAAGCCCACGCCGGTGGCCGAATCGTTGCCCATGTTGCCGAAGACCATGGTGCAGATGTTCACCGCGGTGCCGTTGGCCAAATCGGGTGTAATGTTGAACTGGCGGCGATAATCCACCGCCCGCTTGCCCATCCAGGATTTCAGCACGCCCTCGATGGAAATCACCAATTGGGCCCAGGGGTCTTGAGGAAAAGGCCGTCCGGTTTGCTTCTTGATGAGATCTTTAAAGCTTGATACTACTTCGGCCAGGGCTTCAGCGGTCAGCTCAGTATCCACGGTGGCATGGTGCTTTTCTTTAATGTCATCAAAAATTTTATCGAAATCGGCATCCGACAATCCCAGGCCGATCTTGCCGAAGAGCTGCAGGAAACGGCGGTAGGCGTCCTGGACAAAGCGCTCATTCTTGGTCAGGGCGATCATACCTTTGGCCGTTTCATCATTGAGCCCCAGGTTGAGAATGGTGTCCATCATCCCCGGCATGGACAGGGCGGAACCGGAACGGACCGATATCAGCAAAGGCTTGGCCGGGTCACCGAAACCTTTGCCGGTCTTGGTTTCCAGGGCCGACATATAATCATGGACTTCGTCCATGAGACCTTCCGGAAATTGCGACCCCTGGGCGAAATAATCCAGATTGGCATCGGTGGTAATGCAGAACCCCGGGGGCACCGGCAGGCCAATCTGAGTCATGGTGCACAGGCCGGCCCCTTTGCCTCCCAGCAGCTTTTTATTGGTCCCGTCGCCTTCCTCGAAGGCATAGCAATAGCGTTTTTTCGTTGCCTTGGCCATGTCGCCTCTCTCCTTAATCTATCTATTTCCGATTACGTCGGTCTTTTTTCCAGTACCCGGATTTTTTATGTTAGCGTGAAATATTCCAAAAAGCAAACGCATAACTGCTCCCAACTCCACCCCTTTTGGGGGTTGGCCGGGACCCAATCCTGGCGCCGATTATCCGCCAGAGCGCCAGAGTTCTGGAAAATAGCAGGAACTCTGCTATAATGCAAGCCATGGAATTACCCCCTTTCCGGGTATGGTGGCGGCGTTTCCGGCAGAAATTGGGGCTGGGGCCCAAGGGGCAGCCGGTTTGGGGGCAGGATGCGCCTGCCATCCTGGGGATCTGCTCACACTGCGGCGCCGTGGTGCTCAAAGGGTGGCACCGGGAGACCCCGGAAGGGCTCTTGTGTCAGCGTTGCGCCGGCAAATAAAGACTTCGGGGAATTTTTCAGGAGAGCGGGGGCGCTGCCCACCATTGCCTTTAAAATGTTGCGAAAGGAAAACCATGCTGTCCGTTCAATTTGACTTCACGATACACGAAGACCGCAGAGGCACGAATTTCGAGGGCGTCGAAGCCGGGCCCGCCGACCCGGAGGGGGCCCTCAATCTGCACGTGCGCCTCGCCCGGGACCATCTGGTCCTGAGTGTCTGGCCGGTGAAGGGCGAGGCGGCCCATATCTCCGATCAATTGGCTGAGATTTTGGGCCCTCCCAAGGCCACGCCGTCGGTCTGCGGCTTCGGCGACTGCCAGGACGACGACAAGGACGCCCCTCAGCAAACCACCCTGTGGGAGTTCGAGCCCGCCAGCCGGCCGGAAGTCTTGTCAAAGGTAAAGACCTTTCTGGGATTGCAATCGTAGGGGTGACCCGCTGGGTCGCCCCTGTGACTTATGTGGTTTGGGATGGGGGTTTGGGGGAATGGGCAGGGGCCACTTACAAAAAGCCCCTGGCCCCTTCCCCCAACCTCACTTCAAGAAATCCTTCTCCTCACCCAGGCCCCTTTCTTTGGCGGCCTGGTAAACCGCCAGCCCCAGGGCCAGATCCTGAATGATGAGACCGGTGGAATCGAACACGGTGATCTCCTCGGGAGCCTCCCGCCCCGGCTTCTTGCCCGCCACAATCTCTCCTAAAGAGCCATAAATCTGCTCCGGGGTCAGTTCGCCCCGGGCCAGGGCCACGTTGATCTCCCCGGAGTGCGACGCCTGGGCCCAATCGTCCACCACCACTTTGGCGGCAGTGAGAATCGCCGGGGCCAGTTCCTGCTTGCCCGCGGCATCCGCGCCGATGGCGTTGATATGGGTTCCCGGCGACACCCACTGGCGCTCCACCACCGGGGTCCGGCTGGGGGTGGTGGTGACTACGATGTCCTGGCCCAGAACCGCTTCGGCAGGGTTTTCCGTGGGCCGAACCTCAATCCCATACATGGCCGTCAACTCTTCGGCAAAGGGGCGTGAACAGGTAAGATGGCGGTCATAGACCACGATCTCTTGAATCGGCCGCACTTTTACTATGGCCGCCACCTGGGTGCGGGCCTGCACGCCGGCGCCGATCAGCCCCAACCGGGTGGCGTCGGGCCGGGCCAGGTTCTTAACGGCCACCCCGCCCGCGGCCCCGGTGCGGTAGTCGGTGATGCGGGTGCCATCCAGGTCGGCAAACTCCAGGCCCGTGTCCGGGTCATTCAGGAGAATCTTGGCCATCACGGTCAGCAGGCCTTGCGCGGGGTTGCCGGGATGCACATTGACCCACTTCAACCCGCAGATGTGGCCCCGGGACAGAAAGATCTCGCCGTACATGGCCCGGAAGTCCCCATCCGCCAGGGTTAAATAGGCCTTGGGGGGCATGTTCGCCCGGCCTTCGCCGTAGGCTCGAAAGGCCTCCTCAACCGCAATCAGCGCCAGGTCCATGGTCAGGACCTGCATCACCTGGGAACCGGTCAGTACTAAACTCATATCGCCTCCGTGCCGCGAAAGCCGTGGGCAGTAAGCCGAAGTCAATGGTCAATAAAAAATGGGGTGGCAGGCGCACCGTAACTCATCGAACCTTTTTGGAAAAGCCTTAAATGGCCTTCGCCATCTTGTTGTCTAGAGGTTTCTTCCCAGCTCAGCGCTCACTGCTCACCGCTTACTGCTTACTGCTCACTGCTCACCGTAAAAAGTCCTTTACCTGCCCCAACCCCAGTTCCCGGGCCCGGTTATAGATCGCCAGACCCAGGGCCAGGTCCTGGATGGCCAGGCCGGTGGCGTCAAACACCGTAATCTCTTGGGGGTCGGTGCGGCCGGGCTTCTTTCCGGCCACCACCTCTCCCAGCGTCCCGTAGATCTGCGCCGGGGTTATCTGGCCTCGGGCCAGGGGTACGTTGATCTCGCCGATATCCTTGGCCTGGGCCCAGTCGTCCACGACAACCCTGGCCGCGGTGAGGATGCCGGGGTCCAGTTCCTGTTTGCCGGGGGAATCCGCCCCCACCGCGTTGATATGGGTGCCGGGCGTTACCCACTCCCGGCGCACCAAAGGAAAGGTGCTGGGGGTGGTGGTGACCACGATGTCCTGGCCCGTCACCGCCAGGGCCATATCCTCAACCACCACCGCCTTGAGGCCGTGGGCTTCTTCCAGCTCATCTCTCAGGGCCCGGGCCCGGGTGCCGGTGCGGCTATGGATGGTAACAGCCCTGATGGGGCGCACTTTTCGGATGGCCCTCACCTGGGTGCGGGCCTGCTCCCCGGCCCCCACCAGGCCCAGGCGGCTGGCCTCGGGCCGGGCCAGGTGCTGCACCGCGATGGCCCCGGCGGCGCCGGTCCTGAAGTTGGTGATCCGGGTGGCATCCATATCCGCCAGTTCCAGGCCCGTCGCCGGATCGTTGAGGAGCAGTTTGCCCTTGATGGTGAGGCCACCGTGACGCGGGTTTTCGGGAAAGTTACTGTTCCACTTGACCCCGCAAATATGGCCCCCGGGAAGAAAAATCTCCCCGAACATGGCCTTGAAACTGCCCCGGGGCAAGACCAGATGGACCTTGGGCGGCATATTGACCCGGCCCTCGCCGTGGGCCCGGAAGGCTTCCGTCACGGCAGCCAGGGCCAGGTTCATGGAAAGGACCCGCATCACTTCCGAAGCGGTCAGCAGCAAACTCATAGAGAAAGTCCTCAGTTCAAAGTTCAAGGTTCAAGGTTCAAGGTTCTACGGATGAATAGCACGGCTGCACTCAAGAAAAGGACATTTCTTTTTGGCTAAACCACAGCCACCAACCTTTAAAACCTCAAAATTGCAGACTCTCAACTTTGAACTTTAAACCTTGAACTTTGAACTAATCATCCCCAAACAGTGGCACCACCTGGAAACGGTCCACGTCCACCAGTCCCAGGTCCGTCAGTTTCAAGGCCGGGATCACCGCCAGGGCCAGAAACGACAGAGCCATGAAAGGATCTTGTAGAGGCCCCCCCAGCGCCCGATAAGCTTCTTTGAGGGCCCCGTAGGCCGCGGCCACCTGATCCAGGGACCAGGGGCTGATCAACCCGGCGATGGGCAGCGCCAGGTCGGCCAATATCTTGCCGCCGGCCACCACCGCCATGCCGCCCCCCAGGTCGGCCAGATGGCGGACGGCGTGGAGCATGTCCACCTCATCGGCCCCCACCACGACGATATTGTGGGAGTCGTGGGCCACGGAGGAGGCCAGGGCGCCCTGACGTAAGCCAAACCCCTGGACCATTCCCAGGCCCAGGTTGCCGGTGCCGTGATGCCGTTCCACCACGGCCAGCTTCAGGAGGTCCCGGGCCGGGTCCGTTGCCAACCGGCCATCACGGACGGGCGCAGACTCGAGGCGTTTTTCCGTAAGCAACTGATGGGGAATCAGGCCGATAACCTTGACCACGCTCCCGGCCGCCGGGGGTGAAAAGGCCGAAAGGGCCAGATCTTTCACATGCAGGACCGAGGCCGGGGCCGACCCGGGGGAGACATCCGGCTCCGCCGTGAGCTTGCCCTGATCCACCAAGAGCTTGCCGTTTTTCACCACCTTGTCGATGCGAAATTCCGTCAGGTCCTTAACCACCACCAGATCGGCCGCCAGCCCCGGAGCCACTGCGCCCCGGTCCCGGAGGCGGAAATATTCCGCTGGGTTTAACGTCGCCATGGTCACCGCGGCCAGAGGGTCCAGCCCCAGCGACACCGCCTGGCGAAGGAGGTGGTTCAGATGCCCGGTGCGGGCCAGGTCTTCGGGGTGACTGTCATCGGTGACCAGCATGGTGCGGCGCAGGCTGGCGGGGGTTACGGCCGGGATCAGATCGGCCAGGTTCTTGGCCAGGCTGCCTTCCCGCAGCATCAGGTAAAATCCTAATCTGAGCTTCTCTTTGGCCTCCGCCAGGCAGGTGCATTCATGGTCGGAGCCGATGCCGGCCAGGCGGTAGGCGTTGAGCGCCCTCCCGGCAAGCAGCGGGGCATGGCCATCCACCGGGCCCCGGGGAAAAAGGGCCAGCTTGGCCAGGAGCCCCGGGGCGCCGGCCACCAGGCCGGGAAAATTCATCATCTCCGCCAGGCCCAGGACCCGGGGGTGATCCCGGTATTTCTCCAGATCGCCGGCCTCCAGGCGCGCTCCGGAGGTCTCCAGGGGAGAGGCGGGCACGCAGGAGGGCAGCATGAAGAAAAAATCCACCGGCAGGCCGTCGCTGGCGGCCAGCAGGTAATCCAGGCCCGCAGTGCCCCAAACATTGGCGATCTCATGGGGGTCGGCCACCACGGTGGTCGTCCCCAAGGGCAACAGGGCCCGGGCCAGCTCCCGGGGAGTCAGCATGCTGCTCTCCACATGGAGGTGGCCATCGATGAAACCCGGCAGCAGGTAGCGCCCGGTCACGTCCAGCCTAGGTCCGGGATAATCCCCCAGGCCGACGATGATCCCGTCGAACAGGGCCACATCGGTTTCCTGCCATTCACCGGTGAAGACATTGGCCAGTTTGCCGCCGGCGAGCACCAGTTCCGGCGCCACTTCCCCCCGGGCCGCCTGGAGCCGTCTTTGCAGTCTCTCCATCCACATAAAGATCCCGAATATTTTCGTGGCTTACTTACCAAAGGGTTGTTAGGGGGCAGTTTATGGGAAAATAGCCGCCAGCGCAATGCGGAGAATGACCTCTTGGAAGCTGATCCACCGTCGGGGGGCTCACGGCCACGCGAGTTCAACAAGGACCAGGTTTTTCCCCGGGAACCGGAAACCGGTGGCCTTGCTGTCAGGGGAGGTTATGGGAAGATGGCGATCAGGACCTGAATGAGCCTCTTGAGAGTTGCACCCGGAGAGACGCCCCTGGGCAGGGGACGCCCGCGCCGGTTACCCCGGGGTGACTCCGCCTCCGGGAGAATTATCGCAAATCGAAGCCAGCGGCCGCCAACCAGGGTCCTGGCCGGCCCAATGTCTGATGCAAATCCGCCTTTAGGAGGCGCCACCCGCTTATAAATTATACAAGGTATACCAATCGGAAGGGGTCGGCACACCGAGGTTTTTCGATTTTGCCCTGTTCAGGGGATGAGGGGCGTATTTGGGGGTCCGGAGCCGCGCCAATGCCAATTGGTCCAAGGACGCATCGCCTTTTCTGGCCATGACCAGCAGACTGAAGAGCATGAGGCACACCAACCCGCCCAGCACCACCCCTAAGATAAATACCCCACAGCACCAGAGAGACATAACCCTCCTCCGTTCTTAGCCGGCAAAACCCTGGTCACGCGGTGGAGTCATGGCCGATTCACGGGGGTTTTGCAGGCGTACCGGCAGTCAAGCGCATTCCGGCAACACCGGAGATCAGGCCTGCCGGCAATAAGTCAATTTCAGAAATGCTTAAACATCATGGGAGTATTCCCGGAGCTTATGTTTCAGGCGATACATGGCCTGGGTATGCAACTGGGAGATCCGGGACTCGGTATAGCCCATGATCTGGCCAATCTCCTTCATGGTCAGTTCTTCATAATAATATAGTGATATCAATAATTTCTCTTTATCCGGCAAAGCTTCGATGGCCTGCACCATGATTCCCTGGAGTCCGGAAAAATGTACCGCCAATAACGAATCCCGGGCATTATCGTCCTGAATAGTCTCCAGGGCCTCATGTTCCAGATAGCCCCCGTGCCCCCCAGCGCTTTTCCTGCCCTCCTCCAGGGCCACCACGGAAACCGTCTTGGTTTCATCCAGGAGTTGATAGAATTCTCCTAACTCCAAGCCCAGGAGTTCGGCCACCTCTTCAGCTTCGGCCGGCCTCCCGAGACTTCTCTGTAATTGGGCATAGGCGTCTTCGATGAGATGAGTTTTTTTGCGCACGGACCGGGGAATCCAGTCTAGACTCCGCAGTTCATCCAGCATCGCCCCCTTGATACGGAACTCCGCGTAGGTCTTAAAACTGATGTTTTTGGCGGGGTCAAACTTCTGGACCGCATCAATGAGACCGATAATGCCGGAGCTGATCAGATCTTCCATGGAGATGTGGGACGGCAGCCGCAGCGCCAAACGCGAGGCGATATACTTGATCAATGGCGCGTATTGCAGCACCATCTGCTCCTGCCACTTGGAATCCGATTTCGCGACAGCATATTCAGGGATCGATTCTACGTCGATCTGGGCTAGAGATGGTTCTTCCATGATTTCTCCGCTTTCGTGCACCGAGCGCAATCAGAGGAAACGACGCCAAAAGAATTTGATCTTGCCGTCAAGGATAGGCTGGGGCTTGGTTTCCCACAGAGTTTGGGCGATCCTGACAAAAGACTTGCTGGCCGGCGACTGGGGATAGAGGGCCAGGACCGGCTGTTGCCGCATCACCGCGGTGGGCAGGGCTTGATCGTAAGGGACAAAGCCGAGGTAGTCCAAGGTGATCTCCCGGCCGAGGAAACGGTCCGCCACCCGGAGCAGGGTACGATAGACCGATTCCGCCTCCCGGGGGTGAGCCAGACCGTTCACCAACAGCTTGAAACTGGTCTCACCATGCTGAGACGCCAAAATCTTGATCAGGGCGTAAGCATCGGCGATGGCGGGCGGCTGGTTGTTCACCACCAGGATGCGCTCCTGGGCGCCGATATTGAAAAACAGCACATTGGGCGAGATGCCGGCCCCGGTATCGATGAGCACGATATCCACATCCTCGGTGTAGCAGTCCATTTCGTTCAGCAGGAAGAGCTTCTGGGATTCATCCAGGAAAGCCAGTTCGGCGATGCCGGAAGAGGCCGGCAGGATTTTAAGGCCGCCCGGACCATCCACGATCACGTCGGCGAGGGTGAGTTGCGAGGCCAGGGCATCCTGAAGCGTGAACCGGGGGTTGAGACCCAGCAGGATATCCAGATTGCCCAGCCCTAAATCGGCATCCATCAGGAGGACGTTGAGGCCGCGCTGGGCCAGGGCCAGGCCCAGGTTCACCACGACATTGGATTTGCCCACGCCGCCCTTGCCGGAGGTTACCGCAATCACCCTGAGGGGTCCCGCCCTCTCCCAGCGGCGGGGGGAGGCGATCCCCTGGGGGGCCTCATGCAGTTCAGGGGCGAAGGGTGCCGGTCCGAGTTCTGCTCCCATGCTTGCAGTTCCTTAAAGGTGGGGCCAAGGTAAATCCGCCAGCGCCATCAGCCAGTCGGACAAATGGTGAAAATTCGTCATGCGGCCGGGATCAGGGGAAATCCGGTCTCTTGACCTGATCTCCTTGGCTGCGTCGCAGGATAAGGAAGCTGGTCCGCGGTCAGCTTCCCTCAGCCCCTCAAACAGAGCCGCCATTTCTTCCGGGCTTACTACCTGGCTCATCTCCCCCCTCCCGCTCTCAGCCACCCTTTCGCCTTCATGGTCTCAAGGCCAATTTCCCGGTTGAGGCGGCGCCGGCCGGGCTCTTTGATGCCCAGCCCGGAGCTCTCAGCCTGCCGGCCGCCCCAGTCTCACCTCTGAGCCCAGCCTGTATTCACCTATGAGCAATGATTGTGCCAGCCTCGAAACGCGTGCCGTTCACCTCCCAAAACCTGCGGTGCGGCGCCAGGCGCAGGCTCTTTTTCTTAAACCAGTCCACCGGCCCGTCCCGTTTAACCGTTTTGAATTGCTATTCATTTTCTGGTTCATGGTTTCAAGGGCGCAGCCAACGCCGGTGCGTGGAAATCAGGAAAGGGCCCGAGAGGCAGGCGCCAGGCTTCGGTCCAGGCGGGGAAATCCGTCAGAATATTGACATACGGAGGATTTTCGTTGCCAAAGGTCGAGACCTATGCTAAAAGAAATTGAGTTAATTTACTAAGATAGGCACTTTACCCGTATGCCTCGCCCTGGGGAGCCCGACTACTACCGGAACCGGGCCCGAGCCGAAGGATACGTGGCCCGGGCCGTTTACAAGCTCAAGGAGGTGGATGAAAAATACCACCTCCTCAAAAAGGACCACCGGGTTCTGGACCTTGGGTGCAGCCCGGGGTCATGGCTGCAATATATTGCCGCCCGCATCGGTCCCGGCGGCTTGGTGCTGGGAGTGGATGCGACCCCACCGGCCATTGAGGTGGTCCCGCCCCTACACTTTGTGCACGGTGAGGTCGCAAGTCTAGACTTAGAGACCATCATTGCCATCAGCCCGATATTTGATGTGGTGGTGAGCGATATGGCCCCCAAGACCACGGGCCTGCGCCCGGTGGACCAGCAACGGTCCCTGGAACTGGCGCAACTGGCCTGGGAGTGGGCCCGGCAGTTGCTCCGGGAAGGCGGCCATTTTTTGGTCAAGGTCTTTGAAGGCCCGGATACTGCTGACCTGGCGGCAGCGCTGAAGCAAAACTTCGGTCTCTTTCGGCGGATAAAGCCGGCGGGGTCCCGGCCCGCCAGCCGGGAAATCTATTTTTTGGGCCTTAACAAACGGGGCGCACCGGCCGGTTCCCGGGCACCCATATCCGAACCCCGGCGGCCGTAAGCCCGTGCGGCAGGAAAACCGTTTGCGGTTTTTTATAAAATAATAGCGATATCAATGATTTAAATATATTCTCGGTTGCATGACGACCTGCAACTGCTGTAAGTCCAGAAGGAGCCCGCCCAGATGTCCGGTCATTCCAAGTGGAGCACCATCAAGCGGAAAAAAGGCGCCGTGGACGCCAAGCGAGGGAAAGTATTCGGCAAGCTGGCCAAAGAAATCACCGTCGCGGCGCGCCTGGGGGGCGGCGACCTCACCGGCAATCCCCGCCTCAAAGTCGCGATCGCCGCGGCCCGGGCCGAAAACATGCCCAATGACAATATCACCCGGGCCATTAAGCGCGGCGAAGGCGGTGCCGGCGCCGCGGCCCTGGAAGAGTTGACCCTGGAAGGCTACGGTCCCGCCGGGGTGGCCCTGATGGTGGAAACCCTCACCGACAACAAGAACCGCACCGTGTCCGACGTCCGGCACCTCATCACCAAATACGGCGGCGGCCTGGGGGAACCCGGCTGCGTCGCCTGGATGTTCGACAAGAAAGGGGTCATCGTCCTCGACCGGGAAGGCGTGGATGAAGAAAAACTCATGGAGGCCGCCTTGGAATGCGGCGCCGACGACCTGCAAGGGGATGAGAGTCAATTTGAGGTGCTCACCGACCCGACCCTCTGCTTCGAAGTCAAGGAAGCCCTGGAGGCCCGGGGGTTTACGCCTATCCTGGCGGAGTTGCAGATGCACCCCAAAACCACGGTGCACATCGAGGAAGAAAAATCGGCCCAACAGGTGCTCAAGCTGGTGGAGTTGTTGGAGGAACACGACGACGTCAACGACGTTTTCGCCAATTTCGACATCCCGGACCAGCTCCTTGAGGCCTTGATGTGAGCCCGGTAATCCTGGGGGTGGACCCCGGTTCCCGGCATACCGGTTTTGGGGTCCTCCGGGGCGAGGGCAGCCAGCTCCTCCACCTGGCCTCCGGCAGCATCAATCCCGGCTCCCGGCCCCCGTTGGAATCCCGTCTCTGTCAGATATTTGACGGTCTCGCGGCGCTCATCCAAGAGCATCGCCCCCAGGCCATCGCCGTGGAAGAGATTTTTCTGGCCGCCAATGTCCACAGCGCCTTCGTCCTGGGCCAGGTGCGGGGCGTGGTGCTGCTCCTCGCAGCCCGGTCGGCGGTGCCCATCTTTCACTACTCCCCCCTGGTGGTGAAAAAAGCCGTGGTGGGCTACGGCCAGGCCTCCAAGTCCCAGGTCCAGATGATGGTGAAGCAGCTTCTGGGGGTTGAACTGGCCAACGAGCACGCCGCCGATGCCCTGGCGGTGGGCATGTGCCACCTCTTTCACAGCCGCTGGCCGGGCGCCTCGCTATGATCGGTTACCTGGAAGGCCAGCTCATGGACAAGTCCCCGAACCGCATCCTGGTGAAGGTGGGGGGCGTGGGCTATCGAGTCTTCATTCCCCTGTCCACCTTTTATGCCCTGCCGGAGCCGCCGGCCGCCGTCGCCCTCCAGATCCATACCCGCCTGCAAGAAGACGCCGTGCAGCTCTACGGCTTCAATACCCTGGAAGAAAAGGACCTGTTCCTGCAACTCCTGAGCATTCCTCGCGTCGGCGCCCGGACGGCGCTCAATATTTTGAGCGGCATCAACCCCGAGGACTTTGCCCAGGCCCTGCTCCAAGGCGACGACAAGCGCCTGGCCGGCATTCCCGGCATCGGCAAGAAATCCGCGGCCCGCATCGTCCTGGAACTCAAAGATAAGCTGCCGCCGGCCCGGCGCCCGCGCCCCGCCTCGCCCGGAGAGAAGGTGCGGGAGGACGCCCTTTCGGCCCTGATCAACCTGGGATACCCCAAAGACATGGCGGAAAAAGCCCTGGACGCCGCCAAGGCCTTAGGCGCCGGGACCATCGAAGACCTGCTGCGCCAGAGCCTCAAATCCCTGGCGAAGTGAGGGGGAAGGAAGAGAAGATTTGGGGGAAGGGGCTAAGGGCTTTTTCAAAAGTGGCCCTTACCCCTTACAGAAAACCCCCAAACCCGATCCCTTAAATAGGGTGGCACAGGCGTCTTACCTGTGATATAAAACCGATTCATTGCTCCCATATATCAGCCCTAATCCATGATTAATCACTCAAAAATAATTATCGGCGACAGCCGGGCCATGACGGAAGTAGAGGATGCCAGCATCGACCTGGTGGTGACCTCCCCGCCTTACTGGCATATCAAGGACTACGGCGTCCCCGGCCAGATCGGCTACGGGCAGAGCCTGCACGAATACCTCAAGGACCTCTACCGCACCTGGCGGGAATGCTTCCGGGTGCTCCGGGAGGGGGCCCGGCTGTGTATCAACATCGGGGACCAGTTCGCCCGGGCCGCGGTTTATGGCCGCTACAAGGTCATCCCCCTGCACGCCGAGTTCATCAATCAGTGCGAGCATATGGGCTTCGACTTCCTGGGCGCCATCATCTGGCAAAAAAAGACCACCATGAATACCACCGGCGGCGCGGTCGTCATGGGCTCCTACCCCTTTCCCCCCAACGGCATCGTGGAGATCGACTACGAGTTCATCCAGATCTTCAAAAAGCCGGGAAAGAGCAAGAAAGTCGCGAAAGAGATCAAGGCAGCCTCGCGACTGACCAAGGAGGAGTGGAAGGAGTACTTCGCCGGGCACTGGCATTTCGGCGGAGTGCGCCAGGCGGGGCACGAGGCCATGTTCCCCCAGGAGTTGCCCCGGCGCCTCATCAAAATGTTCACCTTCGTCGGCGATACCGTGTTGGACCCGTTCCTGGGGAGCGGCACCACCGTGAAGGTTGCAATAGACCTCGGGCGCCAAGGGATAGGATATGAGATCAACGATAGTTTTGTGGGTCTGATTGAAGAAAAATTAGGAGTCAAAAATAAGCTGCCTATATTTTCAGATAATATTGAAATTATTAATAGAGATACAAAAATTATCAATTTACTAACAATTGATTACAATCCTATAATTCAAGATGCAAATCCTATAATACAATATTGTGAAGAAGATTATAAGAATGATAATTTAAGCAAAGTAATTGAAATAATTAATAAAGATACTATTAGAATTGACAATGGTAACCTTATAAAATTTTTAGGCATTAATGTTAATAGGAGTCAAGAAACTATAGATTATTTAAACAAGCAACTTTTGGGAAAAAAAGTTATCTTAAAAGATCAAATTGGATATCAAAATAATAATATTACTTTGGCCTATATTTATTTAAAAAACAAAATATTTATTAATACTTATTTAATAAAAGCTGGTTTAGCGAATGCTGATATTTCAATTAATCATAGATTTGCTAATAAATTTATAAAACTAGGAAGAGAGCGTGAAAATGCCTAACGAGTGGATTCTAAACCAAGCTAATATGAGATGGGGGCTTACCAAAAAAAATAAAGTAGGTCCAGTATCAGAACTTATTAGAAAATGCTCTCCTAAATCGGTTATTGAATGGGAAGATTATTATTACAATAATGTATTTTCTAAAGATCATTTAGAAGAACTTGGTAAAAAGTTGTTCATAAAAATTAGTGAGGTATGTCGAGCAGAAATTGAAAATATAATAGAAGATGACTGTATTGATTTTATTAAAAATTTAGTTATTAATAGAACGTACGATGGATATCAATCTGAGATTCAGACAATATATGGACAACTGCAAGAGGCACTTGGTGTTAAAATAGAGCCGGCACCAGACGAATGGGATCGAGGATATAATGTCGATTTTTATATCAAAATCAAAGATAAGTTCATTGGAATTCAAATTAA
This sequence comes from Desulfobaccales bacterium, assembly GCA_052139855.1. Taxonomy (GTDB): domain Bacteria; phylum Desulfobacterota; class Desulfobaccia; order Desulfobaccales; family 0-14-0-80-60-11; genus 0-14-0-80-60-11. Next base: position 31,866 of record JBKQVS010000097.1, read on the forward strand.
ACCAGCTGGATATGCTTATATTACACAAATTATTAATGAACTAAACTTTCAAAAAAGAACCCATCAATTATTTACGGAAAAATATGGAGGTAAGGTTTTTTATATAATTTCAATTGCTGAAGATAAGAGAAAAATAATTTATAATAAAAATATTATAGATGAAATAAGAGTAGAGATTGAAGCATTGGAAGGGTTAACCAGGGAGTAGCACATGGAAAAAATGTTAGAAGCTCACGGCATTCGCAATGTCAAGGCGGTTCACTGGAATCTGCCCACGTCCGCCCTCTATGAGCAGATCGTCTCCCGGGGCGAAGGCCTCATCGCCCACCTGGGCC
>JBKQVS010000098.1:0-19414 GCA_052139855.1 Desulfobaccales bacterium
AGGCCTAAGCTTCTTAAATTCAACCCTTAGGGGATTGGGGGAGGGGGATTGGGAGAGGGGGTAAGGGCCACTTACGAAAAAGCCCTTAGCCCCCTCCCCCAAACAACAACTACAATTCACCGTCTCCGGCGAGATATTATGAATCGCCATAATGGTGGGATACATGGATGCGAAGTCCACTTCCGCCACCTGGGTATGGAGGCCGATGGGCGGCATGAAGGTGAGGCCCCCTTTGTCGATGGTGAGCAGTTCCCCCGCGGTTTTGAAGTGCTCGGGCTCGGCTTTGCGCCAGGGGATGAGAATCCCGTCGCTCACGGCCCGGGCCAGTTGCATGGAGGTGATCAAAGTCCCGGGGCTGGACCGGGCCGCCTGTTGCAGAGGCATCTGGCCGATCCGGGCGATCTGGATGAGGCCCATGAGGCCCGATTCCCGGTAGTAGAAGGAATCGCGCCGGTCCAGGTGCCAGCGGCCGGCAAAAGGGGCCGACGATCCCTGGTAGACGATGCGGCCGTAGGAAAAATAGCTGCGGCCGTCTCTGAACCGCCGGGGGACCGGGTTTGCTTCCCGATCCAGGGGCAGGTTCTCCCCATACTCCCGGCTCCAGCGCGTCAGGATCGGAATGATCTCTTCGTCCCCCCAGTCGCTCAGCACCAAGTCAGGGTCGGCGCGTTTCAGCCAGCCGGCCAGCTCCCGCACCAGGCCCGGCGCATCGGGGGCTTCCAACTCCAGGGTGCGTCCTTCCCACCCCACCGCCAGTCCGTTTCCTGCCCCCAGGGGGATGAGTGGGTCCCGGGTGAGGGACAGGGTGAGGGTGACCAGGGGCGGCGCCGCAAACTCCAGTGCGAAGGCGTCTTCCAGGGGGGCGAGGTGGAGCAGGCGCCCGGCTTCGGCCGTAACCATATACCAGGCGCAGGGCCAGGCGCGGCGGGAATAGAGATAGTACGCCGGGATGTCCAGATCGCAGTTGTAGCAGGTCACCTCACCGGGGAGCGTCCCCAGCCACTGCCGCACTCGGGGCAGGAAGCCGTAACCCCTGACCTCGAGAGCCAAAACCGGCATATCCCGGCCGGTCCATAAATCCTGGCGCCGGGCCGGATAGGCGCGGCATAGCCACCCTTTCCGCCCCAAGGCCCGGGCCAGAGACTTAAGCTGCGCCTGAGGCCCGCCTAGATAGATACAGTAGGGAAAATCGTCCTCCAGCCGTAACCGCTCACCCGCCGCAGTAATAAACCATAACACCATGCGGTCGCCTAAGGGATAGAGGTCAAAGAGCCAGCCGGTGGTTTGCATGGGGTTTTGAGAAAGAATTGGGAGAGGGGGCCAGGGACAAAAGCCCCTGTCCCCTCTTCCAAACCCTCTCTCCCAACCCCATAGGTTAGAACAAACCCAAAAGGCAGCCGGAGCCGTCGGCTCCGGCTGCTATGGCCCCCTTAAGCGGGTTGGGAGGGGGGATTGGGGGGAGGGCAGGGAGCGCTTATGGAAAACTCCCTGGCCCTCCCCCCAAAGTCTTTTCTTGCGCCTCCACCTGGCGGAGGCGCTCCGCCAGGGCGCCCAGGGTCTTCTGGTGCTCCAAGAGCATGGAGAGCAGCATGGACTCCAGGGGCCAGGGATTGGCGGTGTACACCCCGGCCTGGAGGTGCAGCCGAGCCGACTCAAAGAGCCGGTCCAGGTGGATCTGGTCCTCTTGGCGTAGGGCCCGGCGGAACTTCTGCCAGCGCTGCCGCTCTGCTTCCCACACCTGGCTATAAGGTAAAACCGTCCGGCCCATGGTTGATTTCCTTTGAGGCAGTCGGGTCGGTTGTCAGCAAACAGCAGTTAGCTTTTGCCTTTTCCCTAACCACTCACTGTTCACTGCACACTACCCCCCCATCAGCATGATCAAGGCGGTTACCCCAATCAGCGCCAGGGTTCCCAGGAATTTCAGAATTTCCAGGAGATAGGTCATGGCGTCTTCCGGGATGGCCAGGGCTGGGCTCAATTGCTTCATCCGAGCCGAAAATTTTAGACCGGGATGCAGGCAGGGGCACTCGGGCAAAAATACGTCCACGTTAAAGGTCTCCTCTCTGAGGTCGGGAGGGGGCGGCGTGATCGCCTCCGTCCCATAAGCTGTTCGGCGAAAGCGTCGAGACTACCGGAGTTGCCCGGCGGCTCGCATGGCTATGGTCTTCCCGAGCCTCTACCTCCACAAAGTAGTCAATCACCGGGGCCAGAAGCCGGCCGAAGTGTCGGTTGGCCGCGGCCCGGGGCAAGAGGGGCTGCAGCAGCAGCAGGGCCGACTGGGTCTTGATCCGGGCCAGGAGGCTCACCAGGTCCTGGAAGAGGCGCCGGCGTTCGCCTAAGGGCACCTGCTCGTCGTAGAACAGGCTCACCGGCCCCAGGACCAGCACCAGGCTCCCGGAGGCAAGCTTGGCCGGGAAGGTCTCCTGAAGGAGGCGCACCAGTTGGTGGGAGGTGAAGGCACGGGCCACCCGTACCCGGGTTAGCGCCTCCCGGGACGGGAGATTGGGGCCGGCTGCCTCCCGGACCAAGCGGTACGGGTCAAAGCGGTTGGCCGCGTCCACCACCCACACCGGCGCTTCCCGGGCCACCCCCCAGACGGCCGCGGCTGCGGTCAGGGCCCGCAGGTATCCCCCCCAGAGCAAGACCCCCCGGCCCGGTTGCAGGGGGGCAAGGTAGTGACTCAATGCCTTCATCCGCGTCTTTTGCCCTCCAGGTTGCGGTATACACCCACCACCTTGCCCAGGATCTGCACGTCCGCAGCCTCCGTCGGGGAGAAGCGCAGGGGGGTGAAATCCGGGTTGTCGCCCTTGAGGACCAGGCCCCCGGCCTCCTCGTACACCCGTTTTAAGGTGGCCTCATCGTCGATGAGCGCCACCGCGATCTCGCCCCGGGCCACCCGGGACTGTACTCGGACCATCACCAGGTCATCGGGCAGGATCACCGGCGCCATGCTTTCTCCTATGACTTTCAGGAGAAAGACCTCCTCGCCCCGGACCCAGGAGCGGGGCAGGGGCAAGGTCTCTTCCACGTTCTCGCTGGCCAGGAGCGGTTGGCCCGCGGCGATGCGGCCCACCAGCGGCACTTCCACCACCGGCCCCGGGCTGCGGGAGGTCAGGGACAGGCCCCTGGAGAGCCCCGGCTCCCGGTGGAGGTAGCCTTTGCGCCTCAAGGCCGCCAAGTGATCCACCGCGGCCCGGGGCTGGATGCCGAAGGCGGCGGCCACCTCCCGCACCGTGGGGGGATAGCCCTGGTGCTCGCAGAACTCCTCCACAAAGGCCAACACGGTCTGCTGTCGGTCGGTTAAGGGCTTCATGATCATAAAATACTATACATAAGTATACTTGTCAAGAGAATAGTTAAAATAATCTTACGGGCCACCACCCGGAGCCTTCGGCCTCGGTTGGGAAGAGGTTGTTTTCTGGTTATGGTCTTGTTATGCTGGAGCCCTATGGAACAGCAGCCAGCCAGCGCCGTGTCCCGGCGGGCCCGGGAGATTACCCCGTTTCTGGTGATGGACATCCTGGAGCGGGCCCAGGAGTTGGAGCGCGCCGGCGAGTCTGTCATCCACCTGGAGATCGGCGAGCCGGACTACGACACCCCCCAGGTGGTCAAGGAGGCGGCCTACCGGGCCATGGCCGCGGGGGAGACCCAGTACACCCACTCCCAGGGGCTCATGGAGTTGCGCCAGGTTTTGTGCCGGCATTATTGGGACAAGTACCGGGTGTCGGTGACGCCTGAGCAATTCATCGTCACCTCGGGCACCTCCCCGGCCATGATCTTGATCTTCGGGGCCCTCCTGGACCCCGGCGACGAGGTCCTGCTCCCGGACCTCCATTACGCCTGCTATCCCAATGTCATGAAGTTGGTGGACGCCGTACCCCGCTACGTGCCGGTTGAGGAGGAAGACGGCTTCCAGTTGAACCCCGCGGCCTTGGGTCCTTATCTTACGCCCCGCACCAAGGCGGTGCTTATTAACTCCCCGGGCAACCCCACCGGCACCTTGATGTCGTCTGACTGGATGGCCCGCCTGGCGGATTTAGGTCCTTACGTCATTTCTGACGAGATCTACCACGGCCTGGTTTACGAAGGCAAGGAGCGCTCCATCCTGGAGTTCACCGACAAAGCCTTTGTCATCAACGGTTTTTCCAAGGTCTACGCCATGACCGGCTGGCGCCTGGGGTACCTCCTGGCGCCGCTGGACTTCATCCGCCCCCTCCAGAAATTGATGCAGAATTTCTTTATCTCCGCCAACCCCTTTGTGCAGCGGGCCGGCATCGCGGCCCTGACCCAGGCCGGGGCCGAGATCGAGGCCATGCGGGCTGCCTATGATGTCCGGCGCCGGTTTTTGCTGGCGGGTCTCGCCAAACTGGGGTTCCGGATTCCCGTGCCCCCCACTGGGGCCTTCTATGTCTTTGTCAATGCCCGCCACCTCTCGGCCGACTCCTATGCCCTGGCCTTCGACATCCTGGAAAAGGTCAAAGTCGGGGTGGCCCCGGGCATCGATTTCGGCCCCGGAGGTGAAGGCTTTCTTCGTTTCTCCTACGCCAACTCCCTGGAAAACCTGGCCGAGGCGCTGCGCCGGCTGGAGACCTATCTGGCCCTGCGCCGGCCTGCCTGAGCCTCATTTCGCCCGCCTTACCCTAATGCGGGCCGCGCCCCCGGAATTTCTGCCGTTTCTCTCCCTCTCATTTCGCCAAATTGCGGTGGCTCAAAAACGAGTTTTCCCGGATCACTTTGTCAATTTGACCAGAAAACAACCGGCAAACCGGCCTTCCTCTCAATTTAGGATTTGGGGGGCGCAAGCTTGGAGGAGCACCAGTGGGAAGATGGTGCCGATTCCTTAAATTATATTAATATCAAGAAGTTAATTGGGAGACCCTAAGATTTTGGCTTGGCAAGCTTTATGCAAAATTAAGGAGATAGGTCGTCAGGGGCGACCCATTAAACCGGTAGGAGAAACTACATGAAAAAGATCATCACCGCGTTGACTGCTGTGACTTTTGCTTTGGGTCTGGCCGCTGCGGCCCAGGCTCAGATGGCCAAGACCCCGGAAAAACCTGCGATGCAGACCACCCAGGATGTCCAGCCCCAGGTGGCTCCCAAGGAAGCCGCCAAGCCGGTTGTTAAAGAGACCGTCAAACCCGGCGATAAGACCAAAGAGGCGGTGGAAACCGGGGACAAAGGCAAAACCAAGCCGGAAGCCAAGAAGGTAGCTAAGAAGGCAGAGCCAAAATGCGCCATCGAGAAGAAATCCGGCGCGCCCATGGAAAAGACCCCGGAGGCCGCCAAGTAATGCCGAATCGGCAGCCACTTCATCCCTCTTAATCAAAACCGCAAACCGGGCTTAACCAAGTCCCCGGCCTCAAGGGGCCGGGGCGCCCGGCCGGGAAGGGCTAATCCACCCTTCCCGGTTTTTTTATATTCTTTTATCAGAATACCTCAAACCCCATACTTTTCTAAACCGTTACAGCTTTTTCAAGCGCTGCTGGCGCTGGCGCAGTCGCTTGGATAAGCGCCGGGCCGGGCCCTTCTTGTGGGTGCCCCGGGCTGAGAGGTCCGCTCCGGCGTCAGGGTCAGCCGCCCCCGATGGGTCCTGGAGATGCGACGACTCAAACTGACTGGCGTTGATCCAGGCTGCCTTGGCCTGCTCGGCGCACACCTGGATCTCCCGATCGGAGGTGACCACCAGGGCGCGTTCCCGCTCCTGATGCAGCAACCGCTTAATAACCTCATCGGCCCGCTCCCCCCGGCGGGAATAAATGACCAGGATGCCCTGATGCCGGTCCCGGCCCTCTTTGAGATCGCCTCGCTGCCAGCCGTCAAACACCACGGTAATCTGGTGATGGGACCGGCTGCGATAATGGGCCAGCAGTTCCAGCAAGGCCTCCCGGCCAGCCTGCAGGTCCATGGCGTCCAGGGACTGCAATCGGGGTGACTGCCTGATTATGTTGTAGCCGTCGACAATAAGATGCATGGCAATATGATACTAAAAAAATACAATAAAAGACCTATAAGCAAAAATATTGTTGTAAATAGGAATTTCCTTTGCTATAGTGAAAACCTGTTACGTTATATCACCGTAATGGGGGGAGATGTGGAAAATATGCGTAACTTATTTTACTTCCTGTGCGTGGCGCTGCTTTTGGCGGCGGGCGCCGGGTGCGGCGGGGGCCTGGGGAAGCCCGAAACCGCCACCCTGGAAGCGCCGCTGCCGGAGTATCAACAACAACAAACCGAACTGACACCGGAACAACGGTACATCGCCCAAGTATTAACTGAGCAAGGTTACAACTGTGATCGCGATAAGCCAACGGTCATCCTGATCCATAAACTCAGCCGCAAACTCACCTGTTACCGGGGCCTGACCCCCATTAAGACATATCCTGTGGTCCTGGGGAACGATCCGCGCAATGATAAGTTGTGCCAGGGTGACACTTGCACTCCCGAAGGGGTGTACCGGGTCCGGGCCAAGTATCCCCACCCCAGGTGGGACAGTTTCATCTGGCTGGATTATCCCAACAGCCAGAACTGGCTCAAGTTCTCCCGGGCGAAGAAGGCGGGGCGGATTCCCCCGGAAGCGGACATCGGTGGCGATGTCGGCATCCATGGGACTGAAGACCCTTCCCGGAACCTTAGCGGGGTAAACTGGACCAAAGGCTGCATTTCTTTGCTCAATAAAGACCTGGATGAGATCTATCCCCTGGTGAATGACAAAACCCTGATAGTCATCACCAAGCAATAGCTTTCCCCAAGAGGTCGCGGCCAGCCCGGCGGGGTCGTCCGTGGCAGTATGCACCCACCGGGCAGACCGAGGTCTGCCCTTTTTATTGCCCTTGCATAATGGGCCGGCATGTTTTGTCCCCGAGGTTTGACCCCCCATTGCCTGCGATTCACCCCGGCATCCCGCCGCCCAAGGTCCTTGACGGCGGCTCTCCAGAATATCCGTTTGAAAGCGGCTCAGTATTGGGCCAAAAACAGGGGGGCGGTGCCGCCACCGCCCCTCTGTTAACCACTTGTGGTGCGCCAGCCTCCCGGGGGGGGCCGGCGCTGGGATTATTTAGGAGTCTCCACCGTCAGGTAGAGGGTGTGCCCCTGGCGCTTGATCAAAAAGCGGGCGACGCTGTCCTTTTTCACTTTGCCGATGGCCTCCCGATATTCTTTCACCGTGCCAACGGCCTCGCCGTTCACTTCCAGAATCAGGTCTCCCGACCGGATGCCGGCATCAGCGGCGGGGCTGCCGCTCTCCACCTGGATTACCACCACCCCCTTGTTGTCCCGGAGGCGGAACTGCTGGGCCAGAGCCGGGGTCAGGTTCTGCACCTCAAGGCCCAGGGGGGTTTTTTCGGCCGCCCCTTCTTCTTTGGCCTGGGCCTGCTTTTCGTCGGTGAGTTCCGCGATGGTCAGGTTCAAGGTCTTTTCCTTGCCTTCCCGCAGGACCTTGAGACTGGCCTTGGACCCCGGCGCTGTTTCCGCCACCATCCGGGGTAATTCATTCATCTCATGGATGGGGTGGCCGTTGAATTCGATGATAATATCCCCTCGGTGGATGCCGGCTTTGGCAGCCGGTGTGTCGGGGTTGACTTGGCCTACCAGGGCGCCTTTCGGTTCGGACATGTCGAAGGACTTGGCCAGCTCCGGCGTAACGTTCTGGACCTGCACCCCGATCATGCCCCGCACCACCTTGCCCTTCGACTCTAGTTGGGGGATGATGGACTGGGCGATGTTGCTGGGGGTGGCAAACCCGATGCCCTGTCCGGAGGCCAGGATCGCGGTATTAATGCCGATCACCTCGCCCTTGAGATTGAGGAGGGGGCCGCCGCTGTTGCCCGGGTTGATGGAGGCGTCGGTCTGGAGGAAGTTGTCATACGGCCCGGCGCCGATCACCCGGCCCTTGGCGCTGATAATCCCCTGGGTAACGGTATGACCCAGGCCAAAGGGATTGCCCACGGCCAGGACCCAGTCTCCCACCTGCATGGCGTCGGAATCCCCCAGCTTGAGAAATGGCAGGTCCGCGGGCGGGTTGACGATCTGGATCAGAGCCAGGTCGGTTTTGGGGTCCCGGCCTTTAACCGTGGCCTGGTATTCCTTGCCTCCCACCAGGATGATCTTGATCTTATCCGCGCCTTCCACCACGTGGTTATTGGTCACCACATAGCCCTTCGGGTCGATGATGAAGCCCGAACCGAGACTACGGGCTTTGTAGCTCTTGGGCATTTCGCCAAAAAACTTATCGAAGAAATCCCGGAAATCCCGGAACGGGCCCTCAGGACCGAAGGGGTTTTCTGGGGCCGGACTCCCTTTCGGCCGCTTGGCGCCTTCCTTGAACATTTCCTGCATCTGGTTCTTGACGATCTTTTCGGCACTGATATTGACCACCGCGCCCGAGACCTGCTTGGCCAGATTGGCAAAGGTATCCGGGGCCAGAACGCTGGGAGCCTGGGTCTGGGCCCACGACGGCTGCAGGGCCGATCCCACGGGCCCTAAGCCCAGCAGGGCCCAAACTAATATAAGGCTAATTATGACACTACTTTTTTTCATCCTTCTTCTCCTCTTTCTTCTGGCTGGGTAAGGTACCCGGCAGGGGTGTCATAGCAGATTTTTTCCCTACTATTACCAGAAGATATTTTTCCGGGTGGAGATATTTTTCGGCCACTTTCTGGATATCCCCGGGGGTCAGGTGCTCGATGAGCTCCGGATAGCGCCAGGGGTAATCGAGGCCCAGGCCGTAGACTTCCACATATCCCAAAAGCCAGGCCCGCTTGGAGATGGAATCCATTTTCCGGGGAAAGCTGCCGATCAAATAAGATTTTGCGTCTTTCAACTCCTCCGGCGTCACCGGCTGCGTCATGATGCGCCGGAGTTGTTCCACTACCTGGGTAATGGCTTCGCCCGCGGTGGCGTTTTTGGTCTCCAGGCCCACGATAAAGGGACCGGGTTCCAGGCCCGGAGAAAAGGAGCTATAAACGCTGTATGCCAGCCCCCGGTTGACCCGGATGTCGTCCATGAGCCGGGAGGCGAAGCCGCCGCCCCCCAAGAGGTAATTCATCACCTGGCAGGCGTAGAAATCCGGATTTTTGCGGGCGATCCCCAGGTTGCCCATGATGATGTTGGCCTGGGTGATATCTTTATCGATCATCACCTCGCGGCGTTGATCCAGCGGCGGAATGGCGGGCAAGTTGGCCTTGGGGAGGGGAGCCGCGGCCCAGGGGCCGAAAATTTTGGCGACCCATTGCTGCGCCTCCTCCGGGGTTAAGTCTCCCACCACGCTTAAGACGGTATTATTTGGCCGATAGTACTTCCGGTGAAATTCCACCAGGTCTCGGGGGGTAATGGCCGAAAGTCCCTGGGGAGTACCCATGACCGGATGGTTGTAAGGAAAGGCGCCGTAAAGACTCTTGATAAAGGCTCGGGACGCCACCACCTTGGGGTCGTCTTCGGCACTGGCCAGAGCCGCCTTGAACTGATTCACTTTCAGCTGCACTTCCGTCGCCGGAAAAATGGGGTTCATCAAGATGTCTTTGAGCAGGTCAAGGGCCGGGCCCAAATCCTTTTTCAGCACTGTCAGGCTTACCGTGGCGAAATCATCACCCCCGGCGACGGAAAGGCGCGCTCCTATAAAATCCAGTTCTTCCGCAATCTTGGTCGAGGAGCGGGATTTGGTGCCGTTGAGCAAGAGGGACGCCGTCAGGTTGGCCAATCCCTCCTTTCCCGGCGGGTCTTCCAGGGTCCCGGCCTTAATGAGAAGTTCCAGGGTCACCAGGGGTAGTTCGGTCTGCGGGGAAAACAGCCACACCAGGTTGTTGGGCAGTGTCTGGCGGGTTCCCAACACCTGGGAACCCGGCGCCGCCAGGGCCGCACTGCTCCACAGCAAAACTCCCATGACCACCCAGGTAAAACGTTTAAGCACTTTTTTCTCCATAACGATCGCGCCTGCCAGGTTAATGCCGTCCCTGACAAAATGCCTCCAGGGATCAGCGAATCTCGTGTCCCGCGGGGAAATGGCCGGTGGGAGCCTTACCGCCCTTGATCGGAATCAGGATCCCCACGGTCCGGTTATCGGCCACCAGGTATTTTTTGGCTACTTCCCGGATCTGTTCTCGGGTGACCAGTTGAATCTTGGGAATGAACTCTTTAAGCAGGGTCCAGCGGGCCACGGTGGCTGTCCGCCCCAACAGCATACCCCGGTAGAAGATGGAATCCAGGGCCATATAAAAGGAGGCCGCCACCTGATTTTTGACCTTTTGCAGTTCCTTGTCCGCCACGAGATCGGTTTGCAGCCGCTTGATCTCCGCTTCTATGGCCGCTTCCAACTGGGCTACGGTCTTGCCCGGCATGGGTTGGCCGGATAGCGAAAAGATAAAAGGGTCGGTGGTGTCGAAATCATAGTCCGCCGCGGCCTCCAGGGCTAGTTTCTGCTGGTACACCAGGTTGTGATACAGCCGGGAACTGCGCCCCGACGACAGGATGCGGGACAGCAACTCCAGGGGGTAGGCGTCGGGACTCTCCCAGTTGGGAACGTGATAGTTCATCAGGAGGTAAGGAAACTGTGCCTCCCGGTGTACCTCCACTCGGCGCGGCCCGTAATGTTTGGGCTCTTTGGCGGTAACCTTGGGAGGCTCCGGGCCCGCCGGCAATGCGCCGAAGGTCGCTTCGATCTGGGCCAGCGCCTCTTTGGGGTCAATATCGCCCGCCACCACCAAGGTGCAGTTATTGGGAAGATAGTAACGGTGGTAATGAGTGCGGTAATCATCCAGGGAGATGCTTTCGATGTCATGGAGCCAGCCGATAATCGGCCACTGGTAAGGGTGGGCTTCAAAGGTGGCGGCCATGGCGGCTTCCTGCATGAAGCTCACCGGGTCGTCTTCGGTGCGCATGCGCCGTTCTTCGATCACCACCTTCTTTTCGGTTTCGAAGGCCTTTTCGTCCACATTGATGCCCCGCATGCGGTCCGCTTCCATCTCCAGCCAGTGCTGCAACTGGTCCTTGGGGCCGGTCTCGAAGTAGGCGGTGTAATTCCGGGCGGTAAAGGCATTATCCATGCCCCCCACCTTCTGCACTTCCCGGGAAAAATACTTGGCATCATACTTGGCCGTACCTTTGAACATCATGTGCTCGGCCAGGTGGGAGATGCCGGTTTTTCCCAGGGCTTCATTCCGGGAACCCACCCGATACCACACCTGGAGGGTGATAATGGGGGCCCGGGACTCCCGCAGGAGCAGCACCCTGAGGCCGTTGGCCAGTTTGTGCTCCACCACCTGGTTAAAGAGGTTGCCATCCGCCGCCGCTTGGAGGGGGGTAACGGCGAGTCCTATCCATAACGCGGCCACGAGGGATACCAGCAGCCATAACCGCCGCCGGCCGGAGCCGCCTAAGCGCAGATGTTGCGAGGAAAAAGTCATAAGGTTTCTATCTTTGCCCTAAGGGTTGGGGTCAGGGAGAAATCCCTAACCACTAATTAATTCAAAATAAATTCTCTCTGGACGAATTTCAAGGGAGCCATGCAAAGATTATTCCGGCCCGGTGGCGTGCCCCCCGGTTATGGATATGCTGAGGGCAGGGGACCGGGGTTTCCACACTGCTGCAGTAATCAGCGCCGCCAGGCTGGCGCCGGACATATCCAGGATAACATCGACGATACTGGCGGTTCGGGAGGGGTAAAACCATTGGCGTCCCTCGTCCATCGAGGCATAGAATAGGCAAAACCCTAAAGACAGGATAAAAGCCCAGCCTGGCCCGCATTCTCCATGCCCGCGCCAGGCCCGGAACCAGAGAAAACACATCAAGCCATAAGCCAGGACGTGTCCGGTCTTCCGCAGATAGAAATTGACCATGTTAAGCTGGGCCGGTTCCAGGGCCGCAAACCCTGACAAAAGCCATTGGAGCAAGTGCCTGGTGTTGGTGTCCGAACCCGCATCTCCCGATAGAGACAGCACTGTCAGGCCCCAAAGGATGGGAGGAACCCAATAATAGAGAAAAAGGGGTCTCCGCCAAATTGGTGGTGCGCTGCTCAAAGGTTCGGTCCCTTCACCCCTACCGGGGCCGGCCGGCTGCCAGACGTGCTGCTTTAAATATAATTAGACTCACCTTCTCAGGGTTTTATTAAGGCAGTGAGGTAAAAAATTTTGGGCAAGCAGATCAAGAGGCTGAAAATTCATCTGAAAATATCTTAAAGTCGGTCTCTGCCGGTGAACTCCGGCCAGTGGTTCGCCCCCCGGCTTTGCCTGCAGTTACTGCCCTCAAGGTCCCGCCGCTCCTAGCCCTTTGTCCCTCTTATCCCAGGATTGCCTCCACAAAGGCCTCGGCGTCAAAGGGACGCAAGTCTTCCATGGCTTCCCCCACCCCTATGTATCTGAGGGGTATGCCGGTCTCGTGGACCACCCCCAGGGCCATGCCGCCTTTGGCGGTGCCGTCCATCTTAGTGAGGATGAGGCCCGTCACGCTTACGGCCTCGTGAAATAACCGGGCCTGGTTCAGGGCGTTCTGGCCCGTGGTGGCGTCCAGGATAAGCAGCACTTCATGGGGCGCTCCGGGGATTCTTTTGGCCGCGGTTCGGTGAATCTTCTTCAACTCCTCCATCAGGTTGACCTTGGTGTGGAGCCGCCCGGCGGTATCCACGTACACCGTGTCTGCGCCCCGGGCCTCGGCCGCGGCCAGGCCGTCGAACACCACCGCGGCCGGGTCGGACCCGGTCTTTTGCTTGACCACCGCGGCGCCGACCCGCTCCCCCCAGATCTCCAACTGCTCCACCGCCGCGGCCCGAAAGGTGTCCCCGGCCACCAGCAGGGGGGTAAGGCCCTGGTGACGGTCCTGGTGGGCCAACTTGGCAATGGTGGTGGTCTTGCCCACCCCGTTGACCCCCACCAGCAGCACCACCCAGGGACGGGCGCTCCGGTCCTCGGGGGCGGGGGCCGTCAGTAGCTCTACCATTTCCGCCTGGAGCGCGGCCTTGAGCCTTTCCACATCCGCCAGTTCCCGGCGGCGCAATTTGTCCTGCAAGGCCTGGATCAGAAAGAGGCTGGTTTCCACCCCGATGTCGGCGGTAATCAATAATTCCTCGAGCTCTTCCAAGAGCTCGGCGTCCACGACTTTGCGACCGGCAAAAAGCCGCTCCAGCCTGCCACTCAGGGCTTCCCGGGTCCGGCTCAGCCGCTCCCGCAGGCGCCGGAACCGCTTCCGGTGGACTGCTTCGGGAACTTCTCCGGGGTCCTCCAGATCTTCGGCCTCCGGGAGACCTGGCCCTGCCTCCTCCGGCCCGGCTTCCCCAGGGGGTGTGTCTGACTCGGGCCCGGCTGTGATGGGGCTGGCCGGCGCCGGGGGTGGTTCGGCGCCAACGGCCACGGACTCGGCCGCCAACGCCTCTGCCGCTATCGGGGACGCTTCTTCTCCCGCGGCCTCTGAGCTCAGTTCAGTCTCCTCCACCAGGGGAGCTGCCCCGTTTTCCCCGGACTTTTCTTCTGCCTTGCCCTTGCGGCGAAACCAGCGACGCATCTCTAAGACGTGGTGATTTTGGAGAAATCGGCCATGAGCAGGAAGGTCCGGCTGATGCGCACCAGCAGGGCCAGCCGGTTGCGGCGCAGTTGGGTATCCTCGGCCATCACCATCACCTTTTCGAAAAAGGCGTCCACCGGACCTCTGAGGCTGGCCAGGGCCCGGCAGACCCCGGGGTAATCCCGGCTCTTTAAGGCCCGGGCCACCTCCAGCTCCATCAACTCCGTGGACTCGAACAGGATGTTCTCTTCCGGCTGGTCGAAGAGCAGCGGGTCTACCTCGCCGGGCTCGGCTCCCTGGGCAATATTGATCACCCTTTTAAATGCCGTGGCCAGGGCCGGAAATTCCGGGCTCTGGCGCACCGCGGCCAGGGCCCGCACCTTGTCCACCGCGTCCACCACATCCCGGCCGCCCGTGGCCAAAACCGCAGTGATGGTCTCGTGATCCAAGCCTTCCACCAGGAGGAGGTGTTGCAGCCGGGTCTGGAAAAAATCCAGCACCTCCAGGGCCGTTTCCTCCATGGTGCGGCTGATCTTGTCCTTCAGAAGCTCCAGAGCCACCGCCACCGTCCCGACCAGGTCCAGGTGCAGCTTAAGGCTCCGCACGATGCGGATGACGGCCAGAGCATGGCGCCTTAAGCCGTAAGGGTCGGCGGCGCCCGTGGGGTTCAGTCCCACCCCGAAGCAGCCGCAGATGGTATCTAAGCGGTCCGCCAGACCCACCAGCGCGCCCACCTTATCCTGCGGCAGCTCATCATCGGCATGCCGGGGCAGATAGTGGGTGAAGAGGGCCTCGGCCACCTCGAGGGGCTCGCCGGACAGCTTGGCGTACTGGCGGCCCATTACTCCCTGGAGGCTGGGGAATTCCCCCACCATCTCCGTGACGATGTCGGCCTTGCACAGGGTGGCGGCGCAATAAACCGCCGCCTCCAGCTCCGGGGCCAATTGCCGGGCCAGGCTCACCGCCAGCTCCCGAAAACGCTCCATCTTCTCGTAGGAGGTCCCCAAAAGGGAGTGGAACACCACGCCTTTTAAGGCGTCCACCCGCTTAGCCAGCGGCGTTTTAGAGTCCTCCTGGAAGAAAAACATGGCGTCACTGAGACGGGCCCGGATCACCCGCTCATGGCCCTGGCGCACCACATCCGGGTCCCGGGTCAGGGTGTTGTTCACCGCAATGAAATGGGGCAGCAGCTTGCCGTCTTTGCCCCTTAGCGAGAAATACCGCTGATGTTCCCGCATGGAGGTGATGAGCACCTCGTCGGGCAGGGCCAGAAACTTGTCCTCAAAATTCCCCACCACCACCGAGGGGTATTCCACTAGGAAGGTGTTTTCTTCCAGCAGCCCCGGGTTGGGCACCACTTCACCCTTCACCCCGGCCGCAGCCCGGGCTAATTCCTGTTCCAGCAACTCCCGGCGCGCCACCGGGTCTACGATAACCCTGGCCGCTTTGAGGGCCGTCACATAGGCCTGGGCATCCTTAACCTCCACCGCCCCGGGCGCCAGAAAGCGGTGGCCGAAGGTCGCCCCGCCGCTGGTCACGTCGCCCACTTCGAAGTTCACCACCGCGCCCTTGTAACGGGCCAGGATCCAGTGGATGGGCCGGGCAAAAGTGATGGTTCCGGACCCCCAACGCATGGACTTGGGGAAGCTCAATCCCAGGATAAACCCCGGCAGGAGCTCCGGCAGGCGCTCGGAGGTAGGCCGCCCGGTGGTGGACTTGCGCACCGCCAGATAAACTCCCCGGGGCGTATCCACTTCCATGAGGTCCGAGACCGCCACGCCTTGCTTCTTGGCAAAACCCAGGGCCGCGGGCGTGGGCTTGCCGGCCGCGTCAAAGGCCACGGCTTTTGGGGGGCCGAGTTCCTCAGTTTCCGTATTGGCCTGAGCCGCCGCCAGGTCCCGGGCCACCAGGGCCAGGCGGCGGGGGGTCCCCCAGGTAGCAATATCCCCCACCGCAATCAGTTCCTGCCCCATCAGCTCCCGGAACGAAGTAGCCATCTCTTCCAATACCTTCGGGATAAACCGGGCCGGTATCTCCTCGGTGCCAATCTCCAAGAGTAATTCGCTTCCCATGGTTGTCCTCGTTTAAAAACTATCCTATTAACCTGATTTGTCTTTTAAGCTGAAAGCTGACGGCTGAAAGCTGATAACTATTTTTTCAGCAGCGGAAAGCCCATCTCTTCCCGTTGTTTCAGGTAGCCTTCGGCGCACAGGCGGGCCAGTTGCCGCACCCGGCCGATGAGGCTGCTGCGTTCCGCCACGCTGATGGCTCCCCGGGCATTCAGCAGGTTGAAGGTGTGGGAGCATTTCAGGCAGTAGTCGTAGGCCGGGAGCACCAGGTTATGGCCGATAATGCGCAAGGCTTCCGCCTCGTACATGTCGAACAGCTTAAAAAGCATGTCCACGTCGGCCTGCTCGAAATTATAAATGGAATGTTCCACTTCGCCCCGGTGGTGCACGTCGCCGTATTTCACGCCTTTGGTCCATTCCAGGTCATAGACGCTTGCCATCCCCTGGATATACATGGCGATGCGCTCCGGGCCGTAGGTCAACTCCACGCTCACCGGGTCAAGGTCGATGGACCCTGCCTGCTGGAAGTAGGTGAACTGGGTGATTTCCATGCCGTCCAGCCAAACTTCCCAGCCCAGGCCCCAGGCCCCCAGGGTGGGGGACTCCCAGTCGTCTTCCACGAAGCGGATATCATGGTCCAGGGGGTCGAGCCCCAGGGTTCTCAGGCTGTCCAAATAGAGTTCCTGGATATTTTTGGGAGAGGGTTTGAGGATCACCTGGTATTGATAGTAGTGCTGCAGGCGGTTGGGGTTCTCGCCGTAGCGCCCGTCGGTGGGCCGCCGGGATGGCTCCACGTAGGCCACGTTCCAGGGCTCCGGCCCCAGGACCCTCAGCAGGGTGGCGGGGTTAAAGGTGCCCGCCCCCACCTCGATATCGTAAGGTTGTTGGATGACACAGCCCCGCTCCGCCCAGAAGCGCTCCAAGGTCATCAACAGTTCCTGAAAAGTCATCCCGCCTCTCCTTTGCAGAAAATAAAGAAAAAATATCTGCAAATTTTAACCGGTTAGGGTCCTTGTTGTCAAGTTATTCACCGGCAGTTCCCGGCACGGGAACCGGCCTGGGGAAAGCCTCTGGGAACGCCTTGCTTCCGAGGTGTCGGCTTTTGCCGCCTGGGGGACCGAGCGGGAAAAGATGAGAAATACTCTCTCCCCGGGTGACGAGAATCTCCAGGCACAATTTTGCCCTTTTCTGGCCCAGGGCTTTTTCCTCTCTTGACGCCGACAACGCCGCAGGTTATATGAAAACTATCACCCTACAGGCACGTAGCTCAGGGGGAGAGCACTACCTTGACGCGGTAGGGGTCCGGGGTTCAAATCCCCGCGTGCCTACCAGATATTTCACGGGGTTGCGGCTGTTGGCGTAACCCCTTTTTGTTTGTTCTGACCATTTGATAACCGGCAGCCACCTCTTTATGGATAAATCGCCTCAAACCATGCGGCCCATGGCCATCCGCCCCCAGTGCTATCCCTGTCTGGAGCGGCTTGTAGGGATCGCTCTGGAACTGGCTACCCCGGACCCGGAGGTGCGGCGCCAGGCCCGTAAGGCCGCGGTTCGCCTGCTGGACCGGGAGTTTGGCCCGGACGCCATCCCCGCGGCCATCGCCAATCGGCTTCTGGCCGTCATCCATCACTTCTCTGTGAATCATGATCCCTTCGCGGCCCGGAAAGCCGCCGCCACCGCCCTGGCGGCCCGGATGCACCAGCGCCTGGCCCCGGCTTACGGCGACGATCTGGAATCCCTCCTCCGCCTGGCCGCGGTGGGCAATGCCCTGGATTTTTTCCGGGGAGAAGCGGCTACGGCCCGGGAGATGCTGGCCCCGGTGGCCTTCGGCATCAATGATCTGCCTGACTTTCGTCAGGAACTGGCCGGCCCTCCCGGTCTGATCCTCTACCTGGCGGACAACGCCGGAGAGCAGTTCTTCGACCGCCCCCTGGTGTCCTCCCTGCGCCGCCGGGGCTGGCGGGTGCTCTACGCGGTGAAGGCCGGGCCCATCCAGAACGATATCACTTTGGAGGACCTGGAGGCCTCGGGTCTGAGAGACGCCCTGGAGCCGGTGGTGGACACCGGCGCCCGCACCGTGGGGTTGGAGCTTCACGCCGCCAGCCCCGATTTTCAGGAGCTCTATGCGGCCGCCCGCCTCATCGTGGCCAAGGGCATGGGCCACTTCGAAACCATGAGTCATCTCGCCGACCCCCGCGTCTGGTTCCTCCTTCAGGCCAAATGCGCCCCCGTGGCCCAGGCCCTGGGGGTGGACTTAAACACCTTCGTCTTCGCCCCAATAATCGGCCAGGGTGCGGATTAGAGTGCGGATTTGGCTTCGGAGCGTCGACTTCGGGGCCTTTTTCGTGGGGCCGTTCCTTAGAGCCTTACCCGAGGATACTGTCATGTCAGGATTGAGTTATAAGATCTTTTTGGCAATTGGGGCATGTGTGCACGTCCCTGATACGAATCAACTGTAGATTTCGGCAGTTCCTGCAGAATACAATTTGATTAAAAGACTTCTGGGGGTGAGAGGGAGCATGCTCGAAAAATTCGCCGATCCGGTCTGCGAGTCGTGCGAATGGTTCTCGTGGGTGAGATTCCATGGCGGGCAATATGTTGAATGTTGTTTCTAGTATCGGCTTGTTCACGTTCGAATACGCTATTAATCCAACATCATCATTTCCGTTTTTGCCATGTTCAAAAGGGAGCAACTGATATCCAAAGCGCTCGCTACTCAACTCCCCCAACTTAGCTATTATCGTGCCGTTTAGTGAGGAAGGTGGAAAGGCATTATGGACCATGAAGCCTGCTTCACAAACATAAATATCGAGCAATGATACGCAGGGTGAACCAAACTCCCTGTAGGCTTTAAGTTGGGTCATCGTTCTTGGTAGTTTCCCGGACTTGAGGGACCGAGCACTGCCATCCTTACATAGGAGGGTTACTTTCACCTCCCAGGTCTCGTAGAGCCAGTTGTCTGAATGGGGAAAGTCATGCAGACGGGCCAAAATGTCTATGTCACTCGTGAACCTTCCGCCTGTCCCAAGATCCATGGGTATGTTAATGGCAAACCATCGCCATACGCGCCCTCTGGCCAATGTTGCATAAAGCGGCAGTAGCGAGAAGATACGCCATATCGTCGCTTTTTCCCGGTATTGAGAGTCTGAATCAAAGAGCGTCAATGATATTATGGCCTCCTGATGATATTTTTATATTCAATCAACATTATATATTAAGCATATTTTATTTTTTTTTAGAAACGCTTCATATTAGCAAAATCTAGGGTAACCGGAGTAGAAAAATCAAAAAGGTCACTTCGAGACCATGAGTCATCTGGCCGACCCCCGCGTCTGGTTCCTCCTTCAGGCCAAATGCGTCCCCGTGGCCCAGGCCCTGGGGGCGGACCTCAACGCCCTCGCCTTCGGCCGGGCTCCGGTGATTTCCCTTGACCTCCGGGACCAAATCGGGTAGAATAAAATATTATAGGTAAAGGGAAGACGGTGCAAAACCGTCGCGGTCCCGCCGCTGTAATTGGGGACGAAACCGACTGAAGCCACTGGGGTGCGGAAACACCCCGGGAAGGCGCCGGGATTAGGACGATCCAAGAGCCAGAAGACCTGCCTGTGAGATGGACGGATGGGACTCGCGCCACACGGGCCCGCCGCCGACTTGAGGACCAAGCAAGACGGGTGCAATCCTCAATTCCCCTCTTAAGGGAATTGAGGTTTTTTATTTTCCTTATGAGGGGAAAAGGTAGTCCGGCTGGCCGGCGTGATTTTTCTCCTCAACCGTCCCTGGCCGGGTGGCAGGCATTGACGCGGTCTCCTTCACGGGGTTTTGGCCCCGCTTCTTATCCACGGCGCCCTGGCGGCCCC